>NZ_JBNXUM010000024.1:0-97406 GCF_050563545.1 Falsiroseomonas sp. HW251
ATCACAAACCAACTCCGCGCCGGAATCCCTCACCGATTCACAGTTCCGGCACGAGGCTCTAGCGTGCTTGCTGCTACCCGATGGTCGGGATCTCGGTCGGCGCGAGGCCGAGTGTCAGCAGGCGCGTGCCGGTGTCCGTCACCACGACGAGGTCCTCGAGATGGAAGTAGGTGTTGGATTCGTCCATCACGCTGCATTCGACGTTCAGCACCATGCCTGGCGCGAATTCGGTCTTCTCGCCGGGGCGCATCACCGGCGCCTCGTGCAGCTCGACGCCGAGGCTGTGGCCCACCAGGCCCATGCGGAAGGTCAGGCCGCGCCTGGCGTATTCGCGGGCGCAGAGGGCGTGGATCTCGTGCGCCGCCACGCCAGGCTTCACGGCCTCGATGGCAAGCTCTTCGATCTCGCGCAGGGCGGCATAGGTGCGGCGCTGGAGGTCGGTCGGCTTGCCGCTGGAATAGGTGCGCGCGAAGTCGGAGCAGTAGGGGCCGTAGATGCCGCCGACGTCGAAGCGGATGATCTCGCTCTCCTGCAGCCTCCGGTCCGACGGCAGGCCGTGCGAGATCGCTGTGCGGTCGCCGCTGAGAAGATAGAGGAAGAAGGGGCGTTCGGCACCGCTGCGGGCGATGCCGTCGCCGATGCGGCCGACCATCTCCTTCTCGGTGTCCCCGAGCTTCGTCGCGCGCATCGCCTCAATCGTGGCGCGGTGGGTGCCTTTCGCCGCGGCCTCCAGCGCCGCGACCTGGGACGGCGTCTTGATCGCGCGGATCGCGGTGAGCTCCTTGTGCGTATCGACGAGCGTGATGTTGGGCAGGTGGGCCATCAGGCGCTGGCAGGAGGCGAGCGGCAGGAAGTCGGCGTCGATGCCGATGCGCGCGTTGGTCAGGCCGCGCGCGGCGAGCCGCTCCGCCAGCTTGTCCATGGGATCGTCGAGGAACTCGCGATAGGTGTTGATGGTCTCGATCCAGCTCTGGGACGCCGTCCAGGTCTTCTCGATCGCGCAGACCATCAGCTCCGGCTCACCGCGTGCGGGCAGCATGGCAAAGGCCTGGCGGTGCCGGATCAGGACCATGGTGTCGATGCGCGCGCCGGAGACGCCGGTGAAGTTCTCGGGGCTGATCGCGACGATGGCATCCAGACCGAGCTTGGCGGGCAAGGCACGCAGGGTGGCTTCCAGCGCGGGATCGGTGGCGGCGGAGGGCATGGTCGGAACTCCTAGGGCAGCAGCAGCCTGGGCAGGAAGGTCGCGAGCTGCGGCACGAAGCAGAGGATGACGACCGCGCCCGTCATCGCCCAGCAGAACGGCCAGGCGACGACGCGCCCGATCGGGATGCGCGCGATCGCGGCCGCGATGTAGAGCTGCATACCCACGGGCGGCGTCACCGTGCCGATCATGATCGTCATGATGACGATCAGCGCGAACTGCAGGGGATCGACGTGGTAGACGTCCACCAGCGGCGCGAAGACCGGCACCACGATCAGCAGCGCCGCGATACCGTCCAGGAAGATGCCGACCACCGTCAGCAGCGCGACGATAATCAGCAGGAAGGTCAGCGGGTCCTGCGTGATGCCGGACAGGAAGTCGCCAATCATGAAGCCGAGCCCATGCGCCGTCAGCATGAAGCCGAAGACGGACGAGGTGGCCAGGATGTACATCGGCACAGCCGTCATCTCGACCGCGTCGGCTAGCAGCGACGGCATGTCGGCCAGCCTGAGGTCGCGATAGACGAAGAATCCGACGAAGAGGCCGTAGACGCACGCGATGACGCCGGCCTCGGTCGCGGTGGCGACGCCGGAGAACATGCCGCCCAGGATGATGACCGGCGCCAGCACCGCCGGCAGCGCCGCGCCGATCGCGCGAAGCCGGTCCGTCCAGCCGACGCGCGGCGCGCGGGGATAGCCGCGCCTGCGGGACATGTAGGCCACCATCAGCATCAGCGTCACGCCGATCAGGATTCCGGGCAGGATGCCCGCCAGGAACAGCGCGCCGATCGAGAGGTTGGTGATGGAGCCGTAGATCACCATCACGATGGAAGGCGGGATGATCGGCCCCATCGTCGCCGCGCTGGCCGTCACGCCGGCGGCGAAGCCGGGGTCGTAGCCTTCCCGCTTCATGGTCGGGATCAGCATGGACCCGATCGCCGCGGCGTCGGCCGAGGCCGAGCCCGAGATACCGGAGAAGAACATGCTGGCGACCACGTTCACCTGCGCCGTGCCGCCGTGGAAATGCCCGACGAAGGCGCGGCTGACATCGATCAGCCGCGCGGTCAGCCCCGCGCGGTTCATGATCACGCCGGCCAGGATGAAGAAGGGCACGGCGAGCAGCGTGAAGGAGTTGATGGCGCCGAGCATGTTGTCGGCGGTCATGGTGACCGGGAAGCCCGTCACCCAGATGCTGACGAGGGAGGCCAGCAGCATGGAGTTCGCGCAGGAGACGCCGGCCAGCAGCAGGAAGGAGAAGACCCCGAGCAGCAGGCCGACGTCAGACAAGCCGCGCCCCTCTCATCGCATGGCGGCCGGCTTTCGCCGGAACTGGTAGATCAGCATCAGCAGCCCGCCCAGCGGCAGCGCGACGTAGAAGACGACCTGGGGAAAGCCGTCCAGCGAATAGAACTGCACGAAGCGGTTCTTCCACGCGACCGCGCTGCCGGCATAGATCAGCACGATGTTGCAGATCACGTCGGAGCCGAAGCCGAGCCAGTGGCTGAAGCGCCGGCCGGCATCGCCGAACCAGTCCACGACCTCCGTCACGCGGATATGGCTGCCGCGCGCGGTGGCGACGCCGCAGCCCACGAAGACCATCCAGACGAAGAGGTAGCGCCCGACCTCCTCGGCCCAGGCGCGGGGGTTGTTGAAGACGAAGCGCAGGATGATCTGGCCGACCACCAGCAGCACTGCGCAGGCCAGCAGGACGGAGGAGATGCCGAGCAGGAACCGCACGTCGCGGCGCGGTTCCACCCGGGCATCGTTGTCCTCGATCGCGACCGTCGCGAGGTCCGGAATCTCTTCGGCGTGCGTCATCCCTTTAGGGCGTCGCGGCCAGCATGTCGATCAGTCGGCCGGAATCGGCGGATCGGCCGCGGATCTCCTGCAGCAGGGGCTGCATGGCGCGCGACCAGGCCTCCGGGTCCTGGGCGGGGACGACCTGGAGGCCGCGCTGGCGCAGCGTGTCATAGGCCTGCTGCTCCGCGGGGATGGCCAGCGTATCCTCGGCCCAGGTGCCGGCCTCGCGCGCGGCGTCGCGGATCATCGCCTGCTCGGCGGCGGAATAGCGGGCGAAGCGCTGCTTGTTCATGTCGATCGCCATGATCGCGAACATGTGGCGCGTCTGCACGAGCGACCGCGTGACCTCGTTGAACTTCATGTCGAGCGCCAGGGCGGCGGGGCTTTCCAGGCCGGCGGCGACGCCGGTCTGCATCGCCATGTAGACCTCGCCCCAGGTCACCGGCGTCGGGCGCGCGCCCATCAGCTCGAACATGCGGATAAAGACGAAGCTCTCGGGCGAGCGCATGCGCACGCCGGTCATGCCGGACAGCGACGGCACGGGATCGCCGCGGAACATCATGTCGCGGAAGCCCAGGCCGAAATAGGCCAGCACTTCCGTGTTGGAGTTGGCGCGCAGCCCGTCGGTCATCGCCTGGCCGAATTCGCCGTTCAGCGCCCGGCGCGCATGGCCCCAGTCGCGGAAGACGAAGGGCAGCGCCGTTACCTCGATAGGCTGGTAGGCCTTGTCCATGATGCCGGTGGAGGTGAAGGTTATGTCGATCGCGCCGCTGTTCAGCAGGTCATAGGCCTCGCGTTCCTGGCCGAGCTGGGCGGCGGGGAAGACGCGCGCGTTGATCCGCCCGCCCGACCTTTCGCGCAGCGTCGTCGCGAGGCGGTTGGCGGCCTGGTCCACGATGCCGCCGACGGCGTGGTGGTGCGCGATGCGCACGATCTGCGCCTCCGCCCCGAAGGCGGACAGGGCGGTGGCGACCAGCGCCGCGAAGAAGGCGCGGAACAGACTACGTCTCGCGTGCATGCCTCTTCTCCCTCCGGGGGTGGCGGTTCAGTAGTCCAGCGTGCGGCCGATCACCGGCAGCTCCGGTGGCGGCAGGCCGAGGGTGAGCACGCGGTGGCCGTCCGCCGTTACCACGATCAGGTCCTCGATGTGATAGAGCGAGCCTTCCGCGTCCTTCGCGACGGGCTCGATGTTGATCACCAAGCCCTCGCGCATCACGGTCTTGTCGCCGGGGCGCAGCATCGGGTTCTCGTGCAGCTCGACGCCGAAGCTGTGGCCGACATGGGGCATGTGGAACTCGAGGCCCTGCTTCGCGAACTGGTCCTTGCAGAAGAAGAAGATCTCCTCCGCCGTCACGCCGGGCTTCACCATGTCGATCGTGGCCTTGTGGACCTTCCAGAGCTTCGCGTAGGTGTCCTTCTGCATCGGCGACGGATTGCCCGATGAATAGGTGCGCGCGAAGTCGCTGGCCCAGGCGCCGTAGGTGCCGCCGACGTCGAAGCGGATGATCTCGCCGGGGCGCGGCACGCGGTCATTGGCATGCGCATGCGCCTGCGGCGTGCGGTCGCCGCTGGCGAAGCAGACGAAGAGCGTGCCGTCAGCGCCGTTGGTGATGATGTTGGTGGCGATCCGGTCGGCCATGTTCCGCTCGGTGTCGCCCTGGTTGCTCGCGGCCATGGCATCCAGCACGGCGCGGTGCGTCTGCTTCGTGATCTTCTCGAGGTGGGCGACCTCCGCCGGCGTCTTTATCGCGCGGATCCCGGCGATGTCCTCGGTCGTGTTGACGAAGCTCGCCTGCGGCAGCGCGGCCTTCAGCCGGTCGAAGGAGCTCGCCGGAATGTAGTCGAGGTCAAGGCCGAGCCGGCCCTTCTCAAGCCCCTTCACCTTCAGCTCCTTCACCAGCGCGTCGATCGGGCTGTCGGCGAATTCGGTGTAGGTCGCGATGTCCTCGATCCAGCTGTCGGATTCCGCGAGCGAGAGCTCGATAGAGCAGATGACCAGGCTCGGCTTGCCCCGGGCCGGGACGATCGCAAAGGCCTGCCGCGGACGGATCAGCCCGACCGTCAGGATGAAGCAGCCGCTGACATAGGCGAAGTTCTCGGGGCTCATCGCGATGATGGCATCAAGCCCGCGCTCGCCCGGCAGGGCGCCCAGCCGCTCGACATCCGGCCTGAACTGCATCGCCGTCCTCCGCTGCAGGTGTGCGGGAAGGCTAGGCTTGCGGGTCGCGCGCTTGCAACGCCGAACCCGCGATGCACGCGATGCTGATTTCAGGCGGCAGTGATCGCGCGATGCGATCTGTTCCCGCGATTACCCCGGTCCAGAACCGCCGCCGGTCCTCCCGACAGATATTCCCTGGCCTGCCAAGCGACGCCGCCTTCGCCCGCAGCTTGTCCCCCCTGAGTGACTGCGTAAGCGTATCTGACTTGCGGTCGACTGGGGGCCAAGATCACGACCGTCCGTCCAACCTACGGATCGGCCTAAGGTAAGAGCCGGTCACCGGTGGCCGGGCAGTCAGCGGCTGAGCTTCGCTGCACGGCGTCGGATGCCCGCACGGCTGGTGCCAGTCGGCGCTACGGCACCATGACGGCTTTGACCCGGCCGCGGGAGTGTCCGTCGTCGAATGCTTTGAGACAGCCGAGGCGGCTTGCTAACGGAGGCTCTGGCCCATCTGGTGGTGAGGCTAGGGCCCATTAGCGCCTGCGCCAATCGGCGGTGGCGGCGAGGCAGAGGACGCCGAGGAAGGACGCGGCGGTTTTCTCGTAGCGGGTTGAGACGGCGCGCCACTCCTTCAGTCTGGCCCAGAGGCGCTCGACACGGTTGCGGTTGTTGTAGATCGGCGCTGGGCAGGCGACAGGCCCCTCGTCGCGGCGGGTCGGGATGGCAGGCCGCGCACCGATCTCAAACGTACTGGCGGAAGGCGTGGCTGCTGTAGCCGCGGTCGGCAACGACCCAGAGCGGCACGCCGGGTAGACGGGCAGCAGCGGCACGGCGTTGGGCGGTTCATGCGCCTGACCTGGCGCGAGGGCGAAGGCGACCGCGCGACCGCTGCTGTCAGCGATCACGCAGGCCTGCCATAGCCGCCACGAGAGCGGCCAAGCGCCTCACCCACGCCCCGTTCCGCCGGAGCGGCGTCTCTACCGCCGCCGCTGCCCCCTTCTGGTGGGCGCGGATCGACGTGCCGTCGAGGAACGCAATACCAAGCTCGACACCCCGCGCCCGTGCCATCTCGAGCAGCCGCTCCCACACGCCGAGCCGGGACCACCGGGTCTGACGCACTGCGTCAGACGGTCTGGGCCGCCATCCTCCACGGCCCGAACTCCTCCGGCGAGGCGCACCATTTCGGCCCGCTCTGGTGTCGCCAGAAGATGGCCGAGATAGTCCGGCGCAGATTGCTCGGCGGCACCTTCGCATGTGGACGGCACGCCTCCACCAGCGGCTCCAGCACCGCCCACTCCTCGTCCGTCAGCCCCAAACCGCCCTCCAGAAAGGCGGCTCACCGACAATGGGCTACCGCCTCATCAAACTCGGCGGACTGCAGACTCTCGCTCCGCTCGCTCATCGCGGCACAACGGCTCTCTACTTATTGCAGCTTGTACGACAGGCGCGCGGGAAAGACGGTTGCGCGCTGGCTATTGGAAATGCCTCGCTGTCGCGGCTGATACCACCGCTCTCGGCGCTGAAGGTTGTGGACCGTCTTGTCAGCGCAGCGACGTGAGATTGGTCATCACGCTACGCTCAACTTCGATCGTGGGGCGGTTGAGGGTTGCGGCGCCGATGTCGCGGCGCTGCTCCGGGCTCAGCGCTGCCAGCGTCCCGGCGGTCAGCCGGGCGGCACGCGCCGCGGCCAGTCGCGCGAAGAGGTGCGCCGCGTGCTGCAGCAGCGTAGCGCGGTGGCCTGCCGGTGCTGCGGGGATGAAGGTCTGGACGATGCTGCGCGCCATGGTGCTGCTCCTCTGCCTGGCGGGCCCCCGATCGGAGACCCTGCTGTGAGCGATGCTCCCTCCGGCGCGCTTGCCAGGCGTTCGGGTCGCGTGCTGTGACGCGGCATGCGGCGTTAAATCGTCGTTAAATGGCGGCGCGGAAGGGGATAGCTTCGCTCCATCCCATGGCGCCGGGGGACGACCCGCTTGCAGCTGCGACTTCTCGGAGGGCTTGATCTGGATGGCGGCGAGGCCTCCGCGCCCCTGCCCACGCGCAAGACCGCGCTGCTGCTGGCCCTTCTCGCGTTGTCGGCGCCGGCGCGCCTGCGGCGGGAGCAGCTCTGCGCGGCCTTCTGGCCCGACCGGGAGGAGGCGCAGGCCCGCAACTCTCTCCGCCAGGGATTGGCAGTGATCCGCCGCGCCCTCGGCGCCTCGAGGGACGACGGGCTGCGGCTTCAGAGCGACGTCGAAGCCGTGCAGCTTCGCGGGGCGCCGGCTTCGGTGGACGCCTGGCAGTTCGAGGCGCTGCAGCAGCCGGCGGACGCCGCGGGTCTGGCGCGCGCGGCAATGCTATTCCGCGGCGACCTGCTGGCCGGCATGGCCTTCGCCGAGCCGCTCGACCAGCTCTTCCTGCCGCATCGCCAGCGCTTTCGGCAGAAGGCGCTGCTGCTCGCGGAGCGGCTGAGCCAGCTCGACGCCGCCGAGGCGCAGCAGGCGGGGCAGGGCCTGGCCGAGCGCCTGCTCCTGCTCGACCCCGCGGCGGAGGAAGCGCATCGCGCGCTGATCCGGCTGCATCTGCGCCACGGCCGCGCCACCGCCGCGCGCCGCCAACTCGAGCTCTGCCGTGAGGCCCTGCGCCGCGAGCTCGACGCCACGCCGGAACCGCAGACGGAGGTGCTGCTGGCATCACCGGTCGCTGCGGCGCCGCGGCCGACCGCGCCCGGCCCCGCACCGCCGGCGCCCGATCGCGAGCGGCCGTCGGTCATCGTGATGCCCTTCGACAACCTCAGCGGGGCGGCGGACGACTACTTCGTGGACGGCGTCGTGGAGGAGGTCACGGCCGCACTGTCGCGGGTGCGCGACCTCGTCGTCATCGCCCGGCAGACTGCGTTCACCTACAAGGGGCGCCTGGCAGATGTGCGCGCGATCGGCGAGGAGCTGGGCGTCACCTATGTCGTGGAGGGCACGGTGCGCCGCGGCGGCGACCGGCTCCGCATCACCGTGCAGCTCGTGGACGCGGCGAGCCGCCAGCAGCTCTGGTCCGATCGCTATGAAGGGGCGGCAACCGACATCTTCGCCTTTCAGGACCGCATCGCGGCGCAGGTCGCCGGCGCGATCCTTCCCGCCGTGCGCAACGCAGAGATCGAGGTCGCACGCAACCGCCCGCCGGGCAGCCTGCGCGCGCATGACCTGGTGCTGCGCGCCCACCCCCGGATCTGGGCCCAGACCGCGTCGGACAACGAGGCGGCGATCGGAATGCTGCACCAGGCCGTGGAGGTGGAGCCCAGCTATGGCCGAGCCCTGGCCTTGCTCGCCTGGTGCCATTCGCAGGCAGTCGTCTATCTCTGGACCAGGGATGCCGAGGCGGATCGCCGGGCGGCTGCCGAGGCGGTGGAGTCGGCCGCCCCGCTGGTCGGAGACGACCCGACGGCGCTGGCCGCCGTCGGCGCGGCGATTAGTCAGTGCCTCGAGGATCTCGACCGAGCCGGCACCTTCATCGAGGCCGCGCTGGCTCTCGATCCCAACAATGCGTGGGCCTGGGCGCGGTATGCTTGGCTCGCGATCTACCGCGACGAGCCCGACGCGGCGATCGAGCGCTTCGAGCGGTCGCTGATGCTCAACCCGCTCGATCCGCTCGCTTTCAACCTGCGCGTCGGGATCGCCATGGCGATGTCCGCCCGCGGCGAGGCTACCGAGGCCGCTCGGTTGATCCGGGAGGTGCTGCACCAGCGACCGCGCACGAGCTGGGCCAACCGGCAGCTCGCCTTCCTGCTGGCGGAAGCCGGCGACCAGGACGGTGCGCGTGCGGCGATCGCGAACTTGCGGGCCACCCATCCCGGCGTCTCGATCGCACGCATGCGGGAATGCCACCCGTCCCGCCACAAAGGCGAACGCTTCGAGCGAATGGTGCGCGCTTGGCGGGCAGCGGGTCTGCCCGAGGATTGAGCCAGCGCGCTCCGACATCGCAGGCCAAGGGCCGCCTCGTGTTGCCCTCAGACGCCATCGACTACTGAGGGTCCGCCATCTCCAAGTTCCACTGGGCGCGCAAGATGCCGGGCTCCTACGGGGTGCGCGATCCGATGATTCGGCGCACCAGACGTGATCGGCTCGCCTGCGGAATCGGGCCACCCGTACCCTGGCGTTCCACCGCTCCGGCGAATGCGCACAACTTGCGTGTTGACCGGACGCTACAGGGCTTGCGGGGCGGCGGACGGTGCCGCCGTCCTGTTTTTGCTCCCCCGCCGGCCTGACGCGGACGGAGACGCCCCTTCCGGGGCGCCTCAACTCGACCAGGCCGTTGCTGGGCTCAGCCGTTGCCGCTCTCGTTGTATAGCGGCTCCCCAGTCTCTCGCCGGCCAACAGCGGCAGGCGCCGAGTTCTTCGGGGTGTATGCCTCGCGTAGCGCTGCCATTGGATCTGACGGTCCTTGCTGTCGGCGGATCGGTCGAGGATGTCCGCTCGGGGTCAACGCCGGCGGTAGCGCTTCCCCAAGTGAACGACTGAGGAAGTCGTGTCGCAGGCGGCGGCGGCTGCCCGCGGACGTACGCTCGCTTCAAATGCAGGCGTTGTCGCCACCGACAGACCGCCTCTGTCCGGCGTCAGCGCAGCGTCGGTCGCGCGCCGCGGAACCACACCCCGGACCGCACCGCGACCACCAGCACGCTGCCATAGAGCACCAGCGCCAGGGCCGCGGCGCCGAAGAGCGCCTCCAGCGAGCCGGTCAGTCGCAGCGCCAGCCAGCCACCGCCGACCGCCACGACCATGCGCAGAAAGCCCGCGCCGAGCGGCCAGGCCAGGCGGCCCGCGCCCTGCGACGCGAAGTATAGCGAGAGCCCCAGGCCGAAGAAGCCGAAGGCTGGCCCGACGATGCGCAGATAGGCGCTGCCGGCCTCCAGCATCGCAGGCTCGGCGCTGAACAGCGACAGCCACGCCTGCGGCCAGATCGCGGCGGCCACGCCGATCGTCTCCGTCATTGCGAAGGCGATCGCGCCGCCGACCAGCGCGATCCGCAAGGCCCGTTCCCGCTGCCCGGCGCCGATGTTGGTGCCGATCAGGGCGACGAGCGGTGCGCCAAGGCCGAAGACCAGCGGCACGAGCAGGTACTCCAGCCGCGCCCCCGTGCCGAAGCCGGCCACGGCATCGAGCCCGGCATGCCCTGCCACGAGGGCCGTCAGCAGCGCGATCGTCACGTTGGTCTGCAGCGAGGACACCGCGCCGACGCCACCGATGCGCAGGATCTCCCGGATCGGCGCCCATTGCAGCCGGACGAAGCGCGGGCGAACGAGGTTACGCCCCGACAGGATGTACCATCCCAGCACCAGCGCGCCCGCCAGGTTGAAGGCGACCAGCGCGGTGCCGCCGCCTGCGACCCCGAGCGCGGGCAGCGGTCCGACGCCGAAGATCAGCAGCGGCGAGAGTGGCACCAGCAGCAACACGCCGGCGCAGATCACCAGCGCCGGGACCAGCATATTGCCTGTGCCGCGGATCACGCTGGCCAGCCCGTTCATCAGCCACAGCAGCGGGTTTCCGAGGAAGACGACGGTCGAGTAGGTCAGCGCCGCTTCCAGCGCGGCGCCCTCGCCACCCAGCGCCCCGTAGATCGGCCGCCCGAAGCCGAGCATCAGCGCCGAGAAGGCGAAGCCCAGCGCCAGGTTGATGACGACGGCATGCAGGACCAGTCCATCCGCGGTGTCCCGCCGGCCCGCCCCAAGCGCGCGCGCAACGGCGGAGGAGATCCCGCCGCCGACCGCCCCGGCCGAGAGCATCTGCATCAGCATCACCGGCGGGAAGACCAGCGCCATGCCGGCCAGCGCATCGGTGCTAAGGTGCGAGATCCACCAGGTCTCGATCAGGCCTGTCGAGGCCTGGGCCACCATGATCAGAAGGTTCGGCACCGCCAGGCGCAGTAGCGTCGGCAGGATCGGATCCTGGAGCAGGCGCCGCGTGCGGGGATTGAGCGTGGCGGCTTGCGCGAGAGCGGGGGCGGCCGCGGCGGCGCTCATGCTGCCGACTCCGCCGCGACCGTGCGATACCGCGGCGCGGCGTGACGAAGGGAGAGGTTCGGCCCGAGCGACAGTCGCGCCGCGTCGGCTCTCGTCCAGGCCTCGGCGTCGGGCAGCGACGGGATGGTGACGAGTTCGCCGAAGTCGAGGCCGACGAGCGCCGCGTCCACCATCTCCTCGGCATCCATCACCATCTCCGGCGGCAGTCTTTCGACCGGAAGGCCCGACTTCTCCCACAGCGACGTCCGCGTGGCGCCGGGCAGGACGACCTGGATGCGCACGCCCGTGCCCGCCAGTTCGGCGGCGAGCCCTTGCGAGAGCGCGATGATGAACGCCTTGCTGGCGGCGTAGACCGCGTTGAATCGCTCAGGCGCCAGGCCCAGCACCGAGGCGATGTTGATCAGCGTGCCGCCCCCGCGCGCGCGGAACGCCGCGGAGGCCGCCGTGGCAAGCTTCGTCGCGGCGATGACGTTCAGCCGCATCATTGCGTCCAGGCGGTCGGGATCCGCAGCCGCTGCCGGGCCGGCAAGCGCCATGCCCGCGTTGTTGACGAGAAGGCCGATGGCGGGCGTTTCCGTCAGCCGCGCCGCGACGCGGGCGATGCCGTCGGCAGTGCCGAGATCCGCCGGCAGTACCTCCACACGCCGGCCCGTGGCCTGGCGAAGGCGTGCCGCGAGCTGCTCGAGCCTGGCGGTGTCGCGCGCGACGAGGACAAGATCGTGCCCGCGGCTGGCAAGACGCTCGGCGTAGATCGCGCCGATGCCGGTGGAAGCGCCGGTGACGAGAGCCACGCCGGGAATGGATTGGGGCAGCATGGGAAACTCCGTTCGGACGTAGGGTAGACCGTCCCAGGCTTATTGATGACGGTCGCCATGTTTGACATTGATGGCGAGCGCCATTAAATATGTCAAGCAGGCTTCGATGGTCTGCACCGGGAGGCGTGATGCGGGTTACCAAGCAGCAGGCGGCGGAAAACCGGACCAGGATCCTGACAGAGGCCGCGCGCCTGTTTCGCGAGCGCGGCCTGTCGGGCGTCGGTGTGGATGCCCTGACTGAGGCCGCTGGCCTGACCCATGGCAGCCTCTACAGCCGCTTCGGCTCAAAGGAGCAGTTGGCGGCCGAAGCGCTGGGCCACGCGCTCTCGACCAGCTCGCTGGCGCGGCTCCCGGAGCAGGCGGGCCGTGACGACCTGGCTGCCGCCGTGACGCGCTACCTCGCGCCGAGCCATCGGGATGCACCGGGGCAGGGCTGCGCGCTGGCGGCGCTGGGCTGCGAGATGGCACGCCAGCCCGCGGCGCTGCGGGAGGTGTTTACCGAAGCTTTGAAGGAGCGCGTGCGGGTGCTGTCGACGTCGATGCCGGGCGGCGATTCGTCCGCCGAGGCAAAGGCGATCGCGCTGCTGGCAGGCATGGTCGGCGCGATGGTCCTGGCGCGCGCGGTGGACGATCCGGCCTTCTCGGATCGCGTTCTGCAAGCGTCGCGCGACACGCTGCTGGGGCGGATCGAGGACGCCTGAAAGCGCTTGTCCCCAGTCGCGAGGGGGCTGGTCGGCACGAACTTGCCTGTACTGACTTCCGCGACAGAGCTACCGCGAATTTGGGCGCAGCTTGTGTGAAAACCGCGACCTTCGGCTAGGATTTTGGCGTTGCTGGGGAGGCCGGGATGAAGCGCTTCGTCGAAGGCGAGGACCGCTGCCAGACGGCACTGCTCCCCCCGTGCATCGACGACTAAGTCCCGGAGGAGAACCCGGTCCGGGTCATTGATGCGTTCGTCGCGAAGATCGACCTTGCCGAGCTCGGCTTCGAGGGTGTCGTGCCCGAGCGCACCGGCAGGCCCGCCTACCATCCTGCGACGCTGCTCAATACATCTACGGCTACCTCAACCGCATTCCGTCCAGCCGACGCCGGGAACGCGAGGCGGAGCGGAACCTCGAGCTGATGCGGCTGACGGGCCGGCTCGCGCCTGACTTCAAGACGATCGCCGATTTCCGGCGGGACAACGGCCCCGCGATCCGCGCGACCTGCCGACGCTTTATCCTCCTCTGCCGTGCGCTCGGCTTGCTGTCGGAGGCCTCGGTCGCGATCGACAGCAGCAAGTTCAAGGCGGTGAACGCGCGTGAGCGGAACTACACGATGAACATCGTCCGCCGTCGCATGGAGCAGACAGAGACGAGTGTTGCACGATACCTCGCCGCGCTTGAGACCGCGGACCGGCAGGAGGAGGAGACGGCGCGCCAGAGGACCGGGCGGCTGAAAGACCGGCTTGCGCGGCTCGATGAGCGCATGGCGCACCTGTGCGAGATGGAGGCGGCGGTCCGCGCATCGCCCGACGGGCAGGTATCCCTGACGGGTCCGGATGCGCCAGCGATGGCGACGACCGGCAAGGATACGGGTCTGGTCGGCTACAACGTGCAGGCCGCGGTAGACACGAAGCATCACCTGATCGTCGCGCACGAGGTGACGAACATCGGCAACGACCGCGCCCAGCTCTCGGGAATGGCGGCAAAGGCCAGCGAGACCACCGGTCATCACGCGCTGACGGTTTTTGCCGACCGCGGGTACTACGCCGGCGAGGAAGTTATGGCCTGCACGCAGGCGGGCCATGTTCCGCTCGTACCGAAGTCGATGACCTCGGGTGCCAAGGCGAACGGCCGGTTCGGCAAGCAGGACCTCGCCTACCTCGCGGAGAAGGACGCTTACCGGTGTCCTGCGGGCGGACGATGAAGTGGTGGTTCAACCGCGTCGACGAGAACGGGACGACACTGCGGCACTACTGGACGACCAGATGCCCGGCCTGCCCGATCAAGGCTCAATGCACGCCGGCCAAGCTGCGCTGCATCACACGCTGGGAGCACGAGGGCGTCCTGGATGCCATGCAGCGTCGGCTCGACGCTCAACCCGACGCCATGCGTCTACGACGACAGACGGCTGAGCATCCATTCGGCACGCTGAAGGCTTGGATGGGCGTTGCCCCCTTCCTGACCCGCACCATCAAGCGCGTCAGTACAGAGATGAGTCTGCAGGTGCTGGCCTACAACATGAAGCGGGCCATCGCCATCAAGGGCATCGGGCCGCTCTTAAAGGCCATCCCCGCCACGTAGGCGGCGCGGACTCGTCCCGCCCTGCGCCTGCCAGGTCAGCGCCAGTCTGTCGAACACTGAGCTCCGGTGCCGGCTGACGCTGGCCTCTATCCAGCCGGCGAGTTTCCAAACGGCCTCGGCGGAAAGCGGCTGTTGTGCCGGAGACGGATCCGTCTGGTATCACTCGCATGGACGAGGGCAAGTCGGACTGCCGCTTGGCCACGCGACACCAGGTAGGCCCCGCTTTTCCAGGCCCCTAGCTGCCAGCCCTCGTGGTCCGCCGCGACTGGGCGAAGTCGGGGATGCGGAACCGCCTGCGGTAGGCGCCGGGCGCGAGCCCCGTGACACGGCGGAAGAGGCGGCGGAAGAAGGCCGGATCCTCGTAGCCTACCTGCCAGCTGATTTCGTCGACGGAGCTGCTCGTCCGCTCGAGCCGGCGCTTGGCGTCCTCGATCCGCAGCCGCTGCACGTAGGCGATCGGGGCAAGCCCGGTCGCGCCGGTAAAGCGGCGCTTGAAGGTGCGCTCGGCGAGCCCGGTCCGACGCACCATCTCCGCCACCGGATCCGCCACCTGGAAATGTCCCGCGACCCAGTCCTGCGCCGCCTCGATGGCGCGGTCCCCGTGATCGCGCCGGCCCTCGAACACCATGAAGGGCGTCAGCCCGTCTTGGTGCCATTGTAGGGCGAAGAACCGTGCCACGTCCTGCGCCGCCGTCGTCCCGGCGTGGCGCGCGATCAGGTAGAGAACCAGGTCGTGCCACGTCATGGACGCGCCGGAGCTGATCAGCTCCTCCTGCCGGCCAGCGACGACGAGCACGCGCTCGGGATGAATGCGCACGTCGGGATAGGCCTCGGCGAAGGCGCGCGCGTAGCCGAAATGCACCGTCGCATCCATGCCGTCGAACAGGCCGGTCTCTGCGATCAGGAAGATGCCGGAGCAGGCCGAGCAGAGCAGCGCGCCGCTCGCATGCATCGCGCGCAGCCATCGCACCAACTCGGGGTAGCGGCCCTTCCGCCATCCGTCGGGCCCGACGACGACGGAGGGCACGATGACGATGTCGGTTGCGCCGATGGTCTCGACCGCCCGTTGGACCATCACCGGCACGCGGCTGGCGAGCTCCAGCGGCCCCGGCCTCAGGCCCACGATCTCGACCTGGAACGGCTTCGGGCCGTCGGGGTCCAGCAGGGCGAAGGCGTTCATCACGTCAAAGATGCCGCTCAGGGTGGAGACCGCCGCATCGGGCAGTGCAAGCAGGGCGACGTGACGCGCGGCACCGGCGCCGCCGGGCGCGGATGCGGTCGGGGGTCCCGCCATGGCCCTCAGCCCTTCTGGTGGCACGAATGAACCGATCCTGGGCGAAACCGGCTCTGCCGTAAACACGACCGGACCGCGAGCATGGGCGCCGTTCCACGCGTGAGGAAGGACGCCCACCGATGACCGGCTTCATCACCAACCGCCGCCTGCTCTCGCTGAGGCTGCTGCAGGGCGCGGCCCTCGCGGCGGCCGCACCATCCCTGTCTAACTACGCGCTCGCGCGCGAGGACGCACGCGCCCCCGCCAGCGCCGTTCTCCGATGGAACTCGGTCGCCTCTGGCGCCTTCGCGCCGAGCCAGGGCACCAACCCGATGGCGCAGTCGCGCGTCTTCGCGATCCTGCACGCGGCGATCCATGACGCGCTGAACGCGATCGAGCCGCGCTACGCGCCCTACACGCCCGCCGTCTCCGCGGCACCACTTGCCTCCCCCGAGGCGGCCGTCGCCGCCGCCGCGCGGGAGGTGCTCGTCGCGCTGGTGCCGCAGCAGGCCGCCGCGATCGAGACCGCGTATGGACGCGCGCTCGCCCCGCTCCGCGACGCCGCGCCGAAGACGGCCGGCCTCGCGCTTGGCCGCGCCGCGGCGCTGACGACGCTGGAGCGCCGCCGCCAGGACGGCGCCGACCGGGCGGGCGAGGCCTATGTGCCGCGGTCCGGTCCCGGCGAATACCGGTTCACCCCACCCTTCGACTTCGCCGCGCAGCCGGGATGGGGCCGCGTGGACCCCTTCGCCATCTCCCTGCGGGAGCACCGGCTTCCCGGCCCGCTGCCGCTCGACAGCGCGGACTACGCGCGCGACGTCGCGGAGGTGAAGGAGATCGGGCACGCGGAGAGCGTCACGCGCACCGCCGAGCAGTCCGAGATCGCCCGCTTCTGGTACGAGGACTCGCCGCTCGGCTGGAACCGCATCGCAAACCAGGTGATCGGACGCTCCGGCCTCGACGCCTGGCAGGCGGCGCGCGCCTTCGCCCTGCTGCATTTCGCGATGGCCGACGGCTTCATCGCCGGCTTCGCCGAGAAATACCGGCACCGCTTCTGGCGCCCGGAGACCGCCATCCGCGCGGCAGCGGATGACGGCAATCCGCTGACCACGCCGGATCCAGGCTGGCAGCCCTTCCTGGTGACGCCGCCCGTACCGGACTACCCGTCCACCCACACCGTGCTGGGCTGGGCGGCGGCCGAAGTGCTGATCGCGCTCCTCGGCGACGGGGTGCCCTACGAGCTGACCAGCCTGACGCTGCCCGGCGTGACGCGAAGCTACCGCGGCTTTTCGACCGCCGCCGAGGAGAACGGGCTCTCCCGCCTCTACGCCGGGATCCACTTCCGGCACGCGATCGCCGCAGGACGCCGGCAGGGCCAGGGGATCGGCCGGGCCGTCGCGCAGGCGCTGCCGCCTTCCCGCTGATTACGAGAATGCAGGAGACAAGGACGATGGACATGCGTGCACTCGATCCCGCGAAGCTCGACGCGATGATCGCGCGTGCGGTCGGGGGCCTCTCGGCCGGCTATGGCGGCGTGATGGTGAGCCTCGGCCACCGGCTCGGCCTCTACAAGGCGATGGCCGGCGCCGGGCCGCTCACCGCGCGCGAGGTCGCGGGCCGTGCCGGCTGGGCGGAGCGCTATGTCCGCGAATGGCTCAACGCCCAGGTCGCCGGCGGCTACGTCGCCTATCACGCCGGTTAGCAGCACCTATGAGCTCACGCCCGAGCAGGCCTTCGTGTTCGCCGACAAGCACAGCGCCTGCTTCATGCCGAATGCCTGGGCGGTGCCGGCCTCGATGTGGTTCGACGAGGACAAGGCAATCGAGGCCTTCCGTACCGGCGAGGGCATTTCCTGGGGCGACCATGACGGGCGGCTCTACTGCGGCGTCGCCGCCTTCTAACGCAATGCCTATCGTGCCAGCCTCGTCCCGGAATGGCTGCCGGCGCTCGACGGCGTGGTGGAGAAGCCCGGTGCCGGCGCCCTCGTCGCTGATGTCGGCTGCGGGCACGGGCATTCCGCGATGCTGATGGCGCAAGCCTTCCCGGCGTCCCGCTTCCGCGGCTTCGACGCGCATGCGGCCTCCATCGCGGAGGCGCGCCGGCTCGCCGCGGAGGCCGGGCTCGCGGACCGCGTGAGTTTCGAGCCCGGCCGCGCGAGCGACTATCCCGGCACGGCCTACGACCTGATTTGCTTCTTCGACTGCCTGCACGACATGGGCGACCCGGTCGCCGCCGCCGCCCACGCCATGCGCGCCCTCGCACCGGATGGCACGGTGATGCTGGTCGACCCCTTCGCCCGCGACCATGTCGAAGGCAACATCTCCCCGGTCGGCCGGCTCTACTAACGCCGCCTCCACCACGCTCTGCTGCGCGCATGCGATCGCTGATGGCGGGCGCCTGGTGCTCGGCGCGCAGGCGGGCGAGGCGCGGCTTGGCCGCTGACAGCAACGCATCTTCGGCGGTCGCAGAATGCGCCGGTCTACGTTGTGCTCGGCGACCTGGTCGCTCTGGTCGGGCTTTGCCTGGCCATTGCCTCGAAGTCGCTCACTGAGGCCTCGTGGCGTATTGTCGCCTGAGCGACCGAGGGCGAGAGGCAGCAAGGGTCCGAAATGAGCGTCGACACGCCGTTGCGATGCTGTCGTCCAGACCCGTTCATGCTTCCACGGCCGCAAGCCTAATTGTCCGTCAGGCGCATGTGCCATCGCGTTTGACTTGTCGCCTGGGAACCGCCAAAAGACCTGGCCGGCAGATCCGTTGTAAACTGGAACGTCGTTGGGAACTGACGCGAGCAATTCCGGCGCGCATGGACTGTCAGATGAGAGCCCCCGAGGCGAGATCCCGGCGACCCGGGATCGGCTGCACCTCGTCCTTGACGCTGCGGATCTCGGCTACTTCGAGCTCGACTTGGCGACGGACACGACGTCGGCTCGATCGCTGCGTCACGATCAGATTTTTGGCTATGCCGCTTTGCAGCGTGACTGGGGGCGGGCGGTAGCCGAGCAGCACGTCGTCGAGGAGGACCGGCCTGCCTTCCGGAAAGCCTTCGCCGATGCGCTCGACACCGGCAGGCTGGCCGTCGAGGTGCGGGCGCGTTGGCCGGACGGCTCGGTCCATTGGATCTCGGCGAACGGTCGCACCTACTACGATGGAGCGGGCCGGCCTGTATCCATCGCGGGCGTCGTCGCAGACATCACCGCCCGGAAGGCGGCAGAGGCCGCCCTGCGCGCAGCGGAAGCAAGGCAGGCATTCCTCGTGCGACTGGGCGACGCGCTGCGCCCGCTTGATGATCCTGCCGTCATGCAGACCGCGGCCTGCCGGCTGCTTGTCGAGGCGCTCAGCGCGGACCGCGCCAGTTTCGGCGAGTTCCGGACGACGGACGGCATAGCTCTCTACCGTGCCGGCTATGCACGCGAAGGCATCGCGAGCGTCGCCGCCTGCCGCGAGCTCGCCGACTTCGACGAGGTCGTCGCCGCGCTGCGCACGGGCGAGCCCTGCGTCATCGACGACACCGAGGCGTCGCCGCTGCTGACCGAGCGTTCACGGGCTGCCTATCGTGCGCTCGGGATGCGCGCCTTCGCGTCTGTGCCGCTCTTGCGGGCGGGTGACGTGGCCTGGACGCTGAACGTGAACACCATGGCACCCCGTGCGTGGTCACTCCAGGACATCGCCCTGCTGCGGGAAGTGGCCGAGCGCACCTGGGACACCGCCGAGCGCGCGCGCGCGGTGGCAGCACTCCGCGTCAGCGAGGAGCTGCACAGCCTGGCCCTCGATGCAGCCGGCATGGGCATCTTCGTGCGCGACCTCGATGAAGGTCGGATCGAAGCGGACGAGCGAGCGCTCGAGCTCGCCGGCCTTAATGCCTACGGCCCTCGCGACCGACGGGCCGCGCTCTTCGAACGCATCCACCCCGAAGACCGCGATCGTCACACCGCGGCCGTGATTGCTGCGACCAACCCGGGCAGCCCCGGGCTGCTGAGCGAGACGGTCCATATCGTGCTGCCCGACGGGCGTGATCGCTGGCTTTCCATCAAGGGTCGCACGACCTTCGCAGGCGAGCCGCGGCGGGCCGTGCGCATCGCGGGCGTCGTCACTGATGTCACGGATATCCGGCAGTCAAGCCGGCTTGCTGAGGAAAGCCAGGAGAGGCTGCGCCTGGCGCAGGCCGTCTCCGGCATCGGCGTCTTCGACCAGGACATGGCGACCGGCCGCATCGTCTGGAGCGAGGAGCAGGCCCGCATCTACGGGGTTTCCCTGGCCGATATCGGCGCGAGCTACGAAGGATGGTGCAGGCTGCTGCTTCCCGAGGACCTTGCTGCGACGGATCGCCAGTTCACCGAGGGAGTCGCGAAGCGCACGCCGCGGCTTCGCAGCGGCTTCCGCATTCGCCGTCCGGACGGCGAGATCCGCCACATTGAGGCGATCACCTCGATCACCTACGACGAGGCGGGCACGCCGCTGCGTCTGCTCGGCGTCAACATGGATGTGACCGACCGTGCCCGTGCCGTGGCGGCCCTTGCCGAAAGCGAGGAGCGCCTCAGGCTTTCGCAGGAGGCAGCCAGGGTCGGTTTCTGGGATCTCGATATTGCCACGGGACGCGTCGTCTGTTCGGCTGAATACTGCCTCCTGTTCGGACTCGATCCCGGCGGACCCGGTCACCGCACCGTGGACGAATGGCTAGCGCAGCTGCATCCCGGCGATCGTGACAGGGTTCGGGCGGACGCGGCAGCCGCGCGGGTCTCCGGGCGCTACGAGACGGAGTATCGCATCCTGCTGCCCGACGGCCGCACGCGCTCGCTCATGTCACGCGGGATGGTCCGCTACGACGGCAGCCGGCGGCCGGTTCGCTTCATCGGACTGGTCGCGGACGTAACCGCCCTGCGCGAAAGCGAGCTTCGGATGCGGCTCGCGATCGAGGGCACCGGTTTCGCAACCTGGGACCACGACGTCCAGAGCGGGAAGACCGTCTGGTCGGCGAACCACTTCACGCTGTTCGGCTATGAGCCTGACCCGACCGGCCGGGCCACCTATGCCATGTGGGAAGACTGCCTCCATCCCGAAGATCGGGATTCCGTGAGGAATGTGTTGCAGGCCGCACGGCAGGACGAGCCGTTCCGGATTGCCTACCGGATTCGGCGCGTCGGCGACCGCGCCGAGCGCTGGATGGAGAGCTTCGGCTGCGTGGTGGAGAGCATGCCAGACGGCCCGCCACTGCGCAGGCTCGGCGTCACCATGGACATCACTGAGCGACAGAAGCTGGAAGCCGAGCTGCGCCAGGCGCAAAAGCTCCAGGCGCTGGGTCAGCTCGCCGGCGGCGTTGCGCATGACTTTAACAACGTGCTGCAGGCCGTCACTGGTGGCGTCCGGCTGCTTCTGCGCCAGGCCGGCGACGCGGACGCGGTCAGGCGCTACGCGGCGGTGGTTCTGCAGTCGGCCGACCGCGCCGCTGCCATCACGCGGCGCCTCCTCGTTCTCGCGCGCCGCGGGGAATTGCATCCTGAACAGGTGGATGCGGCGGCGCTGCTCGGTTCCATGCGCGACATGCTGGCTTCAGCAATCGGTCCGGGCATCCGGCTGCGGCTTGCCGCGCCGTCCGGGCTGCCGCCGCTGCTGGCTGATCAGTCCGAACTGCAGACGGCCTTGATCAACCTCGCGACCAATGGCCGCGATGCGATGCCTGATGGCGGCACGCTCTCGTTCGAGGTGGAAGCGGAGCGGCATGGCGCGGACACTCCATCGCCCCCGGGCCCGGGGGCGTGGATCCGGATCGCGGTGCGCGATACCGGCGTGGGCATGGACCCCGCGACATTGTCCCGCGCGCTCGAGCCGTTCTTCTCGACCAAGCCTGTCGGCCAGGGCACGGGGCTGGGGCTGCCGATGGTCAAGGGCTTCGTCGAGCAGTCCGGCGGCTCTCTCGTCCTTGACAGCAAGGTCGGACAGGGCACGACGGTGACGCTGTGGCTGCCACAGGCCGGCGGCTTGGCTGACGGGCGCGAGGCGGGGGCGGAGGCGGAACCGAGCGTCGCCGCGGTCCAACGCATCCGCGTGCTCGTCGTGGACGATGAAGAGCCGGTCCGGGAGACGCTGGCCGAGGAACTCGATTATCTCGGCTGCACCGTGACCACGGCCGCGTCAGGGCTGGAGGGGCTCGCCAGGCTCGACGAGAGCCCGGCGATCCAGGCGATGATCGCCGACCTCGCGATGCCGGGCATGGACGGTCTTTCTCTGATCCAAGAAGCGCGCAAGCGGCGCCCCGGCCTGCCGGTCGTCCTCCTCACGGGCTATGCGGGCGACATTGCCGAGCCCGGGACAGCTGGAACCGAAGCGCCCTTCCGGCTTCTGTCCAAACCCTCGTCCGGCACGCACATCGTCGAGGCTCTGACCGATCTGCTCGGAGCGCGACCGGGCGAACGCGTGAATGTCGCGGATCCTGCAGACCTAGCGCTGCGCCGACCAGACCAGGATCAGCAGCCCCAGCGCGATCCGATACCAGCCAAAGGGGGCAAAGCCGATCCGGCTGATCTTGGCTAATATCCACCGCAGCACGGCCAATGCGACCACAAAGGATACCGCAAAGTCGATCATGAGCTGGCCCAGCCCGACTTCGTCCAGCGATGCGCGTCCCTGCCACAAGCTGTAGACGGTGGCGGCCAGCATGGTGGGGGTGGCGAGCATGAAGCTGAGCTCCATGGTCGTGCGGCGATCCACCCCAGCCAGCAGCGCCACGATGATGGTCGCCGCGGAGCGCGACGTGCCCGGGATCATGGCCAGTGCCTGCCCGAGGCCGGTCAGCAGCGCCGTCGAGGCTCCGATCTCCAGCACCGAGCCGATCCGGCGTGTGGGCTTCCCCCGCCTTCGCGGACACTGTTACCCGGCTGATGCCGCGCGATGGAACGCTGCTGCTTTCTGCTCGGGCGCGACATAGGCGAGCGCGGAGTGCGAGCGGCGTCGGTTATAGAATTCCTCGATGTAGTGGAACACGTCAGCCCTGGCCTCGTCGCGCGTCTGGTAGTCGGCTTCCTCGACGAGCTCGCCTTTCACGTGGAAGAGAAGCTCTCCATCGGCGGCGTTCCGCCGAGCCTGGAGCAGCGCCCGATCGGTCGGCCCCTGGGCTGCTCGACTTGTCGACTATCGGCCGTGGGCTGTACCAGCCCCTCCCGAATCCTCGGCAAGCGTTCTCGACGTCGCAGCAGGCTGGGTCGTCATTCCACGCGAATGCCGAGACGCCTGATCAGCGGCCCCCAGCGGTCGTATTCGGACCGGATGTAGCGCCCGAGATCGTCGACTGTCGAGCTCTGCGGCACGAAGCCCAGCTGCGCGAAGCGTTCCTTCGTCACCTCGGACTGGACGGCGGCGGTGACGGCGGCGTTGAGGATCGCGATGGTCTCGCGCGGCGTCGCGGCGGGCGCGACGACCGCGAACCAGGTGAAGGCCACAAGATCGGGATGGCCGGATTCCGCGAATGTCGGCACGTCGGGCACGACCGGCGAGCGGACGTCGTCGAAGTTGCCGATGATGCGGATG
Organism: Falsiroseomonas sp. HW251; assembly: GCF_050563545.1. Classification (NCBI taxonomy): domain Bacteria; kingdom Pseudomonadati; phylum Pseudomonadota; class Alphaproteobacteria; order Acetobacterales; family Roseomonadaceae; genus Falsiroseomonas; species Falsiroseomonas sp. HW251. Next base: position 23,042 of record NZ_JBNXUM010000024.1, read on the forward strand.
TGCCCCGACGCATGCAGCGGTGCCAGGGTGGCGAGCGCGTCGACGAGCGCATCGACATTGCCCGCTGCGAGATCGTTGAGCGCCGGCGCCGTGCCGCGATAGGGCACCTCGGTCATGTCGAGCCCGAGCGAGAGATTGGCGAGCGCATTCACGAGCTGCGAATTGGCGCCGGTGCCAGGCGAGCCGTAGTTCAGCCTGCCCGGCCTGGCGCGCACATAGTTGCGGAACTCGGCGATCGTGTGCACCGGCAGGGCAGTCTTTACCGCCAGGCCCAGCGGCACCTTCACCGCCATACCGACCGGAGCGAAGTCCTCCACCCGATAGGGCAGCCGTGCATAGATGTGCGGGTTGGTGCAGAGCGTCGTCGTCGGCACCATAAGCAGCGTGTGCCCATCAGGCGTCGCCGTCGCGACGGCACGGGCACCAAGGATGGTGCTGTCGCCCGGCCGGTTCTCAACGATGACCTGGGTCCGAAGAGGTGCTCGCATCTGCTCGGCGATCACGCGCGATGCGACATCGGTCGGTCCGCCCGCCGCATAAGGCACGACCAGCGTCACCGGGCGGTTCGGGAATCCCTGGCCCCGGGCCGGTCCGGCGGCGAACGCCGCCAGGCCCATTGAGGCCGCGAGCGCGCCCCGGCGCGTCGTCGCCGTCATGAACGTCTTCCTCCGACTTGCCTTTGTGGGCCGAGGCTCGTGCAGGGGTAGTCGAGAGTCAATCCGAATTTTCCTCGGAAATCAGCTGCGGCAGGCTGTAGGTCCGTGCCGCCGTGTCGTGGAACAACGCCGCCTTTTCGTCAGCCGAGGCGTCGGCCGCGATGCGCTTGAAGGCGTTCCAGGCCACGGCATAGGAGAACATGGCCTTGTCCACCGGGAAGTTGCTCTCGAACATGCAGCGCGCGGCGCCGAAGGCCTCGATGCAGGTCGCGAACCACGGCCGCCAGCGCGCCGCGAGTTCGGCCGAGCCAGGCGGCACCGGCCGGTCATGGTGGCGTGCGCCGGTGATGATCATGCCCAGGCCGCCGAGCTTCACGACGACGTTCGGGCACCGCGCCAGCGCTTCGATGTCGTGCCGCCACGCCGCGAAGATGTTCTCTGGCTGCGTCTGATAGGGACCGATGCCCAGCGGGCACCCCAGATGGTCCAGCACGATCCGCAACCTCGGCAGCGACTGCGCCACCGCCGTGAGTTCCGGGAGCTGCGCGTGGTAGAGCATGGCATCGAAACTCAGCCCGAGCCTGGCGAGCACGCCAAGCCCGGCCCTGACCTCCGGCGTAGCCAGCATGCCCGGCGGCGCGGGGCGGAGCACGATGCCGTCGGGGAAATGCTCGTCGCGCGCGAAGCTCTGCCGGACGCCGCGCAGGCTTCCCTGCGCAGCGGCCAGATGCGCTTCGATCACCTCCTCGACCTTCTCGCCGAGCCGGAGGTCGGCATGCACCACCATGCCGGCGGCGATGGCGGTACGGACGCCTGCGGCCCTCGCGGCCTCGGCGATGGCGACCACGCTCTCGGTTTCGCCGACCGGCCGCAGACGATCGGGGCCGGTCTCGCGATAGGCGTAATGCGCCTCGACGAAGACGGTCGCGCGGACGTCGTGGCCGCTCGCGAGGTCGGCGGCGATCTCATCCCGCAGATAGGGCACGCCATCCTGCACCCAGAGGTGATGATGCGGGTCGATGATCGGCTGGCCGGGGTCGAGGATTGCCTCTTCGTGCAGCGCGAGCCAGGCGGGGCGGGGCGCGGGATAGCGATAGGGGCCCGTCACGTCGAGCGCCATGGCGTGGTCTTCCCTCTTCCGGAATGGGTGTCGGTCTCTACGGCCGCTTGGCAGTCCGGGCGCGGGGACGCGCCGGCAGGCGCTTGGTGTCGGGAAGCGGCGGCAGCAGCGCCGCGATCAGCCGTCCCAGAATGGAATTGGTGGCCTTCATGAGATCCCGCGGCTTGCGGTAGATCAGCCAGGTGATGATGATCTGGTTGACAGAGCCGTTGAGGATGGTCGCCGTCTCGTAGGGATTGGCATCGGCGGCCCACTCGCCCTGCGCCTCGCCCTCCCGAAGGAGCCAGAGGATGACGCGGACGTAGTCGTCCACGGCGTGCCTCACCGGGCTGTCGCCCACCAGCACGCTGGGCCAGATCTCGAGGTAGAGCGTCCGCGCCCAGTCGGGATTGCGCCGCGCGAAGTCCGCGGCAAGCCAGAGATACAGCCGCAGCCGTTCCCGCGCGCTCAGGGTCGCCGGCGCGACCTCGGCATACTCCCGGTAAAACCGCGCAAGGTGCGTGCTGGGGACCGCGAAGGCGATGTCTTCCTTGCTCGGGTAGTACTCGTAGATCGAGGAGACCGGCACGCCCGCCTCGGCCGCGATGTCGCCGAGCCGCGCGCGAGAGATGCCATCACGCGCGAAGACCAGCAGCGCCGCGCGCAGGATCTCCTGCTGGCGCTTGCGCGAGCGTTCCTGCTTCGGCTGCTCGCCGGATGAAGCGGGCTCGCGCGCGAGCCCGGCCAGGAAATCGGTCCAGCCCGCCGGGGTCATCGACCCGGTCACGGCGCGCGCCGGATGTTGGCTGGTCATCGGGCGTGCCTTGCCTTTCCACTGAGGGCCGGCCCGCCGGGACAGGGGGCGACGCCGGTCGATGCCTACGGGCGACGGCGACGGACCGCAAGCGCCGCGCGTCGATGTGGAATCACTAAACTGAATAATTTTCGGTTTTATGCTTGACGTCAACGGCGGCTTGCCCGGAAACTGCCGCCTGCCAAGAGCAAGATCGATCGGGGAAGGATCGCCCATGTGCCATCGCCAGAGCATGCCAAGGTCGCGGCCGGGCTGACGCGCCGGTGTTCGAGATCCATACGCTGCGGGTGGGCGAACTGCTGCTGCCGCATAACGGCGGCATCCTCCGCGATCCGATTCATGCCTGGCTGGTCACGGACGGCGCGAGGTCGATCCTGGTCGACAGCGGCATGCCGGACATGGCGGAAGTCCGCCGCCGGCTGAACGTGGACGGCAGCGGCGGCGGCCATGAATCGCTTCGCGAGGCCCTCGCCCGCATCGGCAGGAAGCCGGAGGACGTCAGCCACGTCGTGCTGACCCACCTGCATTTCGACCACGCCTGGAACCTCGACCTGTTCCCGCAGGCGTGCGCCATCGTGCAGCGCGACGAGGTAATGCACGCGATCGACCCCGTGCCGACGCAGAGGATCTACTATCTGCGGGAAGCCGTGACGGGCCTGCTGGGACGCAAGCGGCCTTCGGCGTTCCGCCTGGTCGATGGTGACGTCGATTTCCTGCCGGGATTTCGACTGCTGAAGACGCCCGGACACACGCCGGGCATGCAGGTGGCGATCGTCGATACCGCGCGCGGTCGGGTCGGCCTTGTCTCCGATCTCGGCGATCACTACCGGTACTGGTACCCCGCGGATCCGCGCGCCAACGAAGCGCCACTGCGCTTCCTGAGCGGCAGCTTCATGCCGGGTCCGATCCGCAGCGAGGGCGAGCTGGCCTATGCCGACAGCATGCGACGGGTGAAGGATCTCGCGGAGATCGTGGTGCCTGCGCATGACGCGCGCATCCCGGTGCAACTGCCGCGCGACTGGTTCGAGCTTCCGCCGGGGTGATGGCAAGCGTCATGGCCAATCTCGCCGACCATCTCTTCCGCCAAGCCGCGACGCGGCCGGACAAATGCGCGCTGATCTTCGGGGAGCGGCGCTGGACCTATGCCATGCTCGCGACGGAGGTCTCGCAGCTCGCCGGCGATCTCGGGCGGTTCGGCATCAGCGCGGGAACCCGTATCGGGCTGATGGTCAGCGCGCGGCCGGAGTTCATCCTGTACCAGCAGGCGGCCTTCGCCCTGGGCGCGATCGTCGTGCCGCTCAACATCTTCTATCGCCACGGCGAGATCATCCACGCAGTGACGAGCTGCGACCTCGAATGGCTGGTGATGGATGGCGCCTACCGCGAACGCCTGCCGGACCGGGCGGAGGTGCTGACGCTGAAAGGCGTGCTGCTGCTCGACGAACTCGGCGACAACGGTTGGGTACGGGCCGCCTCGGGCATCGCCGGTCTTGGCGCCAGCCTGCCGGCCCCGGTTCCGCGCGCCCCGGACGATGTCTGCATGATGCTGAACACCAGCGCCACGACGGGCAAGGCCAAGGGCGTGATGCTGACACTGGCCAATATCCGGGCGAACTACGACCCGACACCGGGCTGGCTGGGGCTCGACGAGCACACTGTGACGCTCTGCGCGCTGCCGCTCTACAACACCTTCGGCCTCAACCAGGGCATCAACGCGCTGATGGTCACCGGCGGCACGATGGTGCTGATGCCGCGTTTCGATGCCGAGGCCTGCCTCAAGGCGATCCACGAGCATCGCTGCACCTTCTTCCCGGCCGTGCCGACCATGCTGCAGAAGCTGGTCGATCACCCCGACGCGCCGCGCTACGACCTGCGCTCGATCAAGGTGATCATGACGGGCGCCGCGCCCGTGCCGGCGGCGCTGCTGGAGCGCATCGACGCGACGATGGGGCGCGACACCCGGGTGATGACGGGCTATGGGCTGACCGAAGCCGCCGCGATCGTCTCGCTCGAGCGCGTGGAACTCGATGCTGCCGGCCGCGTGGCACGGCCGAAATCCATCGGCCGCGTGCTGCCGGGTATCGAATGGCGCATCGAGCGCGAGGACGGCACCATCGCCGCGCCCGGAGAAGTCGGCGAGATCTGCATCCGCGGCCCTGGCGTCATGGCCGGCTACTACAAGCAGCCCGAGGAGACCGCGAAAGCCATCCGCAAGGGCTGGCTGCACAGCGGCGACCTCGGCCTGATCGATGCGGACGGCTACGGCTACATCGTCGATCGCAAGAAGGATGTCATCATCCGCGGCGGGCAGAACATCTATCCCGCCGATGTGGAGGAAGTAATCTACCACATCCCCGGCGTGCGCGAGGTCGCGGTGATCGCGGCACCCGACGACGTCCTGGGCGAGATCGTCGTCGCCTATGTCGCCGCCGAGCCCAGTGCGGCCCTCGACGAAGCCGGCGTCATCGCCCGCTGCAAGCAGGAACTGGCGATCTACAAGGTGCCGGCTTCCGTGCATTTCCTCGACGAGCTTCCCAAGGGACCAACCGGGAAGATCCTGCGCCGCGGCCTGCGCCACATGCGGGCCCCCGCCACATGACCAGGACCTGCGGTTTCATGAATGATGCAACGGAGGCCGGCCGATGACGATGGCCGACACACCCGAGGAAGCACGCTTCCGCGACGAATTGCGGGGCTGGCTGCGCGACAACCTGCCGGAGGGCTGGGGGCGCACGGTCTTCGAGCCGAAGGACGAGGATGAGCGCGCCCGCTTCCGGCTGGAATGGGAACGCAAGCTGTATCGCGGCGGCTGGAATGGCATCGCCTGGCCGAAGGAATACGGCGGCCGCGGCGCGACGCTCAGTGAGCAGGCGATCTTCGCCGAGGAGATGGCGCATGCCGCCGCACCTGAGGCGATCAACATCATCGGTCACAACCTGACCGGCCCGACCCTGATCCATCACGGGACGGAGGCGCAGCGCCGTCGCTTCCTGCCCCGGATCCTGTCCTGCGAGGATGTGTGGTGCCAGGGCTTCTCCGAACCCAATGCGGGCTCGGATCTCGCTTCGTTGAAATGTCGCGCGGTACTCGATGGCGATCACTTCGTGGTCACGGGGCAGAAGGTCTGGACCAGCTTCGCGCAATACGCGGATTGGTGCTTCCTGCTGGCCCGCACCGACCCGACCGCCCCGAAGCACCAGGGCATCAGCTTTCTGCTTGTGGACATGAAGAGCCCGGGCATCACGCTCCGCCCCCTCAAGCAGATCTCAGGCGAGAGCGAGTTCAACGAGACCTTCTTCGACGAGGTCCGCGTGCCCGCGGAGAACCTGGTCGGCGAGCTAAATGCCGGCTGGAAGATCGCGATGACCACGTTGACCTATGAGCGCGGGCCAGAGGACGCGCTGGGGCGGCAGATCCGCTTCAAGCAGGAGCTGGATCGCCTGCTGCACACACTGTCGGGGCTGAAGCACGCGGGACGCAGCGTGATCGAGGATCCGCTGACGCGCCAGAAGCTGGGCAAGGCGATCGTCGATCTCGAAGTCATGCGGCTCAACTGCCTGCGGAGCTTCAGTCGGCTGCTGCATGGCGGCCCACGCGGCGCGGATGCCTCGATGAACAAGCTCTACTGGAGCCATGTCTGCCAGGACATGTACGAACGCGCGCTCGACACGCTCGGTCCCCTGGCGCCGCTGGAGGATGGTGACCCGCTGTCGCCGGCCTCGGGGCGCTATGCCCTGTCCTGGCTGCATTCGAAGGCCTTCACGATCTATTCCGGCTCGTCAGAGATCCAGCGCAACATCGTCGCCGAGCGGGTGCTCGGCCTGCCGCGGTAGGTCCGTCATGGATTTCGAGTTCACGCCCGACCAGCGGCAGATGCAGGAGAGCATCCGTGCGCTGCTCGCCACGCGGTACGATCTGGCGCGGCTGCGGCAGATAACGGATGAGAAGGGCTTTGATGAGACGCTTTGGCAGGCGCTGGCCGAGGCCGGCGTCTTCGCCGTGATGGTCCCGGAGGCGCATGACGGCCTTGGCCTGGCGCCGGTGGATGCGGTGCTTCTGGTCGAGGAGTTCGGGCGGGCGCTCGCGCCCGCGCCGGTGGTCGAGACGATGCTGGCAGCGGTGCTGATCGCGCGCTTCGGCACGCCGGACCAGCAGGCGACGTATCTGCCACGTATCGCAGGCGGCGCCCTGCGCGTGACGCTGGCTCATGCCGAGGCGGAAGCCGGTCCTGGCAGCGAGGATATTGGTCTGCGCGCCGTCGAGCAGGGCAACGCGTGGAAGCTGCATGGCGCCAAGATCCTGGTGCCGAATGCCGGCGTTGCAGACCTGCTGCTGGTGACGGCCCGCTTCGGCGAGGCCGGTCAGCTGGGCATCGCGCTCTGTGAACCCGGAGCAACGGGCCTCACGCGGCGGGAGCAGGCGACGTTGGATCTAGCCTCCCGGCATCATGCGCTGGAGTTCGCCGGTGTCGTCGCGGATGTCCTCGGCGGCACTCCGGACGCGGCGGCGGTCGAGCTTCTGGTGGATCTCGGCGCTGCGGCCGCGGCGGCGGAGATGGCGGGTATCGCCTCGCGCGTGCTGGATGACAGCGTCGCCTATGCGGCGCAGCGCGTCCAGTTCGGCAAGCCCATCGGCAGCTTCCAGGCCATCAAGCACAAATGCGCCGACATCGCGACCGCGGTCGAGGGTGCGCGCTCCGCTGCCTATGGCGCCGCCCTGGCGATGTCAGGCACCGGGGACACGATCAAGCCCGTCTCCATCGCCAAGGCCTTCGCCGGAGAGACCGCGCGCCGCGCCTGCAACGACGCCATCCAGATCCATGGCGGCATCGGCTTCACCTGGGACCTCGGCCTGCACCTCTGGCTGCGGCGCACGCGACTTCTCGAGACGACCTACGGCGATGTCGCCTGGCACCAGGAACGGGTGCTGGCGCGATCGCTGGTCGAACTCGGCCTGGGCGGCTGACATGCGCGCGGTCACGCTCCCTCGCTTCGGTGGCCCGGAGGTCTTTGCCTGCGAAGACGTCGCGCCGCCGCGTCCCGCCGCGGACCAGATGCTGCTGCACGTCGCGGCCTGTGGCGTTTGCGGCCACGACCTGCTTAACCGCGCCGGCCATTTCCCGCATACCAGGCTGCCCGCGGTGATGGGCCACGAGATCGCCGGCACCGTCGTCGAGGCAGGGCCGCTGGTCAGCCGCTTCAAGGCGGGCGACCGCGTCGCGGTGATCCAGCGCATGCCCTGCGGCATCTGCCACCTCTGCCGCGAGGGGCGTGAGAATGTCTGCGTCTCCGGCCCCGGCTTCTACGGCGAGGGGATTTCCGGCGGCTACGGCGAGTTCGTCATTGCTTCCGAGCGCAATGCGGTGCGCGTGCCGGATGGCGTGCCGCTGGATATCGCGGCGGTACTGAGCTGCGCCATCGGCACCGGCTACCACGCCCTGCGCCGCGCTGCCCTGCGCGCCGGCGATACGGTGGTCGTCACCGCCGCGAGCGGCGGCGTCGGGCTGCACACGCTGAAGCTGGCGCGGCTGATGGGGCTGCGCGCGATTGCGATCTCGTCCTCGGCCGGCAAGGGCGACCGCTTGCGGGAGGCTGGGGCGGCGGAAGTTGTCGTCGCGCCCGACTTCAGCTTCCACGCGCAGGTCCGCGCCCTGACCGATGGCCTCGGCGCAGCCGGCGTCATCGAGATCGCAGGCGCGCCGACCTTCGCCTCCAGCATCCGCGCGCTGCGCCTGGGGGGGCGGATGGTGATGGTCGGCAATGTCGCGCCGGGAAGCGTGGCGTTGAACCCCGCCATCTCGATCCTGCGGGAGATCGACATCGTCGGCAGCGGGCACGCCACCGTCAGCGACCTGGAGGCGGTGATCGCCCTCGTTTCGCGCGGCGAGATCATGCCGGAGATCGCCGCCCGCTTCCCGGTCGAACAGGCCGGCGACGCGCATCGGCTGATGGAACAGCGCGGTGCGACGGGCCGCGTGCTGCTGATGCATCCGGAAGCCGAGGTCGCGCCATGCTAGCGCAGCAGCTCGCCAACGGGCTCGTGCTCGGCGCCATCTACGGCTTGTCGGCGCTGGGCTTCACGCTGGTCTTCGGCGCCGCGCGGATCGTCAATTTTGCCTATGGCGAGATCCTGATGCTCGGCGCCTTTTTCACGGTGGCCCTGACCAGTGCGCTGGGCCTCGACTTTTTCCTGGCGTTACCCATCGCCATGGCCGGCGCCGCGGCGCTCAGCGTGGCGATGTTCTACGTCGCCTTGCGGCCGGTCATGCGCGGTTCCCACACCAGCCTTCAGGCCGAGTTGCAGATCATCCTGGTCACCCTTGGCCTGCTCTACCTCCTGCGCGAGGCCGCCGTCATGATCTGGGGCACGGCGCCGCGGCAGCTCGATCTCGGCGTGCCCGGCATCGTCGAGATCGGTGACGTCATCATGACGAACAGCCGCCTGGTGGTGCTGGCGATCATGGCGGCGCTGGTGGTGGGCCTGTACTGGCTGCTCTATCGCACGCGCATCGGCAAGGCGCTCCGCGCCATCGCGCAGAACCGCGACGGCGCCCTGGCCATCGGCCTCAATCCCGACAGGATCATCGCCTTCGTCTTCGCCGTATCCGGGGCGATGGCCTGCGCAGCGGGCAGCCTGCTTGGCTCGCTCTATGCGGTGGAGCCAGCGATGGGCGGGCCGCCGCTGCTCAAGTCCTTCGTCATCGTCATCTTCGGCGGGCTGGGCAGCGTGCCCGGCGCCATCATCGGCGGGCTGGCGATCGGCCTGATCGAGACAATGGCCGGAGCCTATCTCAGCTTCGCCTTCAAGGACGTCTACACCTTCCTGGTGCTGATCGCGGTGCTGGTCGTGCGCCCGGCAGGCCTGTTCGGGCGGGCATCGCCTTGAACCCCAGGCTTCTCCTCGCGGCATCGGCAGTGCTGCTGCTGGGCCTGGCGCCGCCGCTGCTCGGCGACTACCAGGTCTATCTGCTGACGCTGACACTGATCTGGGCGATCCTGGCGCTCAGCATGGGGCTCGTGCTCGGCTATGTCGGGCAGATCAACCTGGGGCAGGCGGCCTTCGTCGCCATCGCCGCGTATCTCTCCAGCCTGCTGAGGCTGCGGCTCGGCCTGGATTTCTGGACCGCCGGCGCCATCGCGCTGGCGGCGGTCGTCGTCACCGCGGGGCTGGTCGGGCTGCTGACGCTGCGGCTCAAGGGGCCGTTCTTCGTGCTCGTCATGCTGGCCTTTGCGGAGATCGTGCGCCTTGTCATCGCGAACTGGCAGGAGGTGACGAACGGACCGCTCGGCCTGCGTGGCATCCAGCCGCCGGAGGGCTTTCTCGGCCTGTCCTTCGACAGCAAGACGGGCTTCTACTACCTCGTCCTCGCCACGCTGGTGGTCTGCTGGCTGGCCCTGGCGCGGCTCGTGGTCAGTCGCACGGGCCGCATGCTGGTCGCGGTGCGAGAGGACGAGTTGCTGGCAGAATTCACTGGCATCCCCGTCATGCGGCAGAAGGTGATCGGGCTGTGCATCGGTGCGTTCGTCGCCGGGCTGGGCGGCTTGCTGCTGGGTCCGTTCCTCACGGTTCTGGCGCCGAACCAGTTCTCGCTCTTCGCCTCGATGGACATGATCGTCATGGTCGTCGTCGGGGGGGTCGGCACGGTGGCGGGGCCGCTGCTGGGTGCGCTCTTCCTGGTCTACGTGCCGGAACTGCTGTCCTTTGCGAGCCAGTACCGGCCCATCATGATGGGCGTGCTGCTGATCGTGATGACGATCTTTGCGCCGCAAGGGCTGATCGGGCTCGCGACCAGGCTGTGGCAGCGGGTCGCACCGTCGCACGACAGCCTGCCGGGGAAGCGCCGTCATGCCGGGTGATGCGCCGCTGCTGGCCGTGCAGGGCATCTCCAGGCGCTTCGGCGGCCTGCTCGCCGTCAACGATGTTTCGTTCAGCGTCGCCGCCGGCGAGATCCTCGGACTGATCGGCCCCAACGGGGCCGGGAAGACCACCACGTTCAACCTGGTCTCTGGCCGATATGGCCTGACCACCGGCGAGGTCCGGCTGGATGGAAGCCGCATCGACGGGATGCGGCCGGATCGCATTGCCGGCCTCGGCATCGCGCGTACCTTCCAGGGCACACGCCTGTTCCCGCGCCTGACCGTCACCGAGAACCTCTGCACGGCGTTGCTGGCACATCAGCGCGTTGGTTTCTGGGAGGACTGGTTGGGCCTGCCGCGGGCTCGCGCCGCACGCCGCGCGATGCTCGCACGCGCGGAGGAGGTCCTGGCCTTCGTCGGCTTGACGGAGCAGGCCGAGGCGATCGCGGGATCGCTGCCCTATGCGCATCAGAGCCTGCTCGGCGTCGGCCTCGCGCTGGCGCCCGAGCCGCGGCTGCTGCTTCTCGACGAACCCTTCGCCGGCATGAACCCCAGCGAGACGATGGCCGCCGCCGGGCTAGTGCGCCGCATCCGCGACCTCGGGATCACCGTGCTGCTCGTGGAGCATGACATGCCCGCGGTGATGGGGCTTTGCGATCGCATCGTCGTGCTCGACCGCGGCAGCAGGATCGCCGAGGGCACGCCGGCCGAGATCCGCTCCGACCCGGGCGTGATCGAGGCCTATCTGGGGACCGAAGAGGATGCTTGAGGTCGCAGATCTTTCGGTTGCCTATGGCCCGATCGTGGCGCTCCGGCAGGCATCGCTCGTCCTGGAGGAAGGCGAGATCGTGACGGTCATCGGGGCGAATGGCGCGGGCAAGTCGACGCTGCTGCGCACGATCTGCGGAATCCTGCGACCGCGATCCGGCAGCATCCGACTGGAGGGCCAGGAGATCGGCGGCCGGCCTTCATCGGACCTGGTGCGACGCGGCATTGCCCTGGTGCCGGAGGGGCGGCACGTCTTCGCCGAGATGACGGTGCGCGAGAACCTCGACCTCGGCGCCTACTACCGGCGCGACGGGGCCGCCGTCGCTCGGGACCTGGAGCATGTGCTCGAGACCTTCCCGATCCTGCGGGAGAAGATCCGGCTGTCGGGCGGCGGGCTAAGCGGGGGACAGCAGCAGATGCTGGCGATCGGCCGCGCGCTGATGAGCAGGCCGCGGCTGCTCATGCTGGACGAGCCGTCGCTGGGCCTGGCGCCCGCGATCGTTCAGCAACTCGGCCGCATCATCCGCGACCTCAACGCCGCCGGCACGACGGTGCTGCTGGTCGAGCAGAATGCGCGCATGGCGCTGCGCCTGGCGCATCGCGGCTACGTGCTGGCCACCGGGCGCGTCACGCGTACCGGCACCGGTGCCGCGCTGCTCGCCGATCCGGCGGTGCAGGAATCCTATCTGGGCGGGCTCGCCGCATGAAGCCAGTGTGCCCGACGGTGCAGATCCACCGCCGCCCGGCCGCATTGATCGAGTGGACATAGGGAGTGAAGCAATGACCGACCAACCGCTTCTGTCACGTCGAGCCGCGATGACGCTGGCGGCCGGCAGCACCATACTCGCACGCGCTGCCTTCGCGCAGGACGAGGCCGTGCGCTTCGGCTCGATCTTCGCGCTGGCCGGGCCGAACGCCTCGATCGGGCGCGAAGCGCTCGGCGGCGCGGAGTACGCCATGCGCAAGCTCAACGCCGAAGGCGTCGAGATCGCAGGCCGCAGGCGGCGTTTCGAGCTGCTGAACGTCGATGACGAATCGCGCACCGAACGCTCGGTTGCCGCGGCCGAGCGGCTGATCACGCGCGACAACGTCCCGGTGCTGCTGACCCCGGTCTCCAGCACCACGACGCTGGCCGTCCTGCCCATCGCCGAGCGCAACAAGCGCCTGGCGATGAGCTTCGTCGCCGCGGCGCCGCAGGTGGTCAGCCCGGAAAATCCATTCAGCTTCCGCAACACGCTGACCGCGACGATGAATGTCGCGCCGTCCGTCGAGTACCTGGCCAAGGAGCGCAACGCCAGGACCATCGCGTATCTCGGCCGCAACGACGATTGGGGCCGCGCCGCCGGGCGGGAGATCAAGGAACGCGCCCAGGCGCTGGGCGCGCGCGTGGTCGTGGAGGAGTATTTCGAGCCGGGATCCACGGACTTCTTCGGCCTGCTGACCCGCGTGCGCGCCGCCAATCCCGATGCCGTCATCGGCGCGGCCTTCACCGAGGACGGCGTGGCCATGCTGCGCCAGTACCGGGAGCTGCGCATGCGGCCGATCTTCCTGAGCGTCGCGGTGATCTGGGCCTCGCCGGTGTTCATCAACGCGGCCGGCGACAACCTGAACGGCGTCCTGATCGCGTCCGGCCCGACGACCGCCGACACCCCCGAGCTGGCTGCGTTCCGCGAGGAGTTCCAGCGCGCCACCGGCAGCGCGCCGCTGCCCTACAACACCACGGCCTACGACACCGTGCGGCTGGTTGTGGCGGCCATGCAGGCCGCCGGCAGCACCGATCCCGAACGGGTCGCCGACCGCATGCGGAACTTCGAATACAAGGGCGTCCTGCAGACCTATCGGTTCAGCAACGGCAACCAGTCGCAGGTCTTGATCACCATCAACGAGGTGACAAACCGCCAGGTCCGCGTGGTCTCGTCACTGATGGCGACCTGACGCCGACAGTCGAGGCCAGCAGACACGAAGGGAAGCGAGATGTCGGACGACGTCGTCCTGTATGACACCGATGGTCCGGTCGCGACCATCACCATGAACCGCCCGGCCAAGCTGAATGCGCTGAACCATGCGATGCTCGACGGGCTGCATGCCGCGCTGGACCGGGCGGAGGCCGATCCGGCCGTCCGGGCTATCATCCTGCGCGGTGCCGGGCGTGCCTTCTGCTCCGGCATGGACCTCGACCCTTCGGCGGGAAAGATCCCGGAGCAGTTGGGCATCGCCGACGATCGCGACGACCTCCGCCGCGCTATCGCGACCTTCGTGCGCTTCTGGGACTGCCCCAAGCCGACCATCGCCCAGGTGCACGGCTTCTGCATCGCCGGCGGCACCATGCTGGCCATGGCCTGCGACATTACGCTGGTCAGTGCGGATTGCCGCATCCGCTTCCCCTCGATCCCGGTGGGCGGCGGCTTCGTCAGCAGCTTCTGGACGCTGTTCGTCGGACCGAAGAAGGCGAAGGAGCTCGATTTCGTTGCGGGCAGCGAGGTCACCGGCGCTGACGCCGCCTCCTGGGGCTTCGCGAACCATGCGCTGCCCGTCGAGGAGGTCGAGCCGCGCTCGCAACTCCTGGCGCGGCAGATCTCGCGCACGCCGCCCGATCTCCTGCGCATCAAGAAGGCGGCAATCAACAGCGTCTCGGAACGCCAGGGCTTCCGCCAGGCGATGATGGGCGGCGCCGATTGGGACGCCATCTGCCATTTCAGCCAGGGCGCCCTGGAGATGCGGCGCCGGATCGGCGAGATGGGGCTCAAGGGCGCCATCGCCTCGCTCGACCGCGACGCCGGGCTGGCGTGAGCGATCTGCTGGAAACGCGTGAGGGGGACGTCGTCCGCCTCACGCTGAACCGGCCGGACCGGCTGAATGCGCTGTCGGATGCGATGACGACCGGCCTGCGCGACGCGCTGTCCCGCATCGCCGACGATGCTTCCGTGGGCGCAGTGGTGCTGACCGGGGCCGGTCGCGGCTTCTGCGCCGGCGGCGACGTGCAAGCGATGTCGGCTCGCGAGGGCGTGTCGGAACTGCGCGCCAATGCCGAGATCACCCGCCTGCTGGCCGAGATGCCTCAATCCATCATCGCCGCGGTCAACGGTGCCGCCGCGGGCGCCGGGCTGGCCTTGGCTCTCGCATGCGATTTCCGCCTGGCCGGCGCGTCCGCGCGCTTCGGCACCGCCTTCCTGCGACTCGGGCTGGCCAGCGACATGGGCGCGGCTTTTTTCCTGCGAGAGCTGGTGGGTGCGGCGAAGGCGAAGGAACTGTTCCTGCTGCCGGACACGCTGGACGCGCAGGCCGCGCTGGATCTCGGCCTGGTCAACCGCCTGGTGCCAGACGAGCTGCTCCAGCAGGAAGCGGTGGCCTTGGCGCAACGGCTCGCCGCGGGACCGCGCGGAGCGCAGGCCGCCCTGAAGCGACTGCTCGCCCCCGCCGAGCCGCTCGGCGCCTGGCTGGCCCGTGAGGCGCAGGCCCAGGCGGATTGCGTCCTTAGCGCTGATCACCGCGAGGCGGTGAGAGCCTTCATCGACAAGCGACCGCCGTTCTTCTGAAGGCACTGATATCCCGGAAGGACGAACGATGGCGGCACATCTGACGAGGAGAACCCTGGCCAGCGCCAGCTTCGCCCTGCTGCCCGGCCTGGCCCGCGCGCAGCCTGCCTATCCCGGCCGCCAGCCGATCTCGCTCGTCATTCCCTACACCTCGCGGCATCCCCCCCCGATGTCTTCGCTCAGGCGATCACGCAGGCGCTGCAGGCGCGGCTCGGCGGTACCTTCGTCAACGACCACCGCCCAGGTGCGAGCACCATGATCGCCTCGCGCTCCACCGCGCGGACCAGGCCGGACGGGACGACGCTGCTGATGTCCTCGATCGGCAGCATGGTGCTCGGGCCGCCGACCATCCGCAGCGCAGCCTTCGCTCCGCCGACGGACTTCACCCATCTCGGCATGAATCGGCGGGGCGCTGTTCTTCTTCGTCGCCCATCCGCGCTGGGAAAGCCTTCAGCAGCTACTGGCGGAGGCGAAGGCCACGCCTGGCACCATCACCTATGCGAGTTGGGGCATCGGCTCCGCCGCGCACATGGCAGGAGTGGAGCTCGAGCAGCGCGCCGGTGTGCAGATGACCCATGTCCCCTATCCCGGCGCCGCGCCCTCCCTGCTTGACGTGTCGCAAGGACGGATCGACTTCTCCCTGACCGCGCTGACGCCGGCCAAGCCGCATCTGGACGGTCGGCGCTTGCGGGCGTTGGGCATGGCCACCCCGGTGCGGTTCAGCGAGATGCCGGACGTGCCGACGCTGATCGAACTCGGGTATCCCGATTTCGTCGTCAACAACTGGACGGCTGTCTCCGCACCGGCAGGGCTTCCGCCGGCGATTGCGTCGGCGCTTGAAGGCGCCTTGGCCCAGACCTTCTCGGACTCCACTGTCCTGGCGCGACTGGCGCCGTTCGGCGTCCTGCCGACGCCGACCGGCGCGGCCGCGATGCGGGAGCAACTGGAGAAGGATCTGGTGCAGTACCGCAGGATCCTGCAGCAGATCGGGGTCACGCCCGAATTGCGCCGCGCTCCCGCTAGGACGCAGGACGGCGGCGACGCGCGCGAGCGCGCCCGCGCACATCGCGCTCCGCGATCAGGACCAGGTCTCGTCCCTGATCGCCATGCCGAGGCGGTCGAGTTCGGCGCCCATCTGAAGGTGGTCGAAGATGCTCGATCCCTTCGCGACGGCGGCCTGCATCTCCCCGTCCCGCCCGATGCATTGGCCCGAAGGACCGCTCACCGCCCAAAACAGACTCTCCACGCGTCCCCCTCACGCCAACCCGGCATCGGCATCCAGAGAAGCAATAGCCCCCTTCAGCCCGTGCTGCACGATGCGCCGCCGCATCTCCAGCGCGCCTTCGCTGAAGTGGCACAGCGCGTCCCAGTCCGCGCCGCCCAGCATGGCCTGGCGGAAGCCCTGCATCTCGCAGATGCGGTTGATGGAAAGCTTCTTCAGCTTCAGCAGGTCGGGCGGCGTACGTGCGATCTGCCGCGCCATCAGCATGCTGCGTGCGGGCAGCGCCTCGGCCGGCAAGGCATGGTTGGCGAAGCCCCATTGCGTCGCTTCATCGCCGGTGATCTCGCTGCCGGCGATGAAGTCGAGCTCCTTCGCCTTCTTCGGCCCGACGAAGAGCGTCCAGAAGCTGCTGACAAAGCCGCCGCCAATCGGGATCGAGGGAAAGCGGATGCGGCAATCCGCGGCGACCAGCGTGATGTCGCAGGCCATCGCCAGCATGGTGCCGCCGGCGATGCAGAAGCCGTGCACCTCCGCGATGGTGGGCTTGGGGAATTCCCAGAACCGCATGAAGCCGCGGATCGCGTCCTCGAGGCGCTCCCGGTCCGGGCCGACGCCCATCTGCTCCGGCGTCGCGCCGGAGGGATCGAGGTCCATCCCCGCGCAGAATGCGCGCCCGGCGCCGCGCAGCCGCACGACGCGAATGGCGGGATCGGCTTCGGCCCTGTCGAGGCCGCGCTGGATACCGTCGCGCAGCGCGGCGTTGAGCGCGTTCAGCTTGTCCGGCCGGTTCATCGTGATGGTGGCGACGGGGCCATCCGTCTCATAAAGCGCGACGTCATCGGCCATGGCGGCGGTATCCCTGGTTGATGAGGAGCATTTCAGGCGCGCCGGACGATCAGGGCGTCCACCGCGACGATGCGGTCGCCCGCGCAGATCAGCGGGTTGACGTCCACCTCGGCAATCGTGGTCGACAGGTCCGCAGCGAACTCCGATAGGCGCGCGAGCACCTGCGCAAGTGCCGCGACGGAGACCGCGGGCAGGCCGCGAAAGCCGTCCAGCAGGCTCGCACCGCGCAGGTTGCGCAGCGCCATCTCGGCCTCGGCCGGCGTGAAGGGCGCAGGCAGCAGGGCGGTGTCCTTCAGCAATTCGACGAAGATGCCGCCGAAGCCGAAGGCGACGAGCGGGCCGAAGGCGTGGTCGTTGGTGACGCCGGCCACTATCTCGATGCCCTGCGGCACCATGGGCTGCACCAGCACCCCCGAGATGCGCGTGGGCGGCGTCACCGCGCGGGCCTTTGCCATGATCGCGTCGTAGCCGGCGGCGACCTCCGCCGCGTCGCGCAGGTTCAGGCGGATCACGCCGGCCTCGGTCTTGTGCGGGATGTCGGCGCTTTCGACCTTGATCGCGACGGGGAAGCCGAGTTCGGCGGCGGCCTCCGCGGCCGCGGCGGCGTCCTGCACCAGGATCTCGCGCACCACGGGAATGCCATATGGCGCGAGCGCCGCTTTCGCCTCGCGTTCTGTCAGCGTGCGCGACGGCGCGACAGCGAGCGCAGCGGAGGCCTGGCCCGCAGCGTCGGGCGAGGACAGCCGCGCGGCGGCGGGCAGCGCGCGATGCGCCTCGAGGTCGTGCCAGGCGCGGACCGCGCGGAACAGGCGGCGGAGCGAGCGGAAGGTCGCGATGCGCGGCTCGGCCTCCAGCATCTCGGCGCCGATGCCTTCCAGCCATTCCGACGCCCAGTAGTTCACGACGGGCTTGCCGTGCCGTTCCGCGAGGCGCCGCCAGACCGGCACGCGCGACGTCCCGAATTCGTCGGCATAGGGATAGACCACCAGCAGCGCGCTGTAGGCGGGATCGGACAGGAATGCGTCGCAGCAGGCCTCGAAGGCCGTGTCGTCGTTCAGCGTCATTGCGGTGACGTCGCAGGGATTGCGCAGCGCGCCGAATTCCGGGACGTGGCGCTTCAGCGTCTCCAGCGTCGCGCCTTCGGGCTGGGGCAGGGCGACGCCGTGCTCCTCGGCCTTGTCAGCGGCGGCGACGCCGATGCCGCCCGAGCCCAGCACGATGCCGACGCCGCGGCCGGTCGGCCTTCCCGCCTTGGCGAAGAACTGCGCGGTCTCCATGACGTCGTCGAGATCGTCCACCATGACGGCGCCCGCGCGTTCCAGCACCGCGCGGAAGGATGCGTGCGAGCCCGCCAACGCGCCGGTATGCGACAGTGCCGCCGCCGCGCCCTGCTTGCCCACCGCCATCTTGTGCACCAGCAGCGGCTTGTCCGCGGAAACCGCGAGTTCGGCGGCCTGGACGAGTTGGCGCGGATCCTCCACGCCCTCGAACACCGTGACGATCGCCTGGCAGTGCTCGTCGGCCGCGAGATAGGCGATGAGGTCGGCGATCCCGACATCCGCTCCGTTGCCGACGGGAATGGAATGGCTGATGGGCACGCCGCGCTCCATCGCCTGCGCCAGTGACATGCCGACCGACCCAGATTGCGTGACGATCCCGATCGCGCCGTGGTGCAGCGGACGCGGCTTCGGCATGCGGCCAAACATGATGCGCGCGCCAATCGCGTAATTGTTGATCCCAAGGCAGTTCGGGCCGATCAACCGGGTCGGCGTGCCTTCAACCAGGCGCAGTAGCTGGTCCTGAAGCTGGATCAACTCCGGCCGGCCAGTCTCGGCATAGCCCGAGGCATAAAGCACGATGCCGCCCACGCCGCGCGCCACGCATTGCGCGATGGTCTCCTTTACGGCTTCGCGGTTGAGCGCGATGACGGCGCAATCCGGGGCCTGGGGAAGCGCGGCCAGGTCCGGGTAGCAGCGATGGCCTTCGACCGCGTCGTAACGCGCATTGACGGGGTAGACCGCGCCGTCGAAGCCGGCGAGGTTGCGGATCGTCCGCAGTCCGAAGCTGCCGGCGCGGGTGGAGGCACCGATCACCGCGATGCTGCGGGGATGCAGCAGCCGCCGGAGCTCGTCATGGGTATAAGGGGCGCGACTGCCGTTCATCGCTTCACCACGGGGATTGCCGCATGACCGAGACCGTCCTGGAACGCCGCGACGGCGCCGTCGTCACTTTCACGCTGAACCGGCCGGAGCGACTGAACGCGACGGTGCCGGAGATGACGGCGTATCTGCGTGACCGCCTGCCCCGCATCGCAGAGGATGGCACCGTCGGCGCCGTGATCCTGACCGGCGCCGGCCGCGGCTTCTGCGCCGGCGGCGACGTGCAGGGCATGGCGAACCGCGGCGAGATCCCGCTGACCGAGCGCACCGCGATGCTCCGCCGCAACGCGGAGATCTCCCGCATCCTGTCGGAGATGCCGCAGGTCTCGATCTGCGCGGTGAACGGCGTGGCCGCCGGCGCGGGGCTCTCGCTCGCGCTGTCCTGCGACCTGCGGATCGCGGGCGAAAGCGCGCGCTTCACCACGGCGTTCGTGAAGATGGGACTCTGCACCGATCTCGGCGGCGCCTATTTCCTGCGGCGCCTGGTCGGCATGGCCAAGGCGAAGGAGCTGTTCTTGCTGGGCGAGATGCTGCCGGCCGCCGAGGCGCTGCGCCTCGGCCTGGTCAGCCGCGTCGTCCCCGATGCCGATCTTCAGGCCGAGGCGGCTTCCCTGGCCAAGCGCCTGGCGGAGGGGCCGCGCGTCGCGCATGGCTACCTCAAGCAGGTGTTGCACGCCGCGGAGACCGACACGCTGTCCGAGTGGCTCGACCTCGAGGCCTGGGCGCAGGCCTGCTGCGTGATGACGGCGGACCACAAGGAAGCGACCCGCGCCTTCGCGGAGAAGCGCCCACCACGCTTCGAGGGGCGCTGACCTAGCCACGCGCGGCGTCGACCATGCTCGGCGTTTCGCATGCCGCCACGTATTCCTGGCGGAGGCGCTGGACGAGCTCCGCCACAGTCGGGATATCGCGGATCAGCTCGATCCCCTGGCCCGCGCTCCAGACCGTCTTCCAGGGGCGCACGCCCTCGGGCAGGTGGTCGTAGCGCATCCTGCCGCTGGGCTGCGGGAGGTCGTCGGGATCGAGGCCGTTCTGGCGCAGCGATTCGCGCAGCCACATGCAGTCCACGCCGCCGAGCGCGGGGGTGTAGATCAGGTCCGTCGCGCGCTGGCTGACCAGCAGGTCCTTGTAGCCCTGCGGCACGCCGGATTCCTGCGTCGCGATGAAGCGCGTGCCGAGATAGGCGAGGTCCGCGCCCAGCACCTCCGCGGCACGGATCGCCGCACCCGTGGTCACCGCGCCGGCCATCACGATGGTGCCGTCGAACATCTCCCGGATGCTGGGGACGAGCGTCAGGTGCGAGACGACGCCGGAATGCCCGCCGCCCCCGGCGCCGATCGCGACGATTCCGTCCGCGCCGGCGCCGATCGCCTTCTCCGCAAAGCGCAGGTTGATGGCGTCGCAGAAGATGCGCGCGCCGAAGTCCTTGACGCGCCGGATCAGCTCCACGGGGTTGCCGGTCGCGCTGATGATGAGCTTCACGCCAGCTCGCCGGCAGGCGTCGAGGTGTCGCTGCGTGTCAGCCTCGTCGAGTGCGGTCGGCAGGTTCACCGCGACGGGGCCGATGACTGCGTCCGGGTGTTCCGCGCGGTGCGCGTCGAGTTCCGCGCGCATGGCGTCCAGCGCGGCCTCGAAGCCTTCGAAGTCGCGAAAGATGCCGCGCGGCAGGCCGCCCAGGATGCCGGCCTTGCAGGATTCGACGACAAGCTTCGGCGTGCTCGCCAGGAACATCGGCGCGCAGACCGCGGGCAGGACCAGGCTGCGGCGGAGCGCGGGATCGAGCGCCATGCGTCAGGCCTCCAGCTGCTCGGCGAGGCGCGCCAGGTGCCACTCCGCATCGCCGAACATCAGGTTCGCGACGGTCAGGAAGCGGAGGTAGTGGCCGGCCGCGTATTCCTCCGTCATGCCGATGCCACCGTGGAGTTGCACAGCCTGCTGCCCGACGAACCGGCCGCAGCGCGCGACCACGACCTTGGCGCGGGAGAGGTCGGCGGTACGGCGCGCGGGATCGGGCTCGGCCAGCGCCTCGGACGCCATCGCGGCCATGCTGCGGGCTTCCTCCACCGCGACCAGCATGTCGGCGGCGCGGTGCTGCAGCGCCTGGTAGGAGCCGATGGCGCGGCCGAATTGCTGGCGGGTCTTCATGTAGTCGACCGTCAGGCCGAGCGCCGCATCCATCGCGCCGACGCAGGAAGACAGCAGCGCGGCAAGGCCCGCCTGTTCCGAGGCTTCCAACGCGGCCGCGCCGTTGCCGTCCAGCTTCTCCGCTGGCGCCTTGTCGACGATCAGGTCCGCAATGCGCGTGCCGTCCTGAAGCCTGCCGCCGTGGCGCACCAACCCCGCAGCGTCGGGTTCGACGAGGAACAGACCGGTCGCGCCATCCGGCAGCCGCGCGCTGACCACCAGCAGCCCCGCGCTGTCGCCGTGAAGCACATTCGCCTTGCGCCCCAACAGCCGCCACGCCTCGCCGTCGCGCGACGCCGCGGTGGCGATCGCTCCGCCATGCCGCGATCCCGGTTCCGCATGGGCCAGCGCCAGGCGCAGCGAGCCCTCCGCGACCTGGGGCAGGATGCGCGCCTGCTGCGCGTCCGACCCCGCGCGACTGACAGCGGTCGCGCCGAGCACCGTGCTCGCCAACAGCGGTTCCATCGCCAGGGCGCGGCCGAAGGCCTCGAAGACGATCGCCAGTTCCTCCACCCCGCCCAGCCCGCCCTGCGCCTCCGGCAGGCCGAGCGCGGTCAGGCCGAGCCCGGCATAGCGGCCCCACATCTCGTCGCTCCAGCCCTGCGGCGTCGCGAGGTAGCGCTTGCGCGCGGCGAAGTCGTAATGCGCGGCCAGCATCTTCGTCACGCTGTCGCGCAGCATCGCGGAATCGTCGCTCATCGCAGTCCCAGGCTCGCCTTGGCGATGATGTTGCGCTGGATCTCGCTGGTGCCGCCGAAGATGGACTGCGCGCGCGAGTAGAAATAGGAACTGCCGGCGGTCGCGCCCCAGTCCGGGATGTCGTCGGGCTCGTTGCCCTTCATCCCGTCGCGCAGTCCGGACAGCCCCGCGACCTCGGCCAGCGTCTCGACGCAGCTCTGCAGGATCTCCGACCCGCGCAGCTTCAGGATTGCACCCAGCGTGTCCATCGCCTTGGCGTCGCCCGCCGGGGTGGAGGCGAGCCGTAGCTCCGTCATCTCCAGCGCAACGAGCTGCGCCTCCAGCTCCGCGATTCGGCGCCGCCAGGACGCGGCCTCGATCAGCGAGCGCCCGTCCTGCATCACCTCCGCCGCCAGCGCGCGGGCGCGGCGCAGGCGTTCGCGCGCTCGGCCCGTCCGCGCGATCCCGACGCGCTCGTTCACCAGCAGGTATTTCGCGTAGTCCCAGCCCTTGTTCTCGTCGCCCACCAGATTGGCGGCGGGCACGCGCACCTGGTCGAAGAAGACCTCGTTGACGTGCTGCTGGCTGTCGATGGTGCGGATCGGGCGCACCGTCACGCCCGGCGTCGCCATGTCCACCAGCAGGAAGCTAATGCCGAGCTGCGGCTTGGCGGCGTTCGGGTCGGTCCGCACCAGACAGAAGATCCAGTCGGATTCCGTCGCGAAGGACGTCCAGATCTTCTGGCCCTGCACGACATAGTCGTCGCCGTCGCGCACCGCCGAGGTGCGCACGGCCGCCAGGTCCGATCCCGCGCCGGGTTCCGAAAAGCCCTGGCAGAACGCGATGTCGAGGCGCAGCAGCTTCGGCAGGAAGAAGTCCTGCTGCGCCTTCGTCCCGAACTCCGCGATCACGGGACCGACCAGCCCGATGTTCAGCGTGTGCGGAGACGGCGCCGGCGCCAGGTCGAGCTCGCGCTGGAACAGCAGGCGCTGCCGCAGGCTCCAGCCCGTGCCGCCATGCTCCATCTTCCAGGACGGCGCGCCCCAGCCGCGTTCCTGCAGCAAGCGCTGCCAGATCCGGAGGTCCGGCGTGTGCGGCGCCAGCCCCTTCGCGCAGCGAGCGCGGATGTGGTCGGGCAGCTTCGCGCGGACGAAGTCGCGGACCTCCGCGGTGAAGGCGCGCTCCTCGGTGGTCAGGGACAGGGTCATGCTCATTCCGGCCGGATGTTCGCCACGCGGATGACCTCGGCCCATTTGGTGACCTCGGCGCGGAGGAAGGCGTCTGTCGCCTCGGGCGTCGTCGCCTTCATGCGGAAGCCCATACCGGTGAAGCGCTCGCGGTTCTCGGGAAGCTGCAGGATGTCGTCGATGGCGCGGTGCAGCGCTGCGATGCGGTCGCGCGGGGTCGCGGCGGGGACCAGCACCATGTACCAGCTCGCGACCTCGACCCCTGGCACGCCGAGTTCGGCGACCGTCGGGATCTCCGGCGCCGCGGGGTGGCGTTCCGACGCGGCCATCGCCAGCCCGCGCAACGTGCCGCCGCGATACGCCGCCAGCATGCCGGAGAGGTCAAGGAAGGCGAAGTCCACCTCGCCCGCCAGGATCGCGGTCTGCGCGGGCCCGGCCCCGCGATACGGCACATGGGTGAAGCGCACGCCCGCGCGCATCTGCAGCAACTCGGCGGCCAGATGCGGCGTGCCGCCGATGCCGGTGGTGGCGAAGTTCAGCCGCCCGGGCTGGCGCCGCGCGGCGTCCAGCACGTCGGCGAAACTGCGCAGCGGCGATTCCGTCCGCACCCAGAGCGTGGAGGGCGATTCGAACATGTTGGTCACGCCCGCGAAGTCGCGCGGGCTGTCATAGGCGATGCCCGGCACCAGCGTCTGCAGCACGCTGCCGGGGCCGGGCGTGGTGATGATGACGGTGTAGCCGTCCGGCGCGGCGCGGGCGGCGGCATCCATCGCAATCGCGCCGCCGCCGCCGCTGCGGTTCTCCACCACGATGGGCTGGCGGCGCAGGCGCGACGGCAGCAACTGCTCCAGCATGCGCGCGACCATGTCCATCGGGCCGCCCGGCGGGAACGGGATGATCACTTTGATGGGCCGGTCGGGCCAAGCCGCGCCCTGCGCCAGGGCGGGGGCGGGCAGGGCGGCCGCGAGGATCGCGCGGCGGGTCAGGGGGATCATCGCACCCTCCTCAATCCGGCCGCAGCCCGATGCGGTCGATCAGCGTGCCGAAAGCCTCGATCTCTGCGGCGACGAACCGGCGGGTCTGGATGAGGTCCATGGGCTGGGTGGACATGCCCATCGCGGCCAGGCGTTCCCGCACCTCCGGCAGCGCAGTCGCGGCGCGCACGGCGTCGTTGACGGCCTGGCAGAGCGGATCGGGGGTCGCGATCGGTGCCGCCAGCACGGACCAGCTGCGCGCGACATAGCCGGGATAGCCGCTCTCGCCGATCGTCGGCACGTTCGGCGTGGTGGACGTCCGCTGCTCGCCGCCCGTTGCGATTAGGCGGAGCTGCCCGCCCGCGACGAGCTGCTGGACGCTCGACAGCGCCATGATCGCCATGTCCACGCGGCCGGCCATCATCTCGTTCAGCAGCGGCGCGTCGCCCTGGAAGGGCACTTCCAGGATGTCGATGCCGGCGCGCAGCTTCAGCCCCTCGAAGCTCAGCTGGTAGCTCGACGCGCGACCCGCGGAGCCGTAGGTCAGCCGCCCTGGGCTCGCCTTCGCCAGCGCCACGATCTCCGCGATGCTGCGCGCCGCCAGGTCGGGCCGCGCGACGAGCACGAACTCGATCACGTTCATGAAGGCGGCATAGGTGAAGTCGCGCAACGGCGTGTAGCCCAGCCGCGTGTTGAGCTTCGGCAGTACGGCCAGGTTGCCGACGCCGCCCAGCCCCCAGGTGTAGCCGTCGGGCGCCGAGCGCGCGACGTATTCCATCCCGATTGCGCCCGCGGCGCCCGGCCGGTTCTCCACCACCACGGACTGGCCGAGCGTCTTCGCCATCTCCGCCGCGATCAGCTCGTCGGCGTGTCCGTGGACCCGCCCGGCGTGAAGGGCACGACGATGCGCACCGGGCGCGTGGGGAAGGACTGCGCGCGGGCGAGGCCGGGCAGGGCGAGCGCCGCGCCGGCGGCCAGCAACGCGCGCCGCGCCAGAATCGGGCTTGTCCGGATCATCGTCCCCTCCTGCTTCGCGTCAGCAGATCGCGAGCGGATTGATCGGGCTGGCCGACCCGCCCGTGATCCGCAGCGGCGCCGCGACGAAGAGGAACTCCCACACCTTCTCCGCCGCAAGGTCGTCCAGCACCATGAATTCCATGAGGTAGACGCCGTAGTCGCGGATCAGGCGCTTGTGCACAGGCGCCATGGTGCGGTCGTGGGTCGGCGCGACCTCCACCGCGAAATTGTCCATGCCGATGGCGGCGAAGCCCTTCGACCCGATCCACTCGCCGGCCGCCAGGCCCGGCCCGGCCTCGCCGGCGAAGGACGCGGCGGGGTTCTTCTCGTCATAGGCGCCGAGCCAGCCCGTGCGGACCAGCAGGATGTCGCCCTCACGGAGTTCGACGCCCTGCGCGGCGGCGCAGGCCTCCAACTCCTCCGGCATGAATTCCGTGCCGGGCGGCACCGGCGTCTGGCCGCGGTGGCGGCACATGTCGAGCAGCACGCCGCGGCCGACGAGATGCGCGATCTTCTCCGCGCCCAGATGCCTTGCGCCGCCGCTGCGGACGGAGCTGCCGGGGAAGCCGTTGAACAGCTTGTCGCCGTACCAGACATGCGCCAGCGCATCGACATGCGTCGTGCCGTGCGAGAACATCGCGATGTAGTCGTCCGAGGACTGGAAGCCGCCGCTGCGCTTCAGCCCCGCGGCGAAGTCGCCGCCGTCCAGCGTCATGAAATGCAGCGGCGCGCTGCGGCGAGGGAAGACCGGCACGCCGGTGGACTGCACGGGCAGGCCGAGCGGAAAAACCTTGCCCTTACGGACCAGCTGGCTCGCCTGCACCAGGCGCTCGGGCGTGAGGTAGTTCGCCGCGCCGCGCTCATCCGTCTCGCCCCACTTGCCCCAGTTGTTCGGCAGGGGCTTGGCGTCGCCATCCATGATGCGGGTTCCCGTTGCTTGGTCGTGTGAGCGTGACGTGGTGGTGGAGTAAGCGCTAGCCCGCGCGGATGTTGGCGCGGCGGATGACGTCGGCCCAGAGCGGCACTTCCTCCGCCATGCGGGCGCCGAAGCGCTGGGGGTTCAGGTCCTCGGTGTGGATGCCCTGCGTCAGTAGGCGCGCGCGGACATCGTCGTTGTCGAGCGACCAGCGGATGTCGTCATACATCCGCTCCGTCAGCGGCTGCGGCATGCCCTTCGGGCCCATCATGCCGAACCAGACCGGCGCCTCGAATCCCGGCAGGCCCTGTTCGGCGATGGTCGGCACGCCCGGCGCGTCCGGCGAGGGGCCGGGGCTGCCGGCGCCGAGCACACGCAGCCGTCCCGACCGCACATGCTCCATCACCAGCGAACCGAGGAAGAGGATGTTCACCTCCCCGTTCAGCACCGCCAGCACGTTCTGCGCGGAGCCGGAATAGGGGACGTAGGTCAGCTCGATCCCGCCCCGCAACGCAAACAGCGCGGCGGCGAGATGCGGGACCGAGCCGACGCCGATCGTCGCCGCGGTGACCCTGCCGGGATCGCGCTTCGCCAGCGCGATCAGCTCCTGCACGTTCTGCGCCGGCACCGAGGGATGGCAGACCAGGAACATGTAGTAGGAGGCGACGCGCATGATCGGCGTGAAGTCGGCGAGCGGGTCGTATTGCAGGTTGGGGATGAGCGTCGGGTTCATGACATGCGTGTTCGTCGCCATGAGCAGCGTGTAGCCGTCGGGCGCTGACCGCGCGACGAAGGTCGCGCCGATCGTGCCAGCGGCGCCGATGCGGTTCTCCACCACGACGGGCTGGCCCCAGCGCGACTGCAGACGTTCCGCGATCATGCGGGCGATGATGTCGGCGGGGCCGCCGGCGGCGAACTGCGAGACGATGCGGACGGGCCGGTTGGGGTAGCGGTCCTGCGCGCGTGCGGCGCCGGGCAGGATGGCGGCGGCGGACAGCGCGCCGGTGGTCAGCAGCAGCCTGCGGCGCCGCGGATCATGCGTCCCACTCATCCCCTCTTCCCTTCCCTCGTCGTTCTTCGTTGGTCAGCGTAGCTTCGATATGGCCGTCGGTATCCAGAGTTCGGTGCGGAGATTCTCGCTCAGAAGGCCCGGCGCGCCGGGGGCGGGCCAGGCGCCGGTGGCGAATGCTTCCTCGCGGAGGCGCTCGCGGTCGGCCAGCGTGCGATAGGCCCAGACATGGATGAAGCGCGGCTCGCCATCGAGCGAATGCATCGCGGTGACCAGCGGCGAGAGCTTCACGCGCGGCGGCACGCCCTTCTCCCAGGCGGCGATGGTGGGCGCGAGTCCGCCGATCTTCAGTACATAGGTGCGGAATTCGTAGTAGGGGCCCGGTGCGCCCGGCGCGATCGGCGGCAGGAAGGGGAACTGCCGAAAACTCTCGAAGGCGATGCCGGCCAGCATCTCCGCCGGGACGAAGGGTGATGCGCTTTCCAGCACGCGCAGGCGCTCCGCCAGCATGGCATCGAGCGACGCGTAGGTCCGCAGCAGCAGGATGCGGTTCTGCGGCCCGAACTCGTTGATCCAGCTGCCCAGCAGGTTGTCGCCCGCGGGCGAGGCCGCGACGAAGCCCGCGATGGCGTCGAGCGCCTGCGCCAGCCGCGCGGGATTGCGCAAATTCCCCGATCGCAGCGTCAGCGTGACGAGCTCGCAGGCCTGCACCGCGCTATTCCGCCGCCAGCGCCTGGGGATGCGCCAGGATCCCCGAATTCGGCTTCAGCTTGATGCCGTAGAGCTTGCTGGCGTTCTCGCCGAGGATGCGCCGGCGCCGTTCCATCGGGTGATACGGCGTCATCACCTCGCCCGGCGCGTCGAAATCCCAGTGCGGATAGTCCGACGCGTACATCAGCTTGTCGGCGAAGCCGCTCTCCTCGAGCATGTGGTACACGCCGTCGAGGTGCTCGGGCTTCTCCGGCTCCTCGAGGGGCTGGCTCGCGAACCAAAAGTGGTCGCGCATGTATTCCGACGGGCGGCGCTTGAGGTGCGGCAGCTCGCCGCGCAGCCGGTTATAGGTCGCGTCCAGCCGCCACGCCAGCATCGGCGCGAAGGACCAGCCGAGCTCGATCAGCGCGATCTTCAGATTGGGGAAGCGGTCGAAGACACCTTCGAAGATCATGCTGGGGATGATCGTCATCGGGAAGGCCGCGAGGTTCATGTGGAGCTCGCAGTAATAGGTCGTCGCCCCGCCGGCGGTGCCCTTGGGCCCGGTTGGCGGCACATGCGCGGCGATCGGCAAATTGTAGTGCGCGCAGGCCTCGAACAGGTCCCAGTAGCGCGGCTTGCCCAGCGGTTCCTGCCCGGCCGGCGAGATCAGCACCTGCACGAAGCGGTTGCCCCATGGGCCTTCCTTGCAGCGCCGCACCTCGTCCACGATGCCGTGCAGGTCGCGCGCGATGGCGATGGAGCCGTGGTAGCGCGGATCGAAGTCCAGCCAGGTCTCGGCCACGGAATCGTTGAAGGCGGCGTTCAGCGCAATGCCAAGCTCCGTCGGCCGGTTCGGCCCGCAGGGCGGGAAGGGCGAC
Source organism: Falsiroseomonas sp. HW251 (assembly GCF_050563545.1). Classification (NCBI taxonomy): domain Bacteria; kingdom Pseudomonadati; phylum Pseudomonadota; class Alphaproteobacteria; order Acetobacterales; family Roseomonadaceae; genus Falsiroseomonas; species Falsiroseomonas sp. HW251. Next base: position 51,534 of record NZ_JBNXUM010000024.1, read on the forward strand.
ACGCAGGTCAGGATCGCCGCCGTCAAGTCATACTGGTCCAGCACCTGCGTCTTCGCGAATGCCGGGTCCACCGCGACGCGCCCGCTGCCGTCGATCGCGTCCAGCCGGTGCGTGTGCTCACGCTGCGGCGGCGTGCCCATCAGCGTCTGGCTGCCGAGGCCGAGGCCGTAGCGCGCGACGTAATCCCTCCATTTCGAAGGCAGGAACTTCGACACGTTCGCGTCGAAGAAGCGCGGCATCGGGTGGAAATCCACGTCGATGACCGGGATCCGCTCGCTCATCGCCTCTCTCCCCGTCACAGCCGGTACCAGCGCCGCGCCGTGTCTGCCATCACATTGGCCCGCATCGTCTCCGGCATCAGAGCCAGCAGCGCGTCGATGTCGTCGTGATGCAGATGCGGATAGTCGCTGGCGAACATCAGGATGTCGTCGGTGCCGAGCCAGTCCAGGATCTGCTTCATGTGGGCGGGCGGCCCCATGTCCACCGGCGTGGTGGAGAAGCGGATATGCTCGCGGATCAGCTCCGAGGGCGGGCGGTTGACCCAGGGGATCTCGCGCCGCAGGCCCTTCCACTTCTTGTTGAGGTTCCAGGCCCAGGTCGGCATCCAGCTGAAGCCGCCTTCGAGCATCGAGACGCGCACCGTCGGGAATTTCTGGAACAGGCCTTCGATGATCATGCTGGTGAGCTGCGCGGCATAGACCTGCGTCTCCGCCACCATCTCCTCGGCGTAGTAGGAGGCATAGCCGGTGGGGGATGGCGCGCCCTCGGACTGGCCGCCCCAATGGATGCCGGCGACCAGGTCATGACGCGTGATCGCCTCGAAGATCGGCCAATAGGCGCGCTGGCCATAGAGCCCGTTGGTCCGCACGGGCAGCAGCACCTGCACGAAGCCGGGATGCGCGGCGCAGCGGTCGATCTCGCGCGCCGCGGCGACGGGGTCGCGCGCGGGGATGACGATGGAGGCGCGCAGCCGCGGCTCCTTCTCCAGCCAGTTCTCCCGCACCCAGTCGTTGACCGAGGCCGCGAGCGCCGCGGCCCAGTCGGGATGACGAAGCCCGTCCACGTAGTAGTAGCAGTTCAGCACCGCCTTCTCGACCTTCCAGGGATCGAGGATGTGCCGACGCAGCATCGACACGTCGGTGGCGGGCAGTCCCGTCGCGGGCTTCCATTCCGGCCGCGCCGTCGTCTCGGCTTCCGGCGGATAGGTCACGCCGACGACCGGGCCCTTCCAGCCGCGCTCGCGCGTGAACTCCACCCAGAGCGGGTCCTGGTACCTGAACAGCGTCTCCAGCGACGGGACGTTGGCGTGGACGTCGCAGTCGACGACCGGACCGTTCCAGCTTCGCGCGCCGCCGATGCGGGCCTCGGTCGTCGCTGACATCACGGCCTCCCCGAATTCTAGGCCAGAGATGGCACGGGCCGGCCATCACCGGAAATCGCATTGCTGGGGCGAGGCATAAGCACGGTCTATTCCCTCATTCCGCGCGGATGCCGGCGCGCTGCAGCAGCGGCACCCAGCGGTCGAATTCGGCGGCGAGTTTCGCGCGGAAGGCGTCGGCGCCCATGGGCTCGCTGACGCCCCCGTCGGCGAAGCGCGGCGCGACATCCGGCTGCACCCGGGCCGCGGCGAAGGCGGCTTCCAGGCGTCGCATGACGGGCTGCGGCGTGCCGGCGGGGGCGAGGATGCCGTACCAATTGCTCATGTCGAGCTGCGGCATCCCGACCTCCGCGGCGGACGGTACGTCCGGCAGCTGCGGCGACCGGCGCGGGCTGTACACCACCAGCGGCACGACGCGGCGGTCCAGCACGAATGGCCGCAGCACCGGCAGGTCGGCGTTCATCATGTGCACGTTGCCCGCCAGCATGCCCGCCATCGCCGGCGGCACGCCGCGATAGGGCACATGCGCGACCGGCGTACCCGCCGCGATGTTGAAGAGCTCGCCGGCGATATGCATGGTCGAACCGACGCCGGCGGAGGCGTAGTTCATCTGGCGCCCGCTGCGCGCCATGGCGACCAGCTCGGCCATGCTGGTCACGCCGAGCGTCGGGGCGACCACCAGCAGCGTCTGCACCTCGCCGAGGAAGTACAGCGGCTCGAAGTCGCGCCGTGCGTCGTACGGCAGGTTGGCCATGGTCGCGGCGGTGATCACGAAGCTCGATGTCGCGATCAGCAGCGTGTTGCCGTCCGGCGCCGCGCGCGCCACCGCCGCCGCCGCGATCGTCGCGCCGGCGCCGGCCCGGTTCTCGATCACCACGGGCCGGTCGAGCAGCTGGCCCAGCACGGGGGCCATGACGCGGGCGAGCTGGTCCGTCGGCCCGCCCGGCGCGAAGCCCGAAACCAGGCGCAGCGGATCGACGGCCTGCGCCGGCAGCGCCGCCAGCAGCAGCAGCAGGGCGAGGAGGGCGCGTCGCATGGCCGTCAATCCGCCCTGATGCCGAGGCGCTGGATCAGGCCCGGCCAAGCCGCGAAATCCTGCTGCAGCCGCGGCTTGAAGTCGCTGGCGGGGCCGGCACCGACCAGGCCGCGTGCCGCCAGCGCCTGCTGCATGGCGGGCTGGCGCACTACCTCCAGCACGTCGCGTTCCAGCGCGGCGCGGGTCGTCTCCGGGACGGCGGCGGGCACGAAGAGGCCGTACCAGCTTTCCATCACCCAATCCGGGAAGCCGGCCTCCGCCGTCGTCGGCACGTCCGGCACGACGGGCGAGCGGGTCGGGCTGAGCACCGCCAGCGCGCGGGCGCCGTGGCCCAGAATCGGCAGCAGGCCCGGCGCCTCGCCGGTCATGGCGGCGATCTGGCCGGCCAGCAGGTCCTGCATTGTCGGCGCCAGGCCGCGATAGGGGATGTGCGTCAGCTCGATGCCGGCCATGGACCGCAGCATCTCGACCGTGATGTGCGTGGACGTCCCCGGGCCGGAGGAGCCATAGGCCAGCGGCGGGTTGGCGCGGCGCGCATACTCCACGAATTCCCGCAGCGTCGTCGCGGGCACGCTGTCGCGCACCACGAAGATGGTCGGCACGAAGCCCAGCAGCGCCACCGGCTCGAAGCCGTTCAGCGCGTGGTAGCCGGGGTTCGGGTTCAGCGCCCAGGACAGCAGCTGCGACCCGATCTGGCCGAGCAGCATGACGGAGCCATCGGCCGGAGCGCGCGCGACGCTCGCCGTGCCGATCACGCCGCCGGCGCCGCTGCGGTTCTCCACCGCGATGGTGTAGCCCTTGGTCCGCATGTTCTCCGCCAGCAGCCGCGCGACGACGTCGGCCGAGCCACCGGGCGGAAAGGGCACGACGAGGGTGACGTTGCGGGGCTGCGCCGCGGCGCCGCCGGCGATGAAGACGGCCAGCAGCGCGGCCAGGATCCAGCGCATGGCGGCTCTCCTCAGCGGAGCGTGATGTTGGCGCGGCGGCCGAGCTCGCGCAGCCGCGCGATCTCGGGCTCGAGCGTGGCGCGGAATTCGTCGGGACCGAGGCCGGCGATCTGCTGGTCTTCGTAGCCCGCGCGGCGCAGGCCGGCGCGCGTCTCGGGATCGTCCAGGCAGGCCGCGACCGCGCCGTGGATCTGGCGCACGATCTCCGGCGGCGTGCCGGCCGGCGCGAAATAGCCGTACCACAGCATCCCGACCCAGGGCGCCATCTCCGGGATCAGTTCCGCCAGCGTCGGGACGTTCGCGCGCTGCGGCAGGCGTTCGCGCGCGTTCAGTGCCAGCATCCGGATGCGCCCGGTATCGAGGGCGGCCTGCGCGCCGTTCATGTCGGTCAGCACTAGCTGGATTTCGCCCTGCATCAGCGACGTCAGCATCGGCGGCGTGCCCTGGGCGTAGGTGACGTGGACGATGTTCAGCCCACCCGAGGCGACGGACAGCGCCTCGGTCGCGAGCTGGTTGACCGAGCCTGGCCCGGTCGAGCCGTAGTTCAGCGCGCCGGGATTGGCGCGGATGCGCGCGATCATCTCGGGCAGCGTCTGCACCGGCAGCGCGGAGGGCACGTAGACGCCCTGGATCGCAGTCGCGACCTTCATGATCGGCTCGAAGTCGCGGCGGACGTCCATCGGCGGGTTGTCGATCAGCGCGGCCATGATGGTCAGCGCACTCGCGTGGAACAGCAGGGTGTAGCCGTCGGGCCGCGCGTTCTTCACGGACAGCGCCCCGATGTCGCCGTTCGCGCCGGCGCGGTTGACGATGACGACGGGCTGGCCGAGGCGCGTGGTCATGCAGGGCGCGAGGATGCGCGCGACCATGTCCACCGGCCCGCCCGCGCCATAGGGCACCACGACCTGGATCGGGCGATCCGGGAAGGCGGCCTCCGCGGGGCCGAGGCAGGCCAGCAGCGCCGCGGCGGCGAGCCCGAGGATGGTCCTGCGCATATGCTCCCTCTCCTTCAGATCGCGCCATTCTGTCGCAGCGCGGCGATGTCGCCGGGGCCGTAGCCGAGTTCGGCCAGGATCTCGTCGTTGTGCTGGCCGAGCCTCGGCGGCGGCGTGTCGATGCGCGGCCCGTCCTTGGCGAAGGCGAAGGGCGCGTTCGGGACGCGCACGCGATCCGCGCCGGGCATCGGCGGCAATTCCTGCATCAGGCCGCGCGCGGCGACCTGGGGGATGGCGATGGCGTCGGGCAGGGATCGCACCCGTGCGCCGGGGACGCGGATGTCGCGCAGGAATTCCTCCCACTCGGCGCTCGTGCGCGTCGGCAGGATCTCCTCCAGCGTCGCGCGGATGCGGGGCGTCGCGGCCCAGAGCTCAGGCCAGTTGTCGATCGCCGCCAAATCTGGCCGGCCGAGCGCGGTCCAGAGCCGCTTGGACTGCCGAAAATTGTAGGCACCGAGCTGCAGCCAGCCATCCCTGGTGCGGTAGCACGCAATCCCGGCCTCGGCGGGCACCGGGACCTTCTCGCCGGGATAGTCGTCGGCGACCAGCGCGGGTCCGGTCATGACCAGCGCCAGGTCGAGCATCGAGCAGTCGATGTACTGCCCCTCGCCGGTGCGCTGGCGGTGGAAGAGGGCACTGGCAATCGCGAAGGCCGCGTTCAGCCCCGCGCCGTAGTCGACGAAGGGCGCGCCCGGCATGACCGGCACGCCCGTCGCCGCGCCGGTGCGCTGCATGATGCCGGAGAAGGCCTGCACCGTGGGGTCATAGGCCGTCGCCTGCGCCCAGGGCCCGTCCTGGCCGAAGGCGGTCAGCGAGCAATAGACGACATCGGGATTGATCTCGCGGATGTCCTCGTAGCCCAGGCCCAGCACGGGAAAGGCGCCGCTGCGCCAGTTCTCCACGACCACGTCGGCGTCGGCCGCGAGCCTGCGGAAGATCTCCCGCGCCGCCTCCTGCTTCAAGTCGAGCGTCAGCGCGCGCTTGTTCGATCCCTGCACGAGGTAGTTGAAGCCCAGCCCCTTTGCGTTCAGCGCCGGCACCGGCCCGCGGCCGCGCACGGGATCGGGCTCCTGCGGGTTCTCGACCTTGATGACATCCGCGCCCAGCAGCCCGAGCAGATAGGTGCAGTAGGGCCCCGCCAGCACATGCGTCGCGTCGAGGACGCGGATGCCTTCGAAGGGACGGCTCATTCGAGAAGGTCGATGCGGTAGACCCGCGCCGCCGTGCCGCCCAGCAGGTCGCGCCGCTCGCTGTCCGAATAGCGGGACGCGATCTTCTTGAACGCGTTCCACATCACGGGATAGCTGAACATCGCCTTGTCCACGGGGAAGTTGCTCTCGAGGATGCAGCGCGACGGCCCGAACATCTCGATGCAGGCGTCGACATAGGGCTTCGTGACGGCGACCAGCTCGTCGGAGGTCGGCGGGTCGGGCCGCAGGTGGAAGTCGAAGCCGGTGAAGCGCATGCCGAGCCCCCCGATCTTCAGCACCGTGTTCGGCAGCGCCGCGATGTCCCGCATGCTGGCCTGCCAGGCCGCGAAGACCTCGTCGCGCCGCCCGCGATAGGGGCCGATGCCGATCGGCCCGCCGATATGGTCGATCACGATGGGCAGGCCGGGATGCGCGCGGCAGGTCGCCAGCACCTCGTCCAGCTGCGTGTGGAAGCACCAGATGTCCAGGCTGAGGCCAGCCTTGTCGATGCGCACGATCGCGGCCTGGGTGCGGGGGTCGCGCAGCACGCCGGGCGGCGTCGGCAGCTTGTGCACCTCCTCGCTCGCATCCCAGGAGGTGCGCAGGCGGATGCCGCGGAAGCGTCCACCGCCGGCGCGCAGATGCGCCTCCAGCACGGGCTCGACGCCGTCGCCCAGCGTCGGGTCCAGCGAGCCCACGATCGCGGCGCAGATCCGCGTCGGGCCGTAATTGCCGCTCTCGCTCTGCGCGGCCATGCCGGCCACGAATTCGGTCTCGCCGATCGGGCGCAGCTCGGGCGGGCCGAAGGCGCGGTACATCGAATGGCACTGCACGAAGACCGTTGCGACGATGCGGTGGCCCGTGGACAGATCGGCCAGGAATTCGTCGAAGAGGTAGCGCCGCCCCGGCGCATCCCAGAGATGGTGATGCGCGTCGATGATCGGCCAGTCCGGCTCGAAGATCGGCTCCTCGACCCGCGCCAGCCAGTCCGGCCGGATGTCGAGCTGCGTCGTCGCGGCGGAAGCCGGCGTGGTGGCCATGGGCTCAGGGTCCGGGATGGTCGTCGTAGGTGGCGTCGTGGATCACGCCCTTGCGCGTCGCGACGGCGGTGTGCACGCGCTCGATCCCCAGCACCGGCGCGTCCTTCGGCAGCGCGGCCAGCCGGTCCCGGATCGTGCCGGGCTCGAAGGACGGATGGCCGGCCTTGCCCAGGTTGTCCGCGACCATCCGCACCCAGCGCCGCGGCACGACGCTGATGCCCTCGTGGTCGCCGATGATGGCGTCGCCGGGTTGCACCACCACGCCGCCGCAGGCGATCGGCACGTTCACCTCGCCCCAGCCGGAGGACGTCGTGCCCGATCGCGGCGTGATGCCGCGCGCCATGACGGGCAGGCCGAGCTCCTGGAACTCCGTGATGTCGCGCACCGCGCCATCCACCACCAGGCCGCGCACGCCGCGATGGACCATGTGCATCGCGATGAAGCCGCCGAGGATCGCACGCGTCACGTCGCCATGCGCGTTCACCACGATGATGTCGCCGGGCTGCGCCACGTCGATCGCGGCGCGCAGCATCATCCCGTCGCCCGGTGTCAGGTCCACCGTGATGGCCGGCCCCGCGATGACGGGCATCGGGCTGTAGAGCTGCCGGATCGCGCCATCCGCCGTGCCGGCGCCGCGCGCGACGTCGGAGATCTCGCAGGGACCGGCGGCGGCCAGCCGTGCGATATCGGCGGGATCGGGCCGCTCGATCCGGCGATAGACCCGCAGACCGAGCGTGCAGGGCGGTGCGTCCGTCATGTCGTGATCCCCGCTTCGCGCGCGGCCTTGGTCATCTGCTCGATGTCGGCGGCGATGCGCTGGCGGAACTGCTCGGCGCCGAAGGCCACGGCCTCGTAGCCCTGGGCCTGCACGGCGGTAAGGATGTCCTGTTGCGTCATGATCGCCGCGGCCTCGCGCTCCAGCCGCGACAGGATCGGCGCAGGTGTCGCCTTCGGCGCCAGCAGGCCGAACCAGAAGCTGGTGGCGTAGCCCAGCAGGTTCGCGGCTTCCGCCACCGTCGGCACTTCCGGCAGCAGTGCGTTGCGCCGGGCGGAGGTCACGGCCAGCGCGCGGATCGAGCCGTCCCGCAGGAAGCCCGACGACGTCCCGATGTTGTCCGTCACGACGGGAATGTCGCCGCGGATCAGCGCCGTCAGCTGCGGCGCATTGCCCTGGTAGGGCACGATTTCCGCGTTGATCCCGGCCTGGCGGATGAACATGTCGATGCCGAGGTGGTTGCTGCTGCCCGCGCCGGGGATGCCGATGTTGAGCTTGCCGGGATTGGCGCGCGCCCAGGCCAGCATCTCCTGCAGGGTCGCGAAAGGCGCGTTGCGGGAGGCGACCAGCAGCATCGGCGCCTCGACCAGGTTGTTGATGGGCGCGAGGTCGCGCAGCACCTCGACCGGCGGGTTGCGCATCGTCGCCGCGGTAACGCAGAGCGTCGACGAGCCGAACATGATGGTGTGACCGTCCGGCGCGGCGCGGGCGACGGCCTCTGCCGCGATCATAGCGCCGGCGCCGGGCCGGTTCTCCGGCACCACGGGCTGGCCGATGCGGGCGGCGAGCTTTTCCGCCGCCATGCGCGCGATGATGTCGGACGACCCGCCGGGGGGGAAGGCGATGACCAGGCGCACCGGCCGCGTCGGGAAGTTCGTGTCCTGCGCGAAGGCCGTGCGCGCGACGACGGGCAGCGCCAGCGTGGACAGCATCGTCCGCCGCCGAAGCGGGATCGCGGTCATTCCTGTTCCTCCCTCACACGCGTGCAGTCGGCCGCCGCGGCGGCGCAGTGCTAGTCGGCCGGGGCCTTCGGCGGCTCCTCGACGATCTCGATGATGGCGTTGACGGGGCAGTCCACGATGGCGCGGCGCGTGCGGTCCTCGGCGCCCTCGGGCACCGTGCCGTCGCCGATCACCGAAGCATATCCCCACTCGTCGAGCGCGAAGACCTCCGGCGCGTGCTTCGCGCAGGTGCCGAAGCCGTCGCAGAGAGCCTGCTTGAGCTGAACCTTCATGACGTCATGCCGGCGGCGCCGCATTGCGCGGTGGCCGCCGCTTCCTCCTGCTTCTTCTTCCCGCGGGGCGGGCGTTTCCTTACCAGTCTAGGCAGGCGGAAGCCGATAACGGCAAATCGTATGAATTCGGACCGGTATAACCGCCGTCTATGGAAACGCCTTCTCATGCGCCTGCGCGGCGTCGCGCAGCATGGCGGCGAAGGTCTCCGCCAGCACCGACGGCGCGCGGTTCTCCGGATGGATCAGCCGGAACTCCGCGCGGCGATCGGTATCGAGCGGGATGAGCACGAGGTCGTCGCCGGCGACCTCCCGCGCGACCAGCATGTCCACGATGGCGAGTCCCGCGCCCTGTCGCGCCAGCGCGCAGCCCGCGGCCGAGAAGCTCGCCTCGATCGCCGGGCGAAGCTCACAGCCCGCATCGGCGAAGACCGCTTCCGCCAGCAGCCGGATCGGCGAGCCCGCGCCGAAGGTGATCAGCGCCTCCTCGGCCAGGTCGCGCGCCGCGATGCGCTTCCGGTGCGCCAGCCGGTGCGAGCACTGCAGCGCGACGCCGATGCGCGACCGCCCGATCACCTCCGTCCCGCTGTGCAGGTCCTGGTTCGGACCATAGCCCAGGCCGAGGTCGAATTCGCGCCGGATCACGCGGTCCGCCATCTCGCCGCTGAACACCGCGGTCTGCAGCCGGATGCGGGCGGTGGGATACGCATCGCGGAAGCGCGCGATGGCAGGCGGCACCAGGTTGCTGACCAGCGTCGGATTGCCGATCAGCGCCAGCCGCCCCGACCCGCCGGTGCGCAGGTCGCGCGCGAAAAGCTCGATCCGGTCGAGCTGCGCGTAGATACGCTGCACCTCGGGGAACAGCATCTCGGCTTCCGGCGTCGGCACCAGGCGCCCGCCGATGCGTGCGAAAAGCTTGGCGCCCAGCGTCTGCTCCGCATGTTTCAGCACCGCGCTGACCGAGGGCTGCGCCACGTCCAGCGCCCGCGCGGCGTCGGTGACGGAGCCATGCGTCATGATGGCGTGGAAGACCTGCATCTGGCGGAGGTTCATCGCGCGCCCCGCTTCGAAGGCGCCGCGTCGTCGGTGCGGGCATGCGCCGCCAGCAATTCCTTCGTCGTCGCGCGCAACTCGTCCCGCATCGCGTCGATCAGCCGCGACGGCGGCCGGCTGAGCGGCGAGAGCAGCAGAAGCTCAATCGGCTGCGCCGGGCTGAAAGGGCGGATGACCAGCTCGGGGAAGGCGCCGGACGACAGGATGATGGGATCGATCACTGCGACACCGCCGCCGCCCTGCGCCAGGATGCAGGCGGTGCGGGAATAGGTGACCTCCGCGACCGTCGCGGGCGCCACCCCGGCCTCGCGGCAGGCGGCGTCCAGCCGGTCGCGGATCGGCGCGCCCTTGGGAAAGGTCACGATCGCCTCGCCCGCCAGCTCCTTCGCCGTGATGCGGCGCAGGCGTGCGAAGGGATGGTCGCGCCGCATCGCGCAGGCCACGAAGGTCTGGCCCAGCACCTCCGACGTCACGCCCTGCTTCGGGCTGCTGCCGTAGATCACGCCGAAGTCGAATTCCCGCCCCGCCACGCTGTCCGCGCAGACCCGGGCCGAGGCCGTGTCCATCCGCATCCGGATCTTCGGCCGCTTCGCCCGCAGCTTCAGGAAGGCGCCGGCCACGATGGTGTCCGCCGGCGTCGGCGTCGCGATGACGGAAAGGAAGTCGAAGACGCCCTCGCGTATGCCCTTCGTCATGTGCCTCACCGCCTGCAGCTGGCGGAACAGCCGCTCAACCTCCGGGAACAGCAGCTCGGCTTCCGGCGTCGCGACCAGGCGGCCGCCGAGACGGTGGAAAAGGCGCAGCGCCATCTCCTCCTCCATCTGCTTCAGCGTCGCGCTGACCGCGGGCTGCGACGTGCCGAGCAGCCGCGCCGCCTCCGTCAGCGAGGAGGAGCTCATGATGGCGTAGAGGACCTCGAGCTGGCGCGGCTTCACGCGGCCTCCTCCACATAGAGCCGCCTTATGGCCAGCCCAGAAGATACGATTGGCGCTTATGGTGACGCACTGTCAACCTCAATGCTGACAGGTGTCGGCCATGCGACCGGCGCCACGGTTCGGGGAAGAGACGCGCGCATGTCAGCAGGGGCAGTCAAGGCGCCGCCGGGTGCGAGCCGCTTCGTCGTGGCCAAGGCCAGCGACATCGCCGAAGGCGGCCGGCTGCTGGTCGAGGTCGGCGGGCGCGAGGTCGGCATCTATCGCCTCAACGGCCGCTTCCACGCGCTGCTGAACCGCTGCCCGCATCTCGGTGGCCCGCTCTGCAAGGGCGGCGTGGTCAGCGAGATCTACGCGCCGGTGCCCGGCGACATCCGGCACGACGCCTCGCGACTCTTCGTGACCTGCCCCTGGCACAACTGGGAATTCGACGTCACCACAGGCCAGTCCTACTGGAGCGACCGCGGCCCGCGCGCGCGGCTGTTCCCCGTGGGCGTCGAGAGCGGCGAGAAGGTCGCGGAGGAACTCTCCACCGGCCGCGCCGAGCGCGTCCCCGGCCCCTACAAGGCGGAAACCGTCCCGGTTGCGGTCGAGGACGACTACATCGTCCTGTCCATGCGCCCGACGCGCCCCGCCTGAATCAAGAAGCGAACGGAGGAAGCGTCATGGCGAGTGTGGAGACGGCGCGCGGCCCGGTCCCGGTGGAAAAGCTCGGCGCGACGCTGATGCACGAGCACATCTTCATCCGGAACCCCGAGCTCGAGATCAACTACCCCAACGAGACCTGGACGGGGACCGACTTCATCTCGCTGGCGCGCGACAAGTTCCGTCAACTGAAGGACCGCGGCATCGACAGCCTGGTGGACCTGACGGTGCTCGGCCTCGGGCCCGACATCCGGCTGATCCAGGCGGTGCTGGCGAAGCTCGACTTCGAGTTCAACATCATCCTCGCGACGGGCTACTACACCTACAAGGACGTCGCGCCCTATTTCCGCATGCACGGCCCCGGCCGCCGCGTGGATGAGCCGGAGCCGCTGGACCGCATGTTCCTGCGCGACATCCAGCAGGGCATCGGCGGCACGACCATCAAGGCCGCGCTGATCAAGATCGCGACCGACGAATACGGCTTCACCACGGATCTCGAGCGCGTCTTCGCCGCCGCCGCGCGTGTCCAACTGCAGACTGGCGTGCCGATCACCACGCATACGAGTGCCAAGAAGAAGGGTGGGCTCGACCAGCAGGCCTTCCTCAAGAAGCATGGCGCAGACCTCACGAACGTCATCATCGGGCATTGCGGCGACAGCAACGACCTCGATTACCTGCAAGAGGTCGCGGACCAGGGCTCCATCGTTGGCATGGATCGCTTCGGCATCGACAGCTACAACAGCGGGGAGAACCGCATCGCCACCGTCGCCGCGATGTGCAAGCGCGGCTATGCCGACCGCATGATCCTCTCGCATGACGCCGCGGTGTTCAGCATCAACACGGAGCCGCAACACCGCGCGAAGATCTTCCCGAACTGGCACTACAACTACGTCTCCGACGACGTGATCCCCGCGCTGCGCGACCTCGGCGTAACGGAGGCGCAGATCCGCCAAATGATGGTGGAGAACCCGAAGCGCATCCTCGCCCCGCGCCGCTGAGGATCGCGCGCGCATGATGATCGCCGGCTTTGATGTCCGCCTGCGTCCCCGCGACCGCTACGTCACGGTGGAGGATTACCGCCGCGCCGCGCGCCGACGCCTGCCCGATTTCGTCTGGGCCTATCTGGATGGCGGCGCGGAGGACCTGGTGACGCTGCGGGGCAACCGCACGGGCTTCTCCGCCTGGTCGCTGCGCGCCCACATGCTCACCGGCAACGGCAAGCCCGACCTCTCGACTGAGGCGATGGGCGAGAAGCTCAGCCTGCCCGTGATGATCGCGCCGACCGGCTATTCCGGCCTGGTGCAATGGGACGGCGACATCTGCGCGGCGAAGGCCGCCGCCAAGGCCGGCACGCGGCATGTGCTGAGCACCGCCTCGTCCTGGTCCATCGAAGAAGTCGCCACCGCCGTGCGCGGCCACATGCCGGGCTTCCAGCTCTATCCCCGGGAAGGCGAACTCGCGGCGAACCTGATGCGCCGCGCCTGGAGTGCTGGCTACCACTCGCTCTTCGTCACGGTGGACGTGCCCGCAGTCGGCCTGCGGGAAGGCGAGAAGCGCATGGGATTCTCGATGCCGCCGGTGCTCGCACCGAAGGCGCTGCTGGACATCGCGATGCATCCGCGCTGGGCCGTGGACGTGCTGCGGCACAAGCGCGTCTCCGGCCGCAACTTCGTGAATGGCGGGAAGCTGTCGGACGCCGCGGAATCGCTCGCGATCCAGACGCGCTACGTGACCCAGGCCGCGCTGAGCTGGGAGGACTTGGCCTGGATGCGCGACCAGTGGAAGGGGCGGCTCTACGTGAAGGGCATCCTGGAGCCCGGCGATGCCGAGAAGGCCGTCGCGCTCGGCGCCGAGGGCGTCGTGGTGTCGAACCATGGCGGGCGGCAGCTGGAATACGCGCTGCCCTCCATCACCGCGCTGCCCGGCGTGGTCGCCGCGGTGGCCGGAAGGGCGGAGGTGCTGCTGGACAGCGGCGTCCGCCGCGGCACCGACGTCGTGAAGGCGGTCGCACTGGGCGCGACGGCGGTTTTGGTGGGGCGGCCGTACCTCTATGGCCTCGCGGTCGAAGGCCAGGCCGGGATCGAGAAGGTGCTGGAGATCTTCCGCAGCGAGATCGAGCGCACGCTGATCCTGATGGGCGTGAAGTCCGTGCGCGACCTCACGCCCGACCACCTGATCCCGCGCGACGGGCGCAGCGACGATTCCGACGATCCCTCCACCCGCTTCGCCGCACCGGTGCGGCCACATGCGCCGGGCGCGTGAGCATGATCCCGGCACTGTCCGATCGCGACGACGCCGCGGACGGGCTGGCAGTCGGCGCGCTGACGGCGCGTCTTCTTGCCGATGACGCCGCGCACGGGCCTGGCCTGACCGGCCAGGCGCTGATCGAGGCGGTGGAGGCGGCCGGCCTGCGTGGCCGCGGCGGCGCCGGCTTCCCCGCTGCGGTGAAGCTTGCGACGATGCGCGCCTCGCCCGGTCCGAAATACCTCGTCGCGAATGGCGAGGAAGGCGAGCCTGCATCGATCAAGGATCGCTGGCTGATGCGCCGCCGGCCGCATCTGGTGATCGAGGGCGCACGCCGCGCGGCGGAGGCGATCGGCGCGGAGGAGACGTTCCTCTACGTCTCCGACCCGCACTCCGGCGCCAGCCTGCGCGCGGCGCTCGCCGGGTGCGGCGAGGCGATGACGGTCCACGAGGTCGCGCCAGGCTATGTCGCGGGCGAGGAGACCGCCGTCGTCCGCGCGCTGAACGGCGGCCCCGCCAAGCCAACGGACAAGCCGCCGCGGCCGTATCAGTCAGGCGTCCGCAACCGCCCGACCCTGGTCAGCAATGTCGAGACGCTGGCCACCATCGCGCTGATCGCGATGCAGGGCAGGGGCGGCGACACCATCCTGCTGACCATCACCGGCGCCGTCGAACGTCCCGGGCTGTATGAGGTGCCGCTCGGCACGAAGCTCGGCGAGGCGCTGGACCGACTTGCCCGCCCATTCCCTGGCATGCGCGGCGTGCTGATGGGCGGTTTCTTCGCGGGGCTGCTGAACCGCCGCGCGCTGGATCTCCCGCTGACCCATGATGCGCTGCGCGAGGCCGGCAGCGGCCTCGGCTGCGGCGCCATCATCGTGATTGGCGCTGACGACTGCCCGATCGCCGCCGCCGGCGATGTCATGGCCTACTTCGCGCGCGAGAATGCCGGCCAGTGCGGCGCCTGTTTCCGCGGCACGCCCGCGATGGCCAAGGCGATCGAGGCGCTCGGCCTCGGCACCATCGACGACGCGGGCTTGGCGAAGCTCAAGGACTGGTCGGTGTCGCTGCGCGGCCGCGGCGCCTGCGGCACGCTGGACGGCGCGGCGCATCTCGCCTCCACGATCTTCCGGGAATTCCCGGAGGAGGTCGCGCGCCACCGCGCCGAGCCCTGTCCGCGCTGCCGCGCGCTGCTGCCGGCCGGCACGACGACGCGCTTCCGCGCGTCCCGTCAGTTCGACTGCGCCGCCGCATGACCGGGAGGAGACGAGCGCCATGATGGATCGCCGCCATTTGCTCGGCCTGGTCGGCGCCGCCGCGCTGCCGCAGGCCGCCCTTGCGCAGGGTGCCTTTCCCGCGCGGCCCGTCACGCTGGTCGTGGCCTTCCCGCCCGGCGCCTCCACCGACATCACGGCGCGCCGCATCGCGCCGCGCGCCACGGTGGCGCTCGGTCAGACCATGGTAGTGGAGAACCGCACCGGCGCCGCCGGCAACCTGGCCGCAGGATATGTCGCGCGGGCGCCGGCCGACGGGTACACGCTGCTGCACACCAATTATGTCAGCCTGCTGATCGCCAAGGCGGCCAACACGCGGCTGGACTTCGATCCGTTCGAGGCCTTCGTCCCCGTCGCGCAGATCGGGCCCAACGTGAACATGCTGGTCGTGCGTCCCGACCTGCCGGTGCGCACGCTTCCCGAACTTGTCGCCCTGGCGAAGCGCGATCCCGACAAGCTGACCATGGGCACCATCGGTATCGGCTCCGCCTACCACATGGGGCTGGAATGGCTGAACCTGGCCTTCGGCATGCGCATCACCCACGTGCCGTATCGCGGCGCGGCAGAGGCGGTGAACGACCTGCTGGGCGGGCGCATCGACATGATGTTCTCGAGCCTGACGCTGGCCAAGCCGCATCTTGAGGCCAACCGCATGCGCGCCATTGCGATGACTAACCTGGAACGCGCGCCGATGTTCCCGGACATGCCCACCATTGCGGAGCAGGGCGTGCCGGGCTTCGACCTCATGACCCAGACCGCGATCTTCGCGCCCGCCGGCACGCCGGGCGCCGCCGTCGCCAAGGTGAACGACGCCATCAACGCCGCGCTTGCCGACGGCCAGGTGAAGGCGCAGCTGGAGAGCGACGGCGTGATCCTCACGCCGATGACGCCTGCCGCCTTTGCGCAGCAGCTTCAGGGCCAGCTCGCGACGATCCGCGAGGTCTTCGCCCGCACCGGTATCCGGCTGGAGTAGCGCCATGACCACCGCCCTGCTGGAAGGCACGACGCGCGACGCCGTCTGGACCGGCCTCGTCATCGATTGCGACGTGCACGCCAACGTGCCGTCGCTGACGGCGCTCGATCGCTACCTCGATCCCGTCTGGGTGGTCACCGCGAAGGAACGCGGCTGGAAGGGGCCGGTCGGGCTGCGGCTGAGTTACCCGCCTGGCGCGCCGACCACCGCGCGCGCGGAATGGCGGCACGGCGCCGCCACGCCCGCCTCCGACCTCGCGACCGTGCAGAAGGAAATCCTCGATCCCTGGCGGGTCGAGCGCGCGGTGCTGAACTGCTACTACGCCATCGACGCGATGCGGCACCCCGACTGGGCCGCGGCGCTGTCGCGCGCCGTGAACGACTGGCTGATCGACGAATGGCTGTCGAAGGACCCGCGCCTCGTCGCCTCCCTCGTCGTGCCCGCGCGCGATCCCGTGGCCGCGGCGACGGAGATCGACCGCGTCGGCCACCATCCCGGCTTCGTGCAGGTGCTGATGCCCGTGCGCTCCGAACGCGGCTACGGCCAGCGCATCTTCTGGCCGATCTACGAGGCGATGGCGCGCCATGACCTCGTGATGGGCATCCATTGGGGCGGCCAGGCCGAGCAGGGGCCGTCGCCCACCGGCTTCGCGTCCTGGTACATCGAGGAATACGCGGCCGAACCGCAAGTCTTCGCCGCCCAGCTCACCAGCCTGGTGATCGAGGGCGTGTTCCAGAAGTTCCCGTCGCTCCGCGTCTCCATGCTGGAAGGCGGCTTCACCTGGCTGCCGACCTGGGCCTGGAACCTCAACAAGAAGTGGAAGGGGCTGCGCCGCGACTTCCCCTGGGTGGACCGCCTGCCGACCGAGATCATCCGCGACCATTTCCGCTTCTCGATCGCCCCCACCGACATGGGCCCGCCGGATCAGATGAAGCGCGTCCTACACTGGCTCGGCAGCGAGGACATGCTGATGTTCGCCACCGACTATCCGCACCTCCACACCGACGACCTCGCCGCCCTGCTCGCGCTGATGGCGCCCACGATGAAGGCCAACGTCATGTCCGAGACCGCGCGCCGGTGGTACCGGCTGTGAGCGGCGTCATCTATGGCGAGAGCGGCGCCGACGCGCCCGCCGGGCCGACACTCCGCCATCGCCTGAAGGCCGGCGAGACGGCCTACGGCGCCTCCTGCTCGCTGGGCTCGCCCTTCATCGCGGAGATCATGGTCCGCGCCGGCCTCGACTACATCTACATCGACCAGCAGCACGGCCTGACCTCCTTCGACACGCTCGTGCACATGCTGCGGGCCATCGACCACACGCCGACGGCCGCCATCGTGCGCGTGCTGTCCAACGATGCTGGGCTGATCGGCCAGGTGCTGGATGCCGGCGCCGACGGCGTGATCGTGCCGATGGTCAACAGCGTCGAGGATGCGCGCCGCGCCGCCGCCGCCTGCCGCTACGCGCCGCTAGGGCAGCGCAGCTTCGGCGCCTTCCGCGCCTCCATGACCCGCGGCAGCGACATCCACCAGGCGAACGAGCGCGTGATGTGCTTCGCGATGATCGAGAGCGAGGCCGGCCTGCGAGCCGCGGACGACATCGCGGCGGTGCCCGGCGTGGACGGCATATATATCGGCCAGGCCGATCTCGCGGTCAGCCTCGGCCTGCCCTCGCAGGTGCGCATCCAGCCCGGGAAGCACCAGAACGCGGTGGACGCCATCATGCGGGCCTGCAAGACCGCCGGCATAGTGGTCGGCCTCAGCGGTCACCCCGTCGAGATGCGCGATGCCGGCTTCCGGCTCATCACCATGGCGACCGACCGCAGCATGATCGAGGCCGGGGTCAAGGACCTCAAGGCCAAGATGGCCCTGGCGCGAGGATGAGGAGGCAGCGATGAGCGACGTCATGGCCCGTCTGCCGGCGACCGACGCGGTAGAGAAGCTCGCCGTCATCGACGCGGATTTCCATCCGATGCCGGTGCCGACGGACCCGCAGGTCGCGGTGCACATGTCGCAGCGCTGGAAGGACTACATCGCGCAGTTCGGCATGGGCTACACCAGCACCAGCCCTTTCGCGCCGGCGATGCGGGAATACACGCACCGGCTGGATGCGACGGACGCCAACGGGCGTGTCGGCGTCGATCCCCTGTGGTGCCGCGACCAGGTGCTCGATCCCTTCGACATGTCGGCGGTGATCCTGACCTGCCCGCAATCCTACATTCTGAACTCCGGCGGCAACATGCCGGTGGAGTGCTCTCTGGAGCTCACGCGCGCCTTCAACGACGCGCTGGTTCACACCTGGATGCCCGCCGACCCCCGCTACTATGCCGCCATCGTGCTCGCGCGCGACCTGCCGAACGCGGCAGCCGAGATCCGACGCTGCAAGGAAGGGCCGGGCGGGGACCGCTTCGTCTCCGTCCTCATCTCGCCGGCCGGGCAAGAGCCCCTGGGCCGGCAGCGCTATTGGGAGATCTTCGAGACCTGTGTCCATTACGGCCTGCCGCTGACCTTCCATGTGCCCGGCATGGGCCGCCAGCAGACCGCGGTCGGCAACACGAACTACTACGGCGAGATGCATATGAACTTCGCAAATCTGCCGATGACCCTGGTGCCGAGCCTGATCTTCGAAGGTGTCTTCGACCGGTTTCCGACGCTACGCATTGCGCTCGTCGAGCTCGGCTGGTCCTGGGCGGTGCCCTACTCCTGGCGGCTCGACAATGCCTGGAAGAAGCTCCGGTCCGAAGTGCCGCATCTCCGGCACAAGCCGTCTGACTATCTGCGCGAGCATTTCTGGTTCACCACTCAGCCGCTCGAAGAAGCTGAGCGACCGGAGGACACCGAGGAGGTCTACCGCATGTTCGAGGAATCGGGCTTCGCAGACCGCCTGATGTTCAGCTCGGACTACCCGCACTGGGACTTCGATTCGCCCTACCATTCGATGCCAGAGAGCTTCCCTATCGAGCGCCGGCGCCGGATCCTTGGCCAGAACGCCAGCAAGCTCTTCGGGATTGCGACGAAGCCGAATAGCGGGATCCCGGCGCGAGGCGCGTAGGGTGCCGCGCTCCGAGACGTGGTCAATGGTCCGTCTGAGATCGAGGTGTACGACTACGCATCGGTGCCTGTGGCACGCGTGATCCTGACTTCCATCTAGTAGGCTGCTGAAAAGCTATGAGCGGTGGGCGGTGAAGGCTGCTTTATGGCCGCGATGGAAGCGGATCTCGCCGACGAGGGTGCCATCGGCCTCGAGTTGGGCATCGCCGTCGCCGGAAGCGTGGCCCATCTCGTCGCTGCCCGCCCAGGTGAAGTGGATGCTTTCGCTGCTGGGGTTTTCCGCCGCAGGCAGCGGACGACGTAGTCGTTGTACTGGCCATAGAGGCTGGCCGCCGCGACCACGCCGAAGCCAACATCATGCGTGTCCATCATCGCGAAAAACTGCTCGGCCGTCGCATCCTCGGGCGGATGGTGCCAGGCCCAGGGCTGGATCGGCATGTCGCGGGTGTAGAGGTGGAAATGCGTGTCCACCAAGGGGGCGTCGGGCAGGGCAGGGATCTCCGTCATTCGCGTGGCACGCGGCGGCCTCGGCGACGGATTTCCATAGCGGCACCTCGGCGCGCAGCCGGGCCGCCAGCACAGCGGGGCCGTCCAGTAGCATATCCGCGCCGACCTCTGCCAAGCGTTCGCTGAGCAGGGAGCCCCTAAGCAGCGGCGCGAGCTCGCGCATCAGCGTCGCGACGGCGTCGGCCGGCAGGTCGCGCGGGCCGAACAGGCCGAACAAGAGCTGCACGCCGTCGTAGCTCGGCACGATCTCCGCCACCGCCGGCACCTCGGGCAGCAGGGTGCGCGTCGGCGCGCAATTCGCCAGCGCGCGCAGCCGCCCCGCGCGGATTTGCGGCAGCACCTCGATCGGGCTGAGGAAACTGGCGTCCACCTCGCCCGACTGCAGCGCAGTCGCCGATGGCGCGGAGCCGCGATAGGGCACGTGCAGCAGGTCCACGCCCGCCCGTGCGCGCAGCAACTCGCCGGCCAGGTGCACCGTGGTGCCGATGCCGGATGAGGAGAAGCTGACGTCGGCCGGCTGCGCCCTCGCCCGCCCCAGCATCGCGGCGAGGTCGGGAAAGGGCGAGTCGGCACGTACCATCATCAGGGTCGGCGACGCACAGATCGGCAAGCTGGTGCTCACCGTGTCGGACCTCGCGGAGACCATGCCCCGAGCGACCTGCTCGTCCAATCCGTCCTGCGCGCGCTGACGCTGCTGCGCGAACTCAACCGGCAGCAGAACACCACGGTGGAGCAGCTGCACCGCGCGACGGCGCTGCCCAAGCCGACCATCATGCGGCTGCTCGGCACGCTCGGCGCGGCGGGGCTGGTCGCGAAGGGGACGCGCGGCATCGGCTACCACGTGACGCGGCCGACAGCAGCGTCTCGCCCTTCCACGGCACGATCGGCCTGCGGCACAGCCTGGTTACGCGCGCGTTGGGCCGCGCCTATCTCGCCTGGTGCCCCGAGGCGGAGCGGCGGGTGGTGCGCGCGATGATCGCGACGGTCCGCCGCCAGGGTCATTCGCTGCGCGATCTGAAGGTGGAGCCGCGCTCGTCCAACACCGTCGCCGTGCCGATCATGCAAGGCGAGGAGGTCGCCGGCACCATCGGGCTGAGCTTCTTCCGCTCCGCCGCTACCCAGCGGGCATTGACGGAGGAACTAGTGCCGGCGCTGAAGCAGGCTGCACGGGAGATCGCCGTGTCCATGCAGCGGCTGCGGCGGGGACGGGGCTGAGTGTTCCGCCAGGCGGAATCCACTCGCTTCCTGCTTCCGGAGCGAGGCGCTGAGGCCTAGCCTGCCCGCAGCAGGGCGAGGAAGCGACATGCAGGGCACGGACGCACCGCAGCGCGCGCGCTTCGCCGTGCCGGCGCTTGCCTGCGACGCGCATTGCCATGTCTTCGGCCCGGCCGACCGCTTCCCCTATGCGCCGAGCCGCCGCTACACGCCGGGGGACAAGCCGAAGGAGATGCTGGCCGCGGTGCATGCCGGCCTCGGCCTGGGCCGTGCCGTCATCGTGCAGGCGAGCTGCCACGGCACAGACAACCGCGCCATGCTGGATGCGCTGCGCTGGGCGCCGGCGCGCTATCGCGGCGTCGCGATGATCGACGACGCCACGACCGATGCCGAATTGCGGGCGATGCAGGACGCCGGCGTGCGGGGTATCCGCTTCAACTTCATCAAGGCACTGGGCGGTGCGCCGGACATGCGCGTCTTGCACCGCGCCGCCGACCGCGTGCGGCCGCTGGGCTGGCACATGGTCATGCAGCTTCAGGGCGACGGCGTGCGGGAGATGGAGGCGACGATCCGCAGCCTCGACATGCCCGTCGTCATCGACCACATGGGCCGCGTCGATCCCGCCCTCGGCGTGGAGGGGCCGGCTTTCCGCACCCTGCTCGACCTGCTCCGCGATCCCCGCATTTGGGTGAAGCTGAGTGGGGCGGAGCGCATGACGACCGCGCCCTTCGATCAGGCGCTGCCCTTCGCCCGCGCGCTGCTGGGCGCCGCGCCGGACCGCGTGCTGTGGGGCACCGACTTCCCGCATCCGAACCTGACGACGCCCGTCGACGAGATGGAGCTGCTGAACCTGGTCCCGTCCTTCGCGCCGGAAGAAGCAGACCGCCAGCGCCTTCTCGTCGACAATCCTGCCGCTCTCTACGGCTTCTGAAAGGAACGCGATGCCTGCCGTCGACTCCCATGCGCATGCCTTCGACCTCTCGCGCCAGGGCTGGGGCGGCGATCGCGGCTTCGACGTCCAGCCGAACGAGCTCGGCACGGCCAGGCAGTTCCTTCATGTACTGGAATGCCACGGTTTCACCCATGGATTGCTGATCAACCCGCTCGGTGGCTACGGCGCCAACAACACCTACATGCTGGAGGCGATCGCCGAAGCCAAGGGAAGGCTGAAGGGCGTCGCGCTGCTGCCGAACGAAACGCCGGAAGCCGAGATTCGCCGCATGGTCGAGGGCGGCATCGTCGGCATCCGCTTCAACCTGGAATTCCCGACCAGCCCGCCGCTGCACGGGCCCGCCGGCGAATGGGCGCTCGCCCGCGCGCGGGAGGTCGGGTGGTTCGCTCAGGTCCACTACCACCATGGCCCGTCCATCGTCGCGGCGATGCCGATCCTGCGGAAGGCTGGCGTGCCCGTCGTGGTGGACCATTGCGGCCGGCCGGAGCTGGAGGCAGGCATCGGGCAGCCCGGTTTCCAGGCGCTGCTGGAACTCGGCCGCAGCGCGGATGCCTATGTGAAGCTGTCCGGCATCTTCCGCTTCACCGCCACCGGCTCGCCCTACGAAGACACTGATCCCTATGTCCGTGCGCTGATCGAGGCCTTCGGCGTCGATCGCTGCGTCTGGGCATCCGACTGGCCCTTCCTGCGCGCCAAGGCGCGCACGGATTACGGGCCGCTGCTCGCCGCGCTGCATCGCGTGGTGCCGGATGCGGCGGACCGCGAGAAGATCCTGTGGACCAATCCGGCGCGGCTGTTCCGCATGCAGCCGTGACCGGCAAGGGAGGAAGGCGATGATCACGCGACGCGGCGCCCTGGCGGGCGCCGGCATGATGCTGGCTACGCGCGCGGCTCGGGCGCAGGGCTATCCGACCCGGGCCATCCGCGTGATCGTGCCCTATGCGCCGGGTGGCGCGGACACCTATATCCGCCCGCTGCTTGGCCCGATCTCTCAGGCGCTCGGCCAGTCCGTCATCGTGGATACCGTGCTGGGTGGCGGCGGCTCGCTTGGCGCGAACCGCGTCCGCACCGCCGCGCCGGACGGCTACACGCTGCTCTTTGCCGGCACCGGCGCGCTGACCGCGGCGCCGCGGCTGCAGAACCTCGGCTACACCGCGGCGGATTTCGCGCCGGTCGCCAACCTCGTCTCCATCCCCTTCGTGATGGCGACGCGGCGCGGTGCGAGCTTCACCGACTTCGCGGGCTTCCTGGCCGCGGCGCGCGCCAGGCCCGAGGGGCTGAGCTACGGCTCCACCGGCGTCGGCGGCACGCCGCATCTCATCATGGAGCAACTGTCCAAGGTCGCGGGCATCAGGATGCTGCATGTGCCCTATTCCGGCGTAGCGACGGCCTCCGTCGCGCTGCTCGCCGGCGACATCGACCTGGTGATGGGGGCGCCGAGCTTCGTCATGCCTCTCGCAGATCGCGGCGTCGTGCCGCTGGTCCAGACCGGCGCGCGACGGATGTCGGTGATCCCCGACGTGCCGACCTTCCGCGAGGCCGGACTCGATCTCGAGATGGTCACACGCTTCGGCTTCTTCGCCCCGAAGGGCACCGACGCCGCGATCCTCGATCGCTGGGGCAGCCTGGTGATGGAAGGCGGCGCGGAGCCCGGCTATGTCCAGTCCATGCAGCGCAACTTCAACGAGGTCGAGCTGCTCGACCGGCACCGCTTCGCCGCCTTCCTGGCCGAGGAGGACGCCGCGACCGATCGCCTTCTGCGGGAACTGAACATCAGGGGATGACGGACGGCATGCCACCGGGCTTCGAGCCCTGGCCATCGCGAGCCGGCGACGACTTCCTGTCGCATAACGGCCCGCTTTACCGGCGCTTCGAGGGCGGCTTCACGTTGGGCTTCCGGGTGGAGAAGCGTCATTGCAACCCCGGCGGCACCTGCCATGGCGGCATGCTGTCCTTCTTGGCGGACATGCTGCTGATCGGCGGAAGCCATGCCGCGCTGAATTTCCACGACTTCACGCGGACGATCAGCCTGCATTGCGACTACCTCGACGCGGCGCCGATGGGCGCCTGGCTGGAAGGCCGGATGGAGGTGGTGCGCGCCACCCGCACCCTGATCTTCGGGGAAGGGCGGCTGACGATCGCGGGCAAGCCCGTGCTGCGCGTCGACGGCATCCTGCGCCGGCCGACGCAGCGCTGATCACGGGACGGCGCAGCGCGCCAGGACCTCCGGGTCGGGATCGCAGCCGAGGCCCGGGCCCTGCGGCACGGCAAAGCGCGCGCCCTGCGGCATGACGGCGTCGCCGAAGGGGCCGGCACCGAGGTCGAAGAAATAGGCCTCGACCGGCGTCGTCGGCGCGATGGCCGCCAGCAGGTGGATCGTCGCCAGCAAGGCCGGGCCGAAATAGGGGGAATGCGGCGCGAAGCGCGCGCCGCGTCGCTTCGCGATCTCCGCCACGCGCAGCATGGCCGACAGCCCGCCGAGCTTGGCAACGCTGGGCTGCACCACGTCCACGGCCTGCGCCATGCGGTCGAAATCCAGGATGCTCGCGGCATTCTCGCCGCAGGCGATGACCCGGCCGCTGTCGCGCCGGAGTGCGGCGAGCGCCTCGTAGTCGTCTGGTGGATGCAGCGGCTCCTCGACCCAGGCGAGCTCGACATCGGCGAGTTCCGCCAGGATGGCGCGTGCGCCATCGGCAGACCAGGCGCAGTTCACGTCCACCATGAGTTCGCCCTCGGCGGGCATGCAGCGCGCCGCGACGCGGATGTTCGGCGCCGTGATCTCGTGGAGCTTGATTCCACGGAAGCCGCGC
Organism: Falsiroseomonas sp. HW251; assembly: GCF_050563545.1. Lineage (NCBI taxonomy): Bacteria > Pseudomonadati > Pseudomonadota > Alphaproteobacteria > Acetobacterales > Roseomonadaceae > Falsiroseomonas > Falsiroseomonas sp. HW251. The sequence continues at coordinate 75,776 of NZ_JBNXUM010000024.1, forward strand.
GCCAGGGCTTCCTCCGTGTCGCGCGTCACCGCATCGGGCGCGCCATAGCGCGGCAGGCTCGCATAGGCCGGCACGGTGTCGCAGCCTGCGCCGCCGAGCAGGCTATGCAGCGGCAGCCCGGCTTCCTTGCCCTTGATGTCCCAGAGTGCGACCTCCAGCCCCGAGACCGCATGCATGAAGGCCCCGGATCCGCCGAGGCCGTGAAACCGCCGGATGATCGCGTCGCTGCTGCCGGCGGGATCCGTCGCATCCAGGCCGATGACGCTGGGCCCGACGATCCGTCGCAGCATCTCCCGCACCACGGGCCAAGATTCGTAGAGGCCGAAGCACTCGCCCCAGCCGACCAGCCCGCCCTCGGCTTCCACCCGCACCAGCAGCGCGTCGAAATGGCGCCGCGGCACGCCGGCCAGCGTCGGCGTCGCGCCGCGGTGATGGACGGCCTGGCGGTAGACGACCGCCTCGACCGCGGCGATGCGGCGCATCATCCCTGCCGGGGCATGGGGTAGTCCGCGGCGTTCAGCACCCAGCCCGGCTTCATCGAGAAATCCACCCGAGGCGGGCAGAATATGTCCACCATCTGGCCGGCCTTCTCGGCCCGCGAGGTGTGGATCGAGGGCGGCGGAATCACCGTGACCGACGGCGCGCCGCAATACTCGTGCTCGTCCTCGAACCAGTGGTTCATGTTGGTCGTCCAGGGCCAGCGGATATGGTGGGTGTAGCCGCCGTCCAGCACCAGCGAGCACTGCTCGAAATTGTCGTGATGGTGCGGCGACATCCTGGTGACGTCGCGCGGCCCCTGCGCGGGCTCGAGATAGTTCACCATGAAGGTGGTGCAGCGCCAGATCTTGCCGAAGCGGCCGGGCTCCGGCGGGACATCAAGCGTGTAGCTCCGAACCTTGAAGCCGTCGGACGGCGTCGGCCAGTCCTGCAGCGGCGGGATGGGGGGATCGGGCTCCCTGAAGCCGTCGGCGTTGCTGCACTTCGCCGCCAGATCCTCCGACCGCGGGGTGAACAGCCGCACGATGCGGCCCGCGGCCTTGATCGTGATTCGGCTGTCGCCAGGTGGAACGAAGGTCACGGTGTAGCCCGGGACCTGCTTCGTCTCGGCGCCGGCGGAGACCTCGGCCGCGGTGCCGGCATCGGGCTGCAGCAGCACGTATTCGTCGACCTGGCCCCTGCGCTCGAGCACGGCGCCGGCCGGCACCTCGGAGTAGGCGATGATGAAGTTGCGGCCGCGCGCGAACCAGCTGCGCAGCCCGTTCGCTTCCTCCTGCGGGGGCTGCTCGTAGAACTTCGCGTAATGCGCCCCGAAGAAGGGGCCGCTCACCGCCTTGCGCGCCCGCGCATCAGCTTCCTCTTCCTCGGCTATCGCTGCCCAATCCGAAGGCGTTGAACCCCGGGCTCGAAATCACGAGAGCGTTCGGCACCAGCCTTGGGAGCGGCATCACGCGCCAAACGCATGCCGCCGTACTTGCTGCGGGCGCGATACGCGCTGGTTGCTTCGAGGAAGGCGCGATGCTCAGGCGAACCGAACCTCCCTTTAGCATTACAGTTGCACTTGTGGCGGGCGACGGCACCAAAGGGCCGCGCCTGCACGACTGGGCTTACCTCGAACTCGCCCATCTCGAGGCGGATGACCGCGTCGGGGGCTTCGAGGGCGTCTGGACGCGCGGACTGCTGATTCGTCGCCATGTCACCGATGGCGAGCTCGCCTACTTCACCACATGGTGGCAGACGGGCACCCCGGTCGAGACCCTGGTCACCGTCGAGGGTCATCGCTGGGCCATTGAGGATGCCTTCGAGACGGCAAAGAACGAACTCGGCCTCGACCACAACTAGACGCGCTCCTGGCATGGTTGGCACCGCCACGTCTCGCTCTTGATGCTCGCCTTTGCCGTTCTCGCCGTCACCCGCCATTGCGCAAATGTCGCAGCCGAGCAAACGACACTTCCCGTGAGTCGCAATGCCCGCCGCTCGTCCGCTGGTCGCTCCAGGAGGTCCGTCCGCCGGGTATCCCCGAAAGTACGCGGCCAGCCTCCAACTCGCATAAGCGCCACATCGAACCTTTCAGGAAGCGGTGTAGCTCTGCAGGCAATCGAGCCCTCGACAAAGCCATAGATGAAGAGCAGGCCGAGGGCGCGCCCGGAGTGGAAGCGGTACGGACGGGCTTTGAAGCGGAAGAACCGTTCGCGCCAAGAGCATGTTTCAGCGCGCGGACGAACAACACCGGGTTGCCACTCTCAACGGCTATCTCGCAGTTCCGCCGAACAATGTCATCCTGCCAGTCGGCAAGGGCGTCCGCTTGCTTTTCAATCATCCAACCGCCTCCGATGCGCGCTCCGAAAGGCAGGTGGCGCGGCAGCCCGGTTCGGAGGTCAGGACGGGCGCGACGTTCCTGGCGCGGGTTAACAGCCTTAGCGGGATCAGCGGCGGTGCAGGCCAGCCGACGGCGATGCGGGAGCGTGACGACCTCTGCCACCGGCTGCGCCTTTGTCAGCGCGGCGACGTGCGCCTGCCGCCCGATGAGCGAATTTAACCCGCGAAAACTCGCCCGTCGGGCGGACCGATTTCAGATCCGCGGTCAGGCGCCGGTCAATGAACGCAGCAATGCGGACCCCAGCAGGGCAACCGCAGCCGTGGTGAACCGTCATCAGAAGTCCAGAGTGAGCGTCACGAAGCCCACGGCAGCGCCGCACAAGACTTGGGACCACCGATCCATGAACGTGATTGATCGCCAGCAGACGGAAGCCCCTCACGCCATCGTCGAGCGCTACCGCGGTGTTCGCAACAGGACCGAGGCTCTGGCCGCACCACTTTCGCCCGAGGACCAGGTCGTCCAGTCCATGCCGGATGCGAGCCCAACCAAATGGCACCGGGCCCATACCACTTGGTTCTTCGAGACCTTCCTGTTGCTGCGCTTTTTGCCGGGTTACAGTCGTGTGGATCAGGACTACGCCAGTCTCTTCAACTCCTACTATGTCGCCGCGGGGCCGCGGCATGCGCGCCCCCAGCGCGGTATGGTGACCCGCCCAAGCAATACCGAAGTCGCTGCGTATCGCGCGCTGGTGGACGCCGCCATGACGACGCTGTTGCGCGATCCACCGCCCGAGGCATTGCCGCTGATCGAGCTCGGCCTTCAGCATGAGGAGCAGCATCAGGAGCTGCTTCTGACCGATATCCTGCACGCGCTCTCCAGCAATCCGCTGCGTCCCGCCTATGACCGCGGCTGGCGCGAACCGCCAAGCGCGGAGGGTCCGGCGTGCATGCTCGACGGGCCTGAGGGGGTCGTGGAGATCGGCTGTAGCGGCACGGGCTTCGCCTTCGACAATGAGGCACCGCGCCACCGTACCTTTCTAGCGCCCTTTCGCATCGCAGATCGGCTCGTGAGCAATGGTGACTGGCTCGCCTTCATTGAGGACGGTGGCTATCGGGAGCCACTGCTCTGGATGAGCGATGGCTGGACCGCCTGCCAGGCCGAGGGCTGGGGGGCGCCGCTCTATTGGGAGCAGCGCGACGGTACCTGGATGCAATTCGGCTTCGGTGGGCTGCGGCCTCTCGATCCGACGCTCCCGGTCCGTCACATTTCCTGGTACGAGGCCGACGCTTTCGCGCGCTGGGCCGGCAAGCGCCTGCCAACCGAACAGGAATGGGAAGCAGCCGCTGACCTGCCCGGCTTCGCCGATGCCGCGCGCATCGGTTGGCAATGGACCGGCAGTGCCTATCGCCCCTATCCAGGCTTCAAGCCCTGGGCCGGCGCCGTCGGAGAGTACAATGGCAAGTTCATGATCGGGCAGATGGTGCTGCGCGGCGGATCGCTGGCGACGCCGCCTGGCCATGCGCGCCAGAGCTATCGCAATTTCTTCCCGCCCGGGGCGCGATGGCAATTCACCGGCCTCCGCCTCGCGGAGGATGTGGCGTGAGCGGCGCAGAGGCGCGCGACGCGGCCACGGCCCAGGCTGCGGCGCTGCGCGCCGATGCTCTGGCCGGTTTTTCCGCCAGTCCAAAAACCCTGCCGTGCAAATGGCTCTATGACGCTGAAGGTAGCCGCCTCTTCGAAGCCATCACCCGGCTGCCGGAATACTACCCAACTCGGACCGAGCTGCGGATCCTGGCCGAAAGCGGATCGGACATCGCCTGCGCGGTCGGTCCCGGCGCCGCGGTGGTGGAATTCGGACCCGGTGACGGCACCAAGGCAGTGCAGCTGTTGGGTGCGCTGACGGCGCCGGCAGCCTATCTGCCGGTCGATATTGCTCCTGAATGGTTGGATGCGGCCGCGACCCGCGTGGCGGTGGCCTTCCCCCGCCTGAAGGTCCGACCGGTGGTCGCAGACTTTGCCCTGCCGTTCGATCTCGCCGGACGCGCCGCCGGCAGCACCACTCATCTCGGCTTCTTCCCCGGCTCAACTATCGGCAATTTCGAACGGGAAGGGGCTCTCGCCTTCCTGCGTCGGGCCCGTGCCAGCCTGCGCGCTGGATCGCGAATGCTGCTCGGCGCCGATCTCGTGAAGGATGTCGCGGTGCTGGAGGCAGCCTATGATGACGCCGCCGGCGTGACTGCCGCCTTCAACCTGAACCTGCTCGCACGGCTGAACCGGGAAGCCGGGACAGATTTCGATCCTGGCAGCTTTCGCCATGCGGCGCGCTGGAACTGCAGGCTGGAGCGAATGGAAATGCATCTGGTTTCGCTGCGCGAGCAGTCGGTCAGGCTGGCCGGGCGCGTCTTTCGCTTCGCTGAAGGCGAGAGCATCCACACCGAGAGCAGCCACAAATATCGTCCCGACCGGCTGCGCGAACTGGTGCAGGCGGCCGGCTGGCGCCCGGCCAGGATGTGGACCGATCCGGAGCAACTCTTCTCAGTGTGGCTGCTCGAAGCGTAGAGCGAGGCCGACGATTGGCGGGGCAGGGGGCGCCCCCGAGCAATTAGCCCGCCCCGCGCCGGGCACGCTCGGCAGAGAGGCTCCGTCCATCGGCCGAGCGCCGCGGGCATCAGCGGCAGCCGCTCGCCGCAGCAGATCCTCCGTCGCATCCACGATGTAGGCGCCGTAGTCATCGCCACGCTGGTGTCATGGACCGCGGCGACCAGCCTCACCGGCAGGCCGGCGCGCAGCCCTCGCACGATTGACGAGTGCCGCAGGCAATAGGGCACCAAGTCGGCCGACAGTTCGGCGGCTGCCGGCGCCGAGCGCCACGCCTGGGTCATCTTGCTTGCGACCGTCCAGGCGCGGCGATCCGTCCGGACCCATGCCGGCAGCCGGCCAGTCTCCTTGTCGCCCGCAGCCTGCGTGTGGTGCCATCGTTGCAGCAACGGCTCATGCCCGCGGCGTCCCTTCGTCAGTGCGGTCAGCCTCCCGAGTGTGTCCGCCGGCAGCGGCACCGCGATGTGCGATTGCGACTTGCTACCGCGCCCCTTGTTCGAGGTCGGGACCATGATCCGCGCATTGGTGGCCTGCAGGTCATCCACGGTCAGGCGCGCAGCTTGCTCACGGCGGCAACAGGGGTTCGAATCCCCTATGGCACGCCAGGCCTTCCAGCCTCGTGCCGTTCAGCGATCCACGACCGCGCCGTCGTGCTCTGGATGAGGCCCCGCATGTAGCCGAGCGCAAAGCCGCGGCTGCGGTGACCCCAGGCCGTATCCGCGACGACGTGCGGGTGGTGATCCGGCGTGAAGTAGCCGTCGAAGCCGGCGTCGCGGTACGTCCGTATCGCCCGCACCATGTCCACCTTGCCCTCGTCCCAGAATGCCTCGACGAACTTCTCGCATCCGCCGGTCACGTTGCGGAAGTGCACGAAGGCGATGGCGCCTCGCGCGGCGAAATGCTCGATGGCCCGGTACACGCCCTCCGGCTCCAGCATCTGCGCGAAGCAGCCCTGGCAGAAATTGATCGCGTTCGACGGGCCCGGGTGGATGTCGAGCAGGCGGTCGAACGCCTCCGGGCTCCGCATGATCCGCGCGATGCCGGCGAGCGACGGCACCTGCGGGTCCGCCGGATGCAGCGCCATCCGCACCCCGACCTCGTCCGCGACGGGCAGCACCGCGCGAAGGAAGTAGGTGAGGCTCTCCCAGAGCTGCTCGTCGGACACGATCCCGATCTCCGTCGCCGGCGCGTCGCGGGCGAGGGCGTGATCGAAGCCCTCCGCCAGCGCCCCGCCACGGATGGGGATGCCGACATCGGTGTGCCAGTTCACGTGCCGTGCGCCGGCATTGAGGTGCCAGCTGTATTGCAGGATGCCGATCCCGGCGGCCGCCATGGCGCGGAGGGACCGGCACCAATGCTCAATCTCCTCGTCGCGTCCGGGAAGCCCGAGCAGCGCCCTGAGATAACGGTGCGGCGGGACGTGGCCGATCGCGAAGAGCTCCAAACCCTGCGCGTCGAAGGCCGCGCGCAGTTCGATCAGGTCCTCCGCCGTCCAGTACGGGCCGGAGCGGAGCCGCTCGGTCAGCGCATCCGACACGGCGCGCGTGCCTTCGCGGTTGCCGGCGAGTTCGCCGGCGATGTTGATGGTCGCGCCCTCGGCCCCGAGCTGTCGGATGTAGGCGAGGCTCTCGGTGTCGAAGGCGCCCTTCAGGAAGAACCGGTCGGCGATGCGCAAGGTGAAGATCCCATTATGCCGCGGCGCGCGTCAGTCCGGCCGGATGCCGAGTTCGCGGATGACGGCAGTGTAGCGCCCGAGATCGCGGTCGATGACCTCGGCGAAGGCGTCCGGCGTGCTCGCGACGACCTCCATGTTCTTCTCGGTGAAGCGCCGCCGCATCTCCTCCCCCTGCAGGACGCGGGTGAATTCCGCGTTCAGCCGGGCGATGATGGGGGCAGGCGTCCGCGCCGGTGCGAAGAAGCCGATCCAGACGCCGCTCTCATAACCCGGCAGCCCTGACTCGTTGACGGTCGGGACGTCCGGCAGGAGGCTCGACCGGCGCAGGCCGGCGGTGGCGAGCGCCCGCATGGTGCCGGCCTGGATGTGCGGCACCGCCGAGGTGCCGCTCAGCAGCAGCTGCGCCTCGTTGGCGAGCAGCGCCAGGGTCGCCGGCGCGCCGCCGCGATAGGGCACGTGGACGAGGTCGATGCCGGCCGCGCGCTTCAGCACCTCCATGTCGATGTGCTGCGGCGTTCCGTTGCCGGGCGAAGCGTAGTTGATCCGCCCTGGCTGGGCCTTCGCCAGCGCAATGAGCTCGGCGACGTTGCGCGCCGGCAGTGACGGGTGGGCGACGACGATGATCCCCACCGTCACCGCGAGGGTGATGGGCGCCAAGTCCTTCTGCACGTCGAAGGGCGTCCGACCGAAGAGCGCCGGGTTCATGACGAGGCTCGATTGGTCCACCATGATCGTGTGGCCGTCCGGCGCGGACCGCGACACGAACTCTCCAGCGAGCATGCCGGAGGCGCCAGGCCGGTTCTCGACGACCACCGGGTGGCCCAGGCCGCGTGACACGCCTTCCGCCAGCATCCGGGCGACGTCGTCGTTGCCGCCGCCTGGCGGATAGGGAACCACGAGACGGATCGGGCGCGAGGGATAACCCTCCTGCGCCAGGGACGGCCTGGCGAGGATGGTGGCGGCGGCTGCGGCGACGAGCGACCGGCGCGTGGGCCGGTCGGGCAAGCTGGTCATCGTCGTTCCTCCCGTTTTTCGTCGCGTGCAATCTGCCGTGAGGCGAGTGTCACGCGACGCGCCGTTCCCTGGCCTCGGCGAGTTCGAGCAGGTCCTGCATCGCTCCGCGCGACGCCTCCAGCGCGGCGGCGGTCGCGGTGTCCGCGTCGCGTCGGCGCAGTGCGTCCAGCAGGGCGTGGTGGCTCATCACCGCGCGGGCGAGACGTCCAGGGCCGAAGCCCAGGCGCAGCCGCAGCGCCTCCACTAGCCCCCAGGTCCGTTCCATGACCGCTGCCGCGTCCGGGTTGCGCGCGAGCGCGAGCAGCGCGCGCTGGAAGGCGTGGTTCGCCTGCATGGCCGCGGCGCCCTGACCGGCCGCCACCGCCGCCTCGTAACGATGTTCGAGGAGCTCGAGCTCGTCGAGATCGGCGTTCGACGCATGTCGTGCGACGTCGGGGATCAGCAGCCCCAGCACGGCGCCGCGCAGACGGTAGAGGTTGCGGATATCAGCCGGCGCCAGCGCGCGGACCCAGGCGCCGCGGTTGGCCTGTGATTCGACCAGGCCTTCACCTTCGAGCAGCCGCAGCGCGGCGCGGAGCGGCGTGGGGCTGACCCCCATGCGCGCGCAAAGCGCCGAGACGGTCAGCTTGGCCCCGGGCGGAAGGGTTCCGTTGAGGATCAGGCGACGGAGCTGGGCGGTGACGGCATCTTCGGCGGTCATCCCAGGAATTTATCAAATCCTGCGGATTTGGTAAAGTCCGGACTCGCCCGGGAGCCGATCACCTACCCCCCCCGGCGAGCGCAGCAGCGTGCCGTCGTCTCCCCTCCCGCCATGCCGTTCTTACGAGGCTGCCCGAGCGGGTTTGCTCGGTCTGCGCCGGCGTCCACCGCTCCGTCGCGCGACGGCCGGCGTAGCCTCGTCAGGCTACGCTCGGCTCGCCCGGCGCGAGAGAACGACCGAGAGGCACCGTCATGACGCAGACCAGCCCGTCCGCCTCCCAGGCGCGCTTCACGAGGCCACCGAGCTGGTTCTGCACCGTCGCCTCGATCACCCGGGACCCGAAGCCGCGGCGCACCGGCGTGCTGTCCACCCGCGGCCCGCCGCTCTCGCGCCAGATGATCGTGAGGCTCGCGGTGACCCTGTCCACCGCCCAGGTGACCCAGACGCGCCCCTCCGCCACCGACAGCGCGCCATACTTGGCCGCGTTCGTCGCAAGCTCGTGGAACGCCATCGACAGCGCCTGCACGGCATCCGGCGCCAGGGCGAGGTCGGGTCCCTCGATCGTCACCCGCTGCTCCAACGAGACCGCATCCGCCCGCTCGCCCTCGCCGGGCTGGAAGGTCGCCAGCTCGGCTTCGACGAGCGCGCGCATGGCCGCGCTCTCCCACTGGCCCGCGGCAAGGATCGTGTGCGCCCGCGCCAGGGCAGCGACCCGGCCCTCGATCGCCTGCGCATAGGCTATCGCGTCGTCCTTGCGGGTGAGGCGCAGGGCGGCCTGCACCACGGCCAGCGCGTTCTTGGCGCGATGGCTCACCTCGCGCATCAGCAGCGCCTGCCGCTCCTCGGAGAGCTTGCGCTCGGTGATATCGACGTTCACCCCGAACATGCGGCCGAGCCTGCCATCGGGCCCCGCGAGGCGACGGCCCCTGCCGGTCATCCAGCGCATCTCGCGCGTGCCGTCCGGCCTGCGCCGCCATACCCGGAAGTCGGCGTCGAACTCGCCGGACGCGAAGGCGGCCGCGCCGGCCGCCTCGACCAGCGCGCGGTCCCCGGGATAGACGACCTCGTCGAGGAAGCGCGCGTAGTCCATCGGGCCGTCGGCCGCGCGATCCATCCCGAACAGCGCATATTGCTCATCCGACCAGTCCACCTCGCCCGTGTCGGGGTCCAATACGAAGGTGCCCGTCCGCGCCGCCTGCTGGGCGATCCGCAGCTTCGTCTCGTTGTCGCGCAGCGCGGCCGTCCGTTCCTCCACCCGCCGCTCAAGGCCGGCATTCACGGTGGCGAGGTCGCGCTGCTTGCGCTGCAGGAGAAAGGCCAGGACAACGAACCCCGCCCAGGCCGGCAGCCCCACGGCGAGCTGCAGCAGCAGCGTCCCACGCCAGCGCGCGACGATCACCGGTGTCGGCCGGGCCACGGTCGCGTAGAGCGGCAGCTCGCCGACGCGGCGGAACGCGATGAGGCGGGCCTCGCCGGCGCGCTGGTCGGGCGGCAGGCCGAGCGTCTGCCCCATGTAGGTCCCGGCGGTCTCACCGGCGCTGGCGGCGTCCCGCAGCCTGCTGCGCGGCGGGATTTGCGGCGACGGGACCGGCAGCCCGGTGCTGCGGGCAAGCAGCGCTCCGTCGGCGCGGACGAGGGAGGCCACGTCGCCCTGCGGTCCCGCAATGGCAGCGAGGCCGGCGGACAGGCGGTTCGGGTCCACCGACACGTTGACCAGCCCGTCATAGGCGCCGGCCGGCAACCCGTTGCCCGTCTCGGCGCGCCGGCGGCTGACGCCGAAGAAGAGATTGTTGTCCAGCCGGCCGATGGTGATGGCGCTGATGTGCGGGTCCGGCGCATCGGGCTCGCGCAGGGCGACGACCCATTCGCGGTCCGGGAAGCGCGTGCCGCGCGGCACCGGGTATATGTTCCCGGTGAGCAGGACCTCGGCCTCGCGGTCGAGGACGACGACCGTGTTGACCCCCGGCAGCGAGGGCAGGAGCTGGCGCAGCTCGCGATGCAGGTCGCCCTCGCGCGCGCGGATCTGGTCGTCGGAGAGGCCGCGCAGGACGTGGTTTGTAAGGTCGGCGGCGAGCAGATTAACGTCGAGAACGCGCCGGGCATACTCGGCCGCGGCCTCGGCGCCACGCGCGAGTTCGCGCTCGGCGGAGTTCCAAGTGTCGCGCCAGGCCAGCCAGGCGAACACGACCAGGATGAGCAAGGGAACTGTGAGCGCGGCGATGACGAGTGCGCTCAAGCCCTGGATTGCGCTGCGCGGCGCGGGCCATTGGATGCCTGCGCGCGCCCTGTCCTCCCGCGTGCTCCGCAGGAAGCTCATGTCCTCGCCCCCGAGGCCCTGTGAACCGGGCCGGTTGAGCCGCGAACCCTGCACCTTGCCGCGGTGAAATCAAGTCTGCCGCATGACGGAACCGCGGAGGTGCCGTCGGCAGGCTCGCTGCAGCCCGTGCGACGGCGTGGTCGGCATCGTCCAAGCGGCATGTCCGAACTTCGGCCCTCAAGCTTCGTTGAGTGTGCTCCACGATCGCCCGGAGTGCCACGTAATGTTCTTGCGCGTCGACAAGCTGCAGGTCGAGCTTCCCGCCCCGAAGAAACAGGATCCCAACGCTGCCGCCGCGCTGCAGGAGCTGCTGGGCGGCAAATACGGCGAGATGTCCACGCTCGGGAACTACATGTTCCAGAGCTTCAATTTCCGCAGCAAGGCGAAGCTCCGGCCTTTCTACAGCATCGTCGCCGCCATCACGGCCGAGGAGCTCGGCCATGTCGAGCTGGTGAGCAACGGCGTCGCCATGCTGGCGAACGGGCCGGATTCCGACGGCGACGAGACCGGCGACGCCGATATCTCGAAGGCGCCGTTCGAGGAGATGCGCGATATCCGCCTCGCAGCATCCTTCCTGTCGAACGGGGGCGGGGCCATGCCGGTGGACAGCAACGGGGCATCGTGGAACCGCGACTTCGTCACTACGACGGGCAATGTCGTGGTCGACCTGCTGCACAACTTCCACCTGGAGTGCGGCGCGCGTCTCCACAAGCTGCGGGTCTACGAGACGCTGACGGATCCCACGGGTCGCGAGGTCTGCGGCTACCTGCTGGTCCGCGGCTCGGTGCACGCGCATGCCTACGCGCTCGCGATCAAGCAGATCACCGGGGCGGACATCACCAAGGTTCTTCCGACGCCGAACATCCCGCTGTCGAAGATCCCGGAATGCCAGAAGTACCTGGCCGAAGGCTCCCACCGGCGGCTCTATACCTTCAGCCCGGCCGACTACAAGGAGATCGCCGGGATCTGGGGCAATGGCGAAACTGCGCTGCCCGGGGATCCGCCGGGCGAGCTCGAGGTCGTGGACGGCATGCCGCAGGGCGGCAAGATCCATGATCTGACCGGCGTCGCCTCGGCGTTCACGCCGGACTACGCGCCCGAGGAGATGTTCGAGGTCGCCGCCCGGCTCTACAAGGCGTCGCGCTGAGAGCCCGTTTCGGAGCGGCCTGGATGGAGGGACGCACGGAGCATCGGCGAAGCGGCGCGTCGGCGCCGCTCCACGCACCCGGACGAGGATTGCTCCCTTGGATCAAGTCACGCCGACCGTGCCGCCGCCGAGACCCGAGGACCTGAGCAGCGCGCTCAAGCGGAACATCCAGGCGCTTGACGCACGTCGCAGGCAGGAAGCGGCCGAAGCGCCGATCGAGGCGCGGGTCGCCGAGGCGATCACACGCTTCGCCGGCAGCATGCGGTTCGTCTACGTGCACCTCGCGCTGTACGGCGCCTGGATCGTGGCGAACATCGGCGTCGTGCCCGGCGTGCCGAGGTTCGATCCGTCCTTCGTCGTGCTGGCGATGGTCGCGTCGGTGGAGGCGATCTTCCTCTCCACCTTCGTGCTCATCAGCCAGAACCGCATGGCCGCGGCAGCGGACAAGCGCGCCGATCTCGACCTGCATGTCAGCCTTCTCACCGAGCACGAGCTGACGAAGCTGGTCGAACTCGTCACCGCCATGGCCGAGCGCGCCGGGGTCCGCGCGGATGCCGACCCGGAGATCCAGGAGATCAAGAAGGACGTGGCGCCGGAAGCGGTCCTCGACGAAATCGAGACCAGGCAAGCCACGGACGGCAAAGGGTCGGGCTGACCTCCTTCGGTCGCCGGCACGCGCGAATGCGCCGGCACTCGCTGACTTTGATGGCGTGGCGCCACACCGTCCTGTTCCGGCGAAGCGCAGTACCTCGGCGTATGCGCCGACGCAGCGGGCCGGCTCCATCGTCGCGCGCATTACGTGCAGCCTTTTCGCGGAAACACAGGCTTGTGAGCGGGGTGGGGCCCGGTGATACCGTCCGACGCCTTGGGGGTGGGTGCCATGGCATTGGGAATCGCGAGGCCGTTCACGGCGGGCATGCTTCGTCCGCGTTTGCCGCGATGGCTGTTCGTCTTCTCGCGCCCCAGACCCGAGCCCTTCACGCCTTACGACTGGGACGCCGATCGAAGGCGCCGGGGCTCTTGGATGTTCGCCGGGGTCGCTGTGCTCGGTGCCTTCGCGCTGGTTGCCGTGATGAACGACTGGGCACCGCAGGGATCGGCGCCGCCGGCGGCCCCTGTCGTCCAGGGGCCTCCCCCGGCCCAGCCTTCGGCCACTGAAGCGCAGCCCGATACGCGCGTTCAGCCGGTGGCTTCAGCGACCCCAAGAGCTCAGCCAACCGTCCCGGCGGTCGCCGACGTTCCGGCGGCATCGGCGCCGCCGCGCAGCGCGGCGCGGGAGACCGTCACGACGGGAAGGTCCGGCAACAACATGCGCGCGGCGCCATCCATGTCAGGCGCGGTGGTGTGGACGGCCCCACTCGGGACGCGGCTGCAGATCGTCGGCCAGCAGGGCGTCTGGCTGAACGTGACGACCCCAGGCGGCGAGCACCGGGGCTGGATCCATCGCTCGCTGCTGAGAGACCCATGAAGCGGCCGATCAGCCTTGATGTGCTGCGGCCCCGACCGCGTTTCGCCGGCGTCATCGCTGCGGTCATTCACGACACGCCTCGCTGAATCACCGCGCGACACCACGCAGCGGTGCGGTCAAGCAGGTGCTGCAGGACATCTGCGTGGCTTCGGCCGGATCTGGCAGGAACGTGGAACGAGTGGTCGGCTTCCTCGACCTGCAGCAGCGTCGCGCGCCGGCCCAGCTGCGCGATGACCGGCGCGAGCAGCGATGGCTCGGCCAGAGCATCGCGGGTGCCCTGCAGGAACAGCATCGGCACACGGACCTGCGCGAGGTGCCTCGCGCGCTCGGCGGAGGGCTTGCCCGCGGGATGCAGCGGGAAGCCGAAGAACACGAGACCCCGCACACCGGGCAGCGCCGCCTCGGCTTGCGCCTGCGAGGCCATGCGGCCGCCGAATGATTTGCCGCCCGCGAAGAGCGGAACGGAAGCCAGGAGCTCGCCCGCGGAGGCAACGGCTGCCCGGACCGCCGCCTGCGCCAAGGGAGGCCGGTCCGGCCGTCTCGAGCCGGCCTCCATGTAGGGGAATTGGAACCGCAAGCAGGCAATCTGCCGCTGCACCAGACCGTCCGCGACAGCGGTCATGAAGGGGTGCGTCATGCCCGCCCCCGCACCATGCGCCAGGACGAGGCACGCGACCGGGTCGGACGGCGCCTGCAGCATCGCCGAGACGGCGTGCGTCTCATCCACCCGGATCTTCATGTCACCTCCGGCGCTGACTCGTGGGACCGCTGCGATCCGCCCCGCATGAGACGCCAAGAGTGAAGGTCGCCACGTTCAACATCAACAACGTGAACAAGCGTCTGTCCAACCTGCTGGGCTGGCTCGCCGCGGCACGGCCCGACGTCGTCTGCCTGCAGGAACTCAAGGCGGCACATCATGCCTTCCCGATCGCGGCGATCGAGGCCGCGGGATACCGCGCGGCGTGGCAGGGGCAGGCAAGCTGGAACGGAGTGGCGATCCTGGCGCGCGGCGCCGAGCCGGTGGTGACGTGCCGCGCGCTGCCTGGCGATCCCGCCGACACCCAGGCGCGCTACATCGAGGCGGCCGTCAACGGCGTCCTGATCGGCTGCCTCTACCTGCCCAACGGCAATCCGCAGCCGGGGCCGAAGTTCGACTACAAGCTGGCCTGGTTCGAACGGCTGATCGGGCACGCGGCAGCGCTGCAGGCGACCGGCGCGCCCGTGGTGCTCGCCGGCGACTACAACGTCGTGCCGACGGATGCCGACATCTATCCCTCGAAATCCTGGGGCAACGACGCCCTGCTGCAGCCCGGGAGCCGGGACGCCTTCAGGCGCCTGCTCGCCCAGGGCTGGACCGATGCCCTGCGAGCCCACCAACCGACCGGCCCGATCTACACCTTCTGGGACTACAAGCGGGATCGCTGGCAACGTGACGCCGGGCTGCGCATCGACCACATCCTCGTCAACACGCCGTTGCGCGACCGGCTGCGCAGTGCGGGCGTGGATCGCGAGGAGCGCGGCCGCGAAGGCGCCAGCGATCACGCGCCCGTCTGGGCTGTCCTGGACAGGCCGTCGGCTCATGCCGGGACTGGCCGGCGACGCGCTGAAGCACCTGCGCGACGAAGGGGGGGCGAAGCGTGAGACCGAGGGCTGCGCCTTCTGACGGCGAGGTGACCCACGGGCTGCTGTGCGGTTCGGCCTTTGGCTGCTAGTCCGCGCGCATGAAGAGCCCCCGTGCCAGCAACTCCCCCGAGGCGAACCCGGCAGAAGCGGCGCAAGCCGCGGAGTCCCGTGCCGCCAGGTATCGCGAACGCTTCCGTCAGGCGCAGTTGATCGCTTCGCAGGTCGCCAAGGCACGCATGGCCGGCGCTGTGCCGGGCGAGAACGAGGCGGACCGCCTGGTCGCCGAGTTTCACGCCCGCGGCGGCCAGGTCACCGTCTGCCCTCCGGGCAGCGACGTGCCCCCTGGCACCGAGCCCGGCGGCAAGCCCAGCGGTCGGTCGTCCCGCCGATCCTGAACGGGGGCAGCAGGCCTGCTGCCTCGGCATGACGCAGCGAAGGCCGGCGGTCGGCACTGCGGGCTGGAGCATACCGAAGCAGCACGCGGCCGCCTTTCCCGACGGCGGCACCCATCTCGAGCGCTACGCGCGGCGCTTCCCGGCGGTCGAGATCAACTCGTCCTTCTACCGCTCCCACAAGCGCGCGACCTATGTGCGGTGGGCAGCGAGCGTCGCGCCGGGGTTCCGGTTCGCGGTCAAGGTCCCGAAAGCCGTGACGCATGAGCGCAGGCTGCGCGACGCGGAGGAGCCGCTCGAGCGATTTCTCGGCGAGGCAGAAGGCCTTGGCGACCGGCTTGGCCCGTTGCTCGTGCAGTTGCCGCCCTCGCTCCGCCACGACCGCGGCCTGGTGGACGGGTTCTTCGGCCACCTTCGCCGGCGCTTCGCCGGTGAGCTGGTGTGCGAGCCACGCCATGCCACCTGGTTCGCCGAAGAGGTCGAGGCCCGGCTGTCCGAACTCCGGGTCGCACGCGTCGCCGCGGATCCCGCGGTGGTGCCGAGCGCCGGCGTGCCGGGCGGATGGCCGGGCGTCACGTACCGCCGCCTGCATGGGTCGCCGGAGATGTATCGCTCGGGCTACGCGGGCGCGGTGCTCGACGAACTGGCGAGGCAGATCCGAAGCGACCAGCAGGACGGGCGAGAGGCCTGGTGCATCTTCGACAACACGGCGCTCGGCGAGGCGACGCGCAATGCGCTGGACCTGGTGGACCGCCTCTAGACCAGGGCGAGGCCGCCTCATCCCGCGCTTCCTGCCAAGCGCGCGAGAGCGGCGTATTTCGATAGCGCTGGGATCGGACAAGGCTGCTCCCGCCACGTAGAGTTCGCTCGCGATCGCGCGCAGCGTGCGCTCGCGATCAATCGGCTCGGACCGCACAGCGTCGCCGCCCCCCTCGTGCATCGCCGTGCAGGGCCGGCGCGCCGCGCCTCCTGCGGCGGGCCGGTGCCGCGGCGACGCAGGACGGGGACGGGACGGTGGGCAGGGCCATCTCGGCGGCAGAGGCGGCAGACCTCATTCCCGATGGCGCCAGCATCATGCTGTGCGGCCCGCCGCCCGCGCATGCGCCTGCGCGCGTCGTGCAGGCCCTTGTCGCGCGACGGGCGCGGAATCTCACAGTGATCGCTCCCGATCTCGCGAGTCCGGGTTGCGGGGTGAGCCTGCTGATCGAGGGGCGGTGCGTGACCCGCGTGGTCGCGGCGCATCTCGGCAGGAACCCGGTCGCCCGGCGGCGCATGATGCGCGACGGTTTCCAGCTCGAGCTCACGGGGCAGGACAGGCTCATCGAACGGATCCGCGCCACCGGTCACGGCTTCCCGCCCGTCCCCGACCGACGCGGCGAGGCGGAGCCCGGGCGCACCGAGGGAGGGTCGGTCCTGGTGGACTTGCCGCTGCGCGCGCAGTTCGCGGTGCTGGCCGCGAGCGAGGCCGATGCCTGGTTCAACCTGTCCTATGCGGCGAACGGGCTGGCGCTGGCCACGACGATGGCGCAGGCGGCGGATTGCGTGATCGCCGAGGTCGATATCCTACACGCCGGCCGGCCGCTGCCGTCCGCGGTGGTGCAGACTTCGGGTGTCCTCGTCAGCTACGTCGTCCGCCCAGCCCGCTGAGCCGCAGCCAGGGCGGCGGGCGCGTGCTCGTTGGACGCTGCGGCGAACAGGGTCTCGGAGGGCGTCTCGCCGAAATGCTCGCGATAGTCGTGGGAGAACTGGCCGAGGTGCCAGAAGCCGTGCGACAGCGCGATGGACTTCACGAGCTGCGGACCGCCGTCCTGGCGCATCAGGGCGGCACGGACGAGATTGAGACGGCGCAGCTTGAGATAGCGATGCGGACTGACGCCCAGCGTGCCGTGGAACGCCTCCATCAGCGTGTGGGTCGAGACCGACAGCGCGCGGCACAGCTCCTCGGTGTAGATCGGGCGTTCGAGATGCGCGTTGAGATAGGATTCGGCGCCGAGGACGACCCGTCGCCAGGCGTCGCAGGTGCGGCGCCGGCGCCCCCGCACCGTGCCCTTCGCCTCCCGCATCAGGTCGCGCGCGAGACCAAGCAGGGACGCGCGCAGCGCCTCGCGGGCCGGGTCGCTCGAGAACACCTCCGGCGCCGCTTCCGCCATGCCGGATGCCGAGCGCAGGAGACTTGCCATGCGATGCCAGCTGTCGGGTTGCGCGACGCGCAGGACGTATTCGCCCGGCGCCACCACGGGCGACCCGGCATCGCCGCCGAGGTGACGATCCGCCACCTCCGGCGGCATCACCAGCACGGCGTAGGTGTTGTCCTGCATGTTGGACCGCACGAGCTCGGCCCCGGGCCCGTACAGGCAGAAGCCGAAGCGCGGCAGCGTCGAGCCGTTGAGGACGAGGGTCTCGACCTTGTCGAGGGGAAACTGGAGGGCGACCGTCCTTGATCCCGGCACCGCGATCATTGCCAGCGGACTGCACGCGCCCAGCACCAGGACCAGGTCGCCCAGCCTGATCGTGGTCTGCTCGACATAGAAGCCGTCGTGCCGCAAGGGCGTTATCTGCAGCACCACGCCCGGCGTGGCGTCCAAAACGGCGGCGGGCTCGGTGAACCGGACCGACTGGACCGGCGCGGGCATCCCCGGTACCGAACTGTCGGCGCTATTTTCTGCCCGCATACCGGCACGATAGGATGGAAGCGCCGCAATCCGGAAGCCGAGATGACGGGCCCTACCGGAAGCGGGCGGCGCATCCCCTCCCTTCACGTCAATGTGAGTGCAGGCACGTAGAGCTTACCTCGGCCCCACATCACCGCAGGGTCGATAACAGCTGCAGGCAGGTCGCAGGTCAGGACCGCGGGCGAGCCCGGCGGTAGAGTAGCCAGTAGATGCCGGCGACGAAGATGGCGCCGCCCGCCACGTTGCCGATGGTGACCGCTGCCAGGTTATGCGCCACGCCCGGCAGTCCGACATGGGGGAAGGCCGAGGGATCGAGCCGAACGGCGGCCCAGAATCCTGGCCCCGCGTGTTCGCGGACCAGCCAGCCGAAGCCCAGGAAATACATGTTGGCCACCGCGTGCTCGAAGCCGGCGGCGACGAAGGCGGCGATCGGCAGCACGACGACGACCAGCCGATGCGCCGGCAGGCGGCTCGACAGCGAAAGCCAGACCGCGAGGCAGACCAGCGTGTTGCACAGCACGCCGAGGATCAGCGCCTGCGAGAAGGGCAGCGCGGCCTTCGCCTCCGCCGTGCGCAGCGCCATGACGCCGACCTGCCCGCCGCCGAAGAGGTGATGGTCCGCCAGAAGCACCAGCAAGGCCGTGCCGAACGCGCCGGCGAGGTTGCCGATCCACACCAGGCTCCAGGCCCGCAGGATGCGCGGGAGGGCGAGCCGCCCGCTGGCCCAGGCCATCACCATCAGCACGTCGCCGGTGAAGATCTGCGCGCCGCCCAGCAGCACCAGCGCCAGGCCCAGCGCGAAGACCAGCCCCGCGATGACGCGCGCGACGCCGAAGGGCAGCGCGCCCTCCGCCCCGGTCAGGGCGACGTTGGAGAAGATGGCGCCGAAGGCGATGAAGGCGCCGCCGAGCACGCCGAGCACCAGCAGCGTGACCGCATCCTGCCCGGCCTTGGCGACGCCGTCGGCCTCGGCCTTGGCCGCCATCTCCGGCGGCAGGCGGCCCTCGATCCCGGCGAGCGGGCCGGGCGGCGCCGCGCCGTCAGCCACCGAGAACGAGCAGGCCGATGACCTGCACCGCCACGACCTTCACGATTGTGGCGGAAGGGAAGATCATGGCGTAGCCGATGTCCGGCCGCTCGGTCGGCGCCATGCGCGTGGCATAGACCAGGATCGCAGGATTGCCCGTCGCGCCGGAGGCGACGCCGAGCAGGTCGTCATAGGGCAGCTTCAGCAGGAAGTGGCCGACCAGCAGCACGATCGCGACCGTGGTCAGCAACACGAGCGCGCCGATGATCAGCAGCAGCGGGCCTTGCGAGGCCACGGTGCGCACGAACGCCTGGCCGGAATTGATCCCGACGGTCGCCAGGAACAGCGTAAGCCCGAAGTTGCGCAGCACGATGTTGGCCGGCAGCGGCATGACCCAGGAGATCGGGCCCGTCCGGCGCAGCCGCCCCAGGATCAGCGCGACGATCAGCGGGCCGCCGCCGATGCCGAGCGTGACAGTCCCGACCCCTGGAATGGGGATCGGGATCAGGCCGAGCAGCACGCCGAGTACCATCCCAAAGCCCAGCGAGACGTAGCTGAAGTCGCCCGCCGACTTCACGGTGTCGCCGAAATGCGCGCGCGCTCTGGCGGCATCGTCGTTCGCGACGATGACCCCGACGCGGTCGCCGATCTCGAGCATCAGGTCGGGCGAGGGCACGAGGTCCACGTCGTAGCGCCGCACATGCACGATCTGCATCGCGACGCCGGCGGGCATCGGCAGGTCGGACAATGGCACGCCGCAGAGGTTCTGCTTCGAGACGAAGAAGCGGTGGTAGTTGACGTCGGTGCGGTCCTTCGCGATGCGCCCGGGATCGAGCCGCCCGAGCGCCGCGGCGGCATCCTGC
Source organism: Falsiroseomonas sp. HW251 (assembly GCF_050563545.1). NCBI lineage: Bacteria > Pseudomonadati > Pseudomonadota > Alphaproteobacteria > Acetobacterales > Roseomonadaceae > Falsiroseomonas > Falsiroseomonas sp. HW251. The sequence continues at coordinate 95,589 of NZ_JBNXUM010000024.1, forward strand.
AGCGCGGCCGCGGTCTCCGCCGCGATCATCAGCCCGTCGCCGCGGCGCAGCTCGATCGCCGGATCGGGCAGCCGGTTACGATGCTCCTGCCGAACGGAGGACACCTGCACCCCGGCCGGCAGGGTCGCCATCAGCTGGCCGAGCGTCGTGCCGGCCTCCGGCAGGTTCTCGATCGTGATCTCGCCCATGTGGAAGCGCAGGGGCTTGGGCGGGAAGGTCGGCTGCACCTTCCGCGTCATGAAGTAGAAGCACAGGATCGGGCCGATGACGCCGAAGGGGTAGGCGACGGAGTAGCCGATCGAGGGCTCGCCGTTCTTCATCGTGTCGAGCGCGGCCTGCAGCGTCGCCGTGCTTGTCATCGCCCCGGCGAAGAGGCCGAGCGTGTGGCCGAGCTTCACGTCGAAGACCGCGCCCAGGCCGAGCGCGACGGCGAGCCCCGCCGCGACCGCGACAAGGGCGAGCAGGTTGTAGACGAGGCCCGAGCCCTTCAGCCCCTCGAAGAACTGCCGTCCGTAGAGGATGCCGATCCCGTAGAGGAACATGACCAGGCCGATCAGCCCGATCGGCCCGCTGATCGCCGCCTTCGGCGCGATGGCGCCCAGGAACAGCCCGACGAAAAGCACCGCCCCGATGCCGAGCGAGAAGCCGAGCACCGTGATCTGCCCCACGGCATAGCCCAGCCCGACCGCGAGGAAGAGGGTCAGGATGGGCTGTGCGCCGAGCAGGTCGCTGATGAAATCCATGCGTCTCTCCTCCGGCGCGTTCAGCGCGCCCGGCAGCCGGCCTCGCGGAAGATGGCCAGCGCGGCGGCGACCTGGGCCGGCGTCGGCGTCGGCGTGTTCTCCAGGTGGTAGTCCAGGCCGAGCGCCTTCCACTTGAAGCCGCCCATCTGATGGAAGGGCAGGACCTCCACCCATTCCACGTTCCTCATGGGTGCGACGAAGCGCGCGACCTTGGCGATGTTGTCGGGATCGTCCGTCAGCCCTGGCACCAGTACGAAGCGCACCCAGGCCGGCTTGCCCATCGCCGCCAGGCGTTCGGCGAAGCGCAGCGTCGGGCGCTGCTCGACGCCGGTCACGCGGCGATAGGTGTCCTCGTCGCCGCTCTTGATGTCGAGCAGCACGAGATCGACGTGGCTGAGGTAGTCGTCGTCCGCGCGATGGCCGAGGAAGCCCGAGGTGTCGAGCGCGGTGTGCAGCCCCATCCGCTTCGCCGCGGCAAAGAGGCCCTTGGTGAAGCCGACCTGCACCAGCGGCTCCCCGCCCGAGATGGTCAGGCCGCCGCCCATGGCGCGCAGCGCCGGCGCGAAATCCTGCAGCCGGCGGATGGCATGCGCCAGGTCGATCCTCGTGCCGTCCTTCAGCTTCCAGGTATCGGGGTTGTGGCAGTACTGGCAGCGCAGGAAGCAGCCCGACATGAACAGCATCAGCCGCACGCCGGGCCCGTCCACGGTCGAGCCCGTCTCGTAGGAATGCACCCAGCCCAGGGTCTGCTCGGCGCCCTCGAAGCCGTCGGTCTCGGGCGCGTCGGGGGCCTGTCCCGTGCGCAGGTCGTAGCGGCTGCCGGCCTGTACCATCCCGTCGCCCGCCTGCATGCCCGCGCCCCTAGTAGCTGGCGTGGAAGGTGCGGCGGATGACGTCGAGCTGCTGTTCCCGCGTCAGCCGGACGAAGTTCACGGCATAGCCGGAGACGCGGATCGTCAGCTGCGGGTACTTGTCGGGGTGCTCCATCGCGTCCTCCAGCGTCTCCCTGGAGAGGACGTTGAGGTTCATGTGGAAGCCGCCCTGGCCGAAATACATGTCGAAGGCCTTGACCGCG
>NZ_JBNXUM010000025.1:0-97208 GCF_050563545.1 Falsiroseomonas sp. HW251
GTGCGGGCCGGCGCCGGGGCAACGGCCGGGGCCACCGGCGGCGGCGGCGGGGCCACGCCGAAGGCGTAGCGGATGCCGAGCAGCAGGCTCTGGTTCTGGTTGTCGACGTCGACCTGGCCGCGCGCAAGCGGGGTCTGCGCCGAGGTGCGGATCAGCGTGTCGACGTTACCCGACAGCGTCTGCATGTAGCGGTACTCGGCGGTGAGCGAGAGGCCCGGGACCGCCGCGATCGGGAAGGCCAGGCCGGCGATCGCCTGCCAGGCGAACTGGTTGTTGTCGCCGTCCACCGTGATGTTCGGGCCAGCCGCACCGGCCGGGCCACGGAAGGTCACGCTGTTCCAGTTCTGGATCACGTAGCCAGCGCCGGCACCGATGTACGGATAGACGAAGGCGTTCGGGCCGAGGTTGAAGTCGTAGAAGACGTTCGCGAAGAAGCCGTAGCTCTGCACGTCGCCATTCTGCGTACGCGGCGCCGGAATGTTGATGTTCGGGAAACCGGAGATGCCGCTGACGTCGTTGGTGCGGAAGCTGAACTCGCCCTCGACGCGGACGCCGTTGCCGAAGCCGTAGCCCAGGCTGACCACACCGACGAAGCCGGTGTTGAAGCTGACCTTGCCGGCGCCCGTCGCGGCGTTCACCGCCGGCGTCTGCGGCTTCAGGTCGGATTCGGACAGCCAGTTCACGCCGGCGCCGGCGCCAACATAGAGACCGGTGACAGGCTGGGCCTGCGCGGCGACCGGCAGGGCCAGCACCGTCGCGGCTAGAAGGGCCTTACGAAGGCTCATTCGCGTTCTCCTCGAACCAATTCCATCGCAACCGTCCCTCCACTCCGGCAGTGCGGGCCTGACCGGCATCACCGCCGATCAAACCTGCACCAGGGGCGGAACCCCCGGGACGCTGCATGCGGTGCACCCTACCACCTGATTCGGTGCGCTGACAGCGTGAAGGGACCGGAATTGCCGCACTGTGGCGAAGCGGCCACAGGGGGGGATGGCAGCACGGTCACACCGGCGAGAGCAGCCCCGCATCCCCCGCCGTTGCGACGCTGCCCAGCGGCAGCAGCCGCGTGGCATGGCCGAGCTTGCGACCCTCCCGCGCCTCGCCCTTTCCATAGAGGTGCAGCGCGACATCGGGCATGGCGGCGAGGTCGGCCCAGGCGGCGAAGGCCTCGGGCCCCACCAGGTTCTTCATCACCGCATCGTGATGCCGCTGCGGTTGCGGCAGGGGCAGGCCGGCGACCGCGCGCACATGCAGGGCGAACTGGCCGAAGAGGCAGGCATCTATGGTCCAGTGGCCGGAATTGTGCGGCCGCGGCGCCATCTCGTTGGCCAGCAGGCTTCCATCGGGCAGCAGGAACATCTCGAGCGCGAGGAGCCCGACCAGGCCGAGCTGCCCGGCCAGCTGAGCGACATGGCCGCGCGCGGCGGCCGCCACCGCGCCGGGCACCGGGGCGGGGGCAATCGAGAGGTCGAGGATGTGGCGGCTGTGCCGGTTCTCGGTCGCGTCGAAGGTGACGACCGCGCCGTCGGCGCCGCGCGCGGCGATGGCGGAGACCTCGCGCTCGAAGGGAATGAAGGCTTCGAGGATCAGGGGGCGGGGGGCCAGGCGCGCCCAGGCCGCGTCGAGGTCGGCGGGACCGCGCAGCACGGCCTGGCCGCGGCCGTCATAGCCGAGTCGCGTCGTCTTCAGCACCGCGGGCAGGCCGAGCTCGGCGACGGCGGCGTCCAGCGCCTCTCGCGTTGCGACCTCGCGCCAGGGGCCGACGGGGAGGCCGGACCGCTCGAAGAAGCGCTTCTCCAGGATGCGGTCTTGGCCGATGCGCAGCGCCTCCACGCCGGGGCGGCAGGGGACGAGGGGGGCGAGCGCGTCGAGGGTGGCCGCGGGGACGTTCTCGAACTCGAAGGTCACGACATCCACGGCGGCGGCGAAGGCGGCGAGCGCGGCCGCATCCTCGTAGGGTGCGACGGTGCGGGCGGCGGCGACCTGCATGGCGGGGCTGTCGGCCTCGGGCGCGAAGACATGGCAGCGATAGCCAAGCCCGGCCGCGGCGAGCGCCGACATCCGGCCGAGCTGCCCGCCGCCGAGGATGCCGATCGTCGAGCCCGGGGGAAGCGGTGCCCTCACGCCGGGGCGTCCGGCACGGCATCCGTCCGCGCCGCGCGCCAGGCGGCGAGCCGCTTCGCCAGCGCCGGATCGGCGGTGGCGAGGATCGCGGCGGCGAGCAGCCCGGCATTGGTGGCGCCGGCCTTGCCGATGGCCAGCGTGCCGACCGGGATGCCGGCCGGCATCTGCACGATGGAGAGCAGGCTGTCCTGGCCGCGCAGCGCGTGGCTCTCGACCGGCACGCCGAGCACGGGCAGCGTCGTCAATGATGCCGTCATCCCCGGCAGGTGCGCCGCGCCGCCGGCGCCGGCGATGATGACCTTGAGGCCGCGCCCCTCGGCGGCCTTCGCATAGTCGTACATGCGGTCCGGAGTCCGGTGGGCGGAGACGACCTTGCATTCATGCGCGACGTCGAGGGCGGCGAGCACCTCCGACGCGTGGCGCATCGTGTCCCAGTCGGAGGTCGAGCCCATGATGATGCCGACCAGAGGGGAGACTGCGTCCATCGTTCAGCTCCGCGGCCCGCAGGCCCGCCGCGCGCAGCGTGGCATCGGGGCAGGGCGCAACAGCGGGTAGGCGCGTAAGCCAAGGCCGCGGAGCGGCCGCCCGGCGTCTGAGGGCATCAGGCGATCACGTCCGGGATGAGCCGGCTCTCGAGCCAGGCGATCTCGTCCTTCAGCTTCAGCTTGCGCTTCTTCAGCCGCTGGAGCTGCAGCGGGTCCACGCCGGTTTCGCTGAGCCTGGCGATCACCGTGTCGAGGTCGCGGTGTTCGCTTCGCAACTCGTGCAGGCGGCGGAGGAGGCTGTCTTTGTCGGCCAGCATGCGCCCCGGTCGGAAAAGAGTTGCGGCCTTCGGCCCGGCCGCGGGACGGGTCCGGGACGGCCCCAAAATCCCTTTGGAGACCGCCCCGTCATGGAGATAACATGACAGGCGTGGGGGCAGAAGTGACGGTTCGCGGGGTGCGCGACGTCTGCGCATGATCCCCGGTGGCCGCCTTCCGCCCCTGCGGACAACAAGCAGGGACATCGCGCATGCCCGAAATACCCCGCCTCCGCACCCTCGAGGAGCGTCACGCGGTCCTCGAGGCCCGCATCGCCGACGAGGACAACCGTCCGAGGCCCGACGCGGAGCAACTGATCAGGTTGAAGCGGGAGAAGCTGCGATTGAAGGAGGAGATGGAAAGGCTGAAGGGCAGCCTGGTCCATTAGGCGTTCAAGGCCGGGGCGATCCCCCGGCCTTTTTCTTGTGCAATCGCCGCGGCAGCCTTCCCGCCGCGGAGTAGGACGGAGCGCGCTCGCGATGATGGAATCGCCTTCCCTGGCAACGCTGACCGAGGAACTCATCGAGATCGAGATCGAGGCCGCCAGCGAGGCCGCGGCGGCCGCGGTGGAAGCGCGCTGGTGGAACCAGGCGGCGACGCTGCTGCTGGTGCTGGGCGGCGGGTCGCTCTGCATGTTCTGGGTGGTGGCGATCATGCCGGACCGGCCGCTGGCGGCGCTGGTGCCGCTGGGCATCCTGAGCGCCGTAGTCGTGGTGGCCTGGGCCGGCGCGAAGCCGGCCGAGGCCGCGGCGGAGGCGCGGCGGCTGCATCTCGGCTGGGCCGATCTGGCGCGGCTGTCCGGACGGCAGCGGCGCGCGGCCGCCCGCGACGTGTCGGCCATGCAGGTCCAGGCGGGCCTCGCGGTTATTCGCCAGCAGCGCGACGCGCTGCGCGAAGGGCGGCGGGTGGGCGCGGCCGGCTTTCCCGCGTTCGACGGGACGCCGGCCGAGGCGGCGCCGTCGTGAGCGAGGGCACGGCTTCCCGCCGCGATCGCATCGCGGCCTATGCGAAGTCCATCAGCGCGACATGCAAGGCGCAGCAGCCGGCCTATGGCCGCAAGGCCAAGCGCTACGGGCTGGCGCACAAGCTCTGCGTGTCCGTCGCGACGCTCGGCACGCTCGCCGTCCCGGTGCTGGCGGGGCCGGCGGCAGCGCTGGGTATCGCGGTCGACGTGGCGACGCTGGTCCCCTGGATCGGGTCTCTCGCGGCGCTCGCCGGCGGCCTGGCGCTGTCCGGCAAGTTCGAAGGGAACCAGAAGGCGGCCCGGGAGGCCTTCCTGGTCGTCGACCAGACAGCGCGGGAGGTCGGGGGGATCGTCGCGCTGCTGGCCAGCCAGCCCGATCGGAAGTTGCCCGAGATCGAGCAGCGGCTGCGCGCGCTGGAGATGGCGCTGCCGCCGCCGGCGGAGATGCTGGACCCCGGCAATGTGCCGCCCGCCCTGCCGGCGCCGCCGGCGCAGCCGCTGCTGACATCGTCCCAGACCCAGCCCTGAACGGGGCCGCGCGTCAGGCCAGGCGGCGTGCCACGGCCGCGATGTCGCCGGGGCGGCAGAGCCAGATCCGGTCGCCCGCCGCCGCGATATGGACGAGGACGCGCCGCAGGTGCTTCAGCCGGAACGGGTGCCCCACCAGGAAGGGGTGCAGCGAGAGGTTGAAGGTCAGCGGCCAGCGCTGCGACAGGCGCAGCGATTCCTCGACGCCGTCGATCAGCGCATCGGCCCAGACCTCGGGCGGCCATTTCGCGGCGTGCAGCGCGGGGATGTCGTTCGTCGGGCGGGAATAGGGAACGGCGACGAGGTCGCGGCCGGATCGCGTGGCCAGCCGCGTGGGCTGGCAGTCATGCGTCCAGTCCATGACGTAGTCGAAGCCGGCCTCGGCCAGCAGGTCCGGCGTGACCGCGGTCTCGGCGACCCAGGGGCCCATCCAGCCCAGCGGGGGCCTGCCTTCCTCGGCGGCGATCCGAGCGCGGCAGGCCGCGATCATCGCGCGCTCCGTCGGCTCGTCCATGTCGCATTGGCGCTCGGCATTGGTGCGGCCATGGCCGACGACCTCGTCGCCGCGGGCGCGGAAGGCGGCCGCGACCTCCGGGCAGAGGTCGTAGATTGCGGTGTTGAGCAGCGCCGCGACGGGGATGGCGTGCTCGTCCAGCGCGTCGAGCAGGTTCCACACGCCGACGCGGTTGCCCCAGTCGCGGAAACCGAAGTTCTGCACATCGGGCTCGGGCTGCGGGTTGACGAGCGGAATGCCGAGCCCCTCGCCGAAGGGAAAGGCCTCCAGGTTCACCGCGACATAGACCGCGAGCCGCGCGCCGTTCGGCCAGGTCCAGGCCGGGCGGTGCGCGATGGCGGAAAAGGGGTAGCGGCCGTGGCTCCTCACGGCACGATCTCGAAGGCGAGGCCGTATTCCGCGTCCAGCCGCACGGTGTCGTGGTCCACGGTGTTGGTGTCGGCGAGTTCGAGGTTCAGGAAATCCTGCTGGGGTGCCGCGAAATACGGCCCCGCGTGCCAGGTGCCGCGCTTCAGCGCGAGGGCGACGTCGCCGCCGATGCGGAAGCACGCGATCTTCTCGGGAGCCGGCTTCTCCGGCGCATCGGGGTCCACGGGCGCGGCGAGGCAGACGAACCACTCCATGCCCTTCGTCGCGGCGAGGCATTGCGTGACGCGGCTGTGCCGCGTGATGGACTTCACGACCAGGCCCCGGTTGGGCAGGCGCATGATGTAGAGCCTCGGCGTGCCGCCATTCAGCTCGAGCGGCGCGTCGGCGGGGCCGAAGGGCGTGCCGTCCTCACCGGGCTCGATCAGCGTGCCGAAGGGCGCGATGTTCTCCGCGGTCGCCCGGTGCGGCGTGACCTTCACGATGTTCATGCGGCCTTCTCCGGCATATTGGCTTCGGGAAGCGTGAAGGGGCGCAGCTCCGCATGGTCGCCCGTCAGCAGCGTCGTCCAGTCGGCGTCCTGCTGGTCGAGGAACAGCGCGCGCTTGATGCCCTCCACCAAACGGGGCGTGACGTATTTCATCGTGGAGACCGAGGAGGCGACGGGGCCCTGCGTCAGGTTCGCCGCGCCGATCATGGTGACGATGCGGCTGAGCCAGGGCGCGGTGCCGGGCTCGCGTTCCGTCAGGGCGCAGAAGCGGTCGAGATAGAGCGCGGCGGCCATGCGGGCGTTGTCCGCGCCGGGCGGCGGCGTGAAGCGGTCGCGCCAGCGCGCGGCATGGCGGACGATCCGCGCGAATTCCGGCCGCAGCGAGAGATCGGCGACGAAGCCCGTCGCGATCGCCAGGTGGTCGTAGATCGCGCGCTGGCCGCCGCCCTCCACCACGATCTCCTCGCCGGTCCAGCGGACGCTGTCCCAGGGGAAGCCGGTGCGCAGCACGAAGCCCGCGCGGTCGAGGCAGGCGTCGAAGGTCGGCTGCGGCGGAGGCTGGCCGATGTCGCGCAGATGCGCCGTGACCTTCCATTTCTGCGCGTCCGGCAGGTCCACGTAGTTCTGGAGGTAGCCGGCATTCTCCATCCAGCGCCGCGGATTGTCGCGCGGCAACTCGGCGCGGCGCACCGCGACCTCGGCGCGCGCCGCTCCGGCGTCGAGCGCGGCGATGGCGAGGTCGAAGGCCGAGGCGCCGGCGCCGAGGATGCCGAGGCGGCTGCCGCGGAAGATCGCGGGATCGAAGACGTCCATGGCGTGCACGACGCGGTCGGCGGGGACGGCGCGGCGGATCCCGTCGGGAATGGCGTAGCCACCGCCGCCCATGCCGCCGGTGGTCAGCGCGATGGTGCGGGCATGGCGGGTCCGCGGACCCTCCGCGGTCTCGAAGCCGAGCCGGAACAGCGTGTCGGAGACGGTTTCGAGCGACACCAGGCGCCATCCGTTGCTGACGGGCAGCGCCATGACGCGGCGGAACCAGCCGAGGTAGTCCATCCAGGCGGTGCGCGGGATGCGGAACATCGCGTTCCACGACTCCGCGCCGTGCTGCGCCTCCCACCAGGCGCGGAAGGAAAGGGAGGGGATGCCGAGCTCCGGCCCCGAGAGCTCCTTCGGCGTGCGCAGCATGGCCATCCGGGCGAAGGTGACCCAGGGGCCTTCCCGGCCCTCCGGCGCGGCGTCGAAGAGGGCGATGTTCGTCACGCGCTCCCGCATCAGCAGGCCGCCGGTCGCGAGGCCGAACATGCCGGCGCCGATGATGGCGCAATCGAGCGGCGTGCTGCCGTCGGGGGCCCTGCCCGGCACGACCCAGTTCGCGGCGGGATAGGCAAGGATCTCGAGCTCGCGCGCGACCTGGCGCTCGAGCGCGGCGAGGGCGGATGTCATGCGGGACCTCGGGCTGGTGGCAACGGGACGCGGCTGGCCGTCCGCGCGTCCCGGTCGGGGCGCGCTTGGGGTTTCGCGCGTCCCGGTGGGACGCGACGGCGGCGGGATCAGCCGGCTGGTCGCCACCGCCCGCGGGCGCGGGCGAGGCCGTGCGCACGCGGCGGCCGGCCCGGGCGCCGGAGGCGTCCGTGCGGGCGGCAGGCGGGCGTGGCGAGAAACGCGCTCATCGGTGAGCGCCGAGCAAGGGGTGTGCCAGGGGTGTGCTGCGTTGGCCTAGGCTGCGCCAACCCCCACCTGGCCGCTAAGCGGCCGGGTGGGCGTTGGCGGGCGCCCGAGACTGCCGCGCCCGTGGGCAGCCGCTGCCCGGTTACGCCGCGTCGTCGGCGGCGATAGGCGTCGTGTTCGTGGCGCCGGTGCGCAGATTCGCCGCGGCCACCGCCTCGTTCAGCGCGCCCTGGGTGCAGAGGCCGAGCGTCACGGGATCGCGGGGCTTGATGTTCGCGGTATTCGGATGGGACTTGTCGCGCACCTTCTGGATCGTCTCCTTGGTGGTGGCGAGCAGCTTGACGATCTGCGGGTCGGAGAGCTGGGGGAAGTTGCGCAGCAGCCAGGCGATGGCGTCGGGGCGCTCGTTGCGCTTGGCAACGGGGATGTAGCGCGCGCCCTTGCCGCGGGGCTTGGGCAGCGGGATCGAGGATTCGAGGAGCTGGAGGCGGTAGGACGGGTCGGCCTCGCCCTTCTCGATCTCCTCGCGCGTCAGCTGGCCGTTGGCGATGGGGTCGTAGCCCACGATGCCCTGCGCGACCTCGCCATCGGCGATCGCCTGGATCTCGAGCGGGTGCATGCCGACGAAATCGGCAACCTGCTCGAAGGAGAGGGAGGTCTTGTCGATCAGCCACACCGCGGTGGCCTTGGGCATCAGGGGCGTCTTCATGGTGGGGCCTTGCGTCCGGGTACGGGGGAAGCGCGGGCGAGCCCGGACGCCCGCCGAGGCGCCCCGCCTCGTCTGCGGTGGGATATAAGGAGGGTGCCGGGTCCGGTCAAAGCCCGGCGGTGTCACGGAGGAGGGGTTGGATGGAAGAGCCCGAGGGGCCGCGCCCGGCGAACCGCTTCACGCCGCCGGTGATCGACCGGTGGGGGGTGGAGGATTTGCGCGCCTACATCGCGGAACTGCGCGAGGAGATCGAGCGGGTGGAGCGGGAGATCGCCAAGCGCGACGCGAGCAAGGCGGCGGCGGACCTGTTCTTCCGGAAGCCGCAGGGATGAAGCGGGAGAACCCTCCCCCGCTACTCACTGCTCCCTCCCCCGCAGTCGCGGGGGAGGGCGGGGAGGGGGCCGTCGCGCGCCCGGCCTTCGAGGCCTCGACGCGGCTGATCGCCTCCGCGCGGCGCCTGCGGGGAAATGGGACGGAGGTGGAGAAGAGTCTCTGGGCGGCTCTGCGGCGCGGCGCCCTGGGTGTGCGGTTTCGCCGGCAGCATCCGGTGCCGCCCTATGTCGCGGACTTCGCCTGCGTGGAGGCGCGGGTGGTGGTCGAACTGGATGGCGGGCAGCACGGCGGTCAAGCGGACGCGGCGCGGGACGAGGCGATGGCGGCAGCAGGCTGGCAGGTGCTGCGGTACTGGAACAGCGAGGTGGTCGAGAATCTGGACGGGGTGGTGGCGGATATTGCGCGGGTGGTGGTGGAGAGGATGCGGTAGGGAGGCGCCGGCCCCCTCCCCATCCCTCCCCCGCAACTGCGGGGGAGGGGGTAAGGTACGCGGCTGCAAGGAGCGGGGGCAGGGAGCGGGGAGGGGGACGCAACGGCAGGGGTGGGCGAGGGAGACACAAAAAAAGCCGGCGGATTGCTCCGCCGGCCTCTCTCACGTCCTCGGGCCGGGTCGTGACCCCGGCCTGGGGGCGTACCTCGTCACGCCGCCTCGGCCTGCACCTCGGCGTTCGCGATCGCGCGGGGCGCCGTGCCCTGGATCGCGATGCGGCGGGGCTTCAGCGCCTCCGGCACCACGCGCTTCAGGCTGACATGCAGCAGCCCGTTCTCCAGGCTCGCGCCCTCCACCACGATGTGGTCGGCGAGCACGAAGCGACGCTCGAAGGCGCGGCCGGCGATGCCGCGATAGAGCAGGCGCTGCGGGTCGCCCTGCTGCGGCGCCTTGCCGGCGACCGTCAGGGTGTTCTCGTGCACCGTCATCTCGATGTCGCCCGGGCCGAAGCCGGCCACGGCCATGACGAGCTCGTAGCTCTCATCGCCGGTCTTCTCGATGTTGTACGGGGGGTAGGCAGGACCCTCGGAGGCCGCGCGGGCGGTCTCGACCAGGCGGGCCATGCGGTCGAAGCCGATGGCGGCACGCAGGAGGGGGGACACGTCGAAAGCGTTCATCGGTAGAGCTCCTCGATCGGCAAGCTCGGTTGTCCTGCGGACCAGGATCTTCGGATCCCCGTGCGGGCGACCCTTCCTGTCCGCGCCGGGGGCCCCGGAGGCACCCTCGACGACCGATAGCTGGAACGCGGCAGGCCCGGGTTCAAGACCCTCCGAAACGCCGAACGGCGCGCCCCCCGTCGGGGAGGCGCGCCGTCCAGGACAGCCCGGAAAGGGGGCGCTACTTCTTCAGGCCGATGCCCGCGAACTTCTTGTTGAACTTCGCGATCTGGCCGCCGGTGTCCACCACCCGCTGCTGGCCGGTCCAGGCGGGGTGGGACTTCGGGTCGATGTCGAGGCGCAGCGTGTCGCCGGCATTCCCGTAGCAGGAGCGCGTCTTGAAGCTGGTGCCGTCCGTCATGGTGACGGTGATCTCGTGGTACTCGGGGTGGATGTCGGGCTTCATGACGGGCTCACGGAAGATGGACCCGCCGACGGTGACCGGCAGGCACGGGAGGGCGGCGTATAGAAGACGCCGCGCCGGGGCGCAACTGCGGCCGCGTCCTAGGGCCCGTTAGACAATGCCCGCGGCTGAGGGCCGGTGAGGGATTTTCCGGCCTGGGCAGGGTCGCGGCACTGCCGCGACGCCGAAGGCCGACGGCGCAGCCGATGGTTGTTCCATCGGCAAGCCGGCTGACGAACCCAGGGCGGAAAAGACCCGCCGGACCGACCCGCGCGGCGTTGTCTAACGGGGCCCTAGTCAGGTGAAGTCTGCCAGGCAGACTTCCCGGTCGCCCCAACCGGACCACGTCCTCAGACGTATCCGTCCCGAGGAGCAGGGATGGGTCAACTCCTCCAGCAGCGCATCGGGCTTGCGAAGGTCGATCCACGCCCCCTCGTCCGCCACCCAACCGAAATCCTGCATGATCACCACGTCGTCGCGCAGGATGGCGGCAGCCCAGTCCACGACCCACGCGATGCCCCTGTCGGTCGGGCATTCATGCGTATGCTCAGGGCCGTAGCCGATGCTCGGATTACCCTGGCAGACCCAGATCGCCATGGGGCGGTCCGTGGCGCCGCAGGGTGGCTGAACGCGAATGACCAGGGTCAATCCGTCCGGCTCGTCCTCGGACTGCACGACGAAAGCGTGCCGGCGGAGCTTCGGGAGCCTGGCGAACACGGCCTTCGCCAGGCGGCGCGACACGCTGCCGAAGACGGAATCATTGAACGGCAGGGCGTTGGGACAGGCGTCCAGCGGGTTCATCGGCGGCCTCCGCCTCCCTCGCGTTGGGCAGGCGAGAGGCTGGCGCAGGTGAGTTTGACGCCTCGGATCGGCCCATGGGGCGATCCTGGCGGCCGCAACCGGCCCAATTACTCGGTGGCGCATTGCCGTGGTGCTGCCATTACGTGACGACAGCGAAACGGGGCCGCGCCGCTTCCGGCTCGTTCACCGAGGCGCTAGCGTCCGCCAGCATTCCGGAGACCGCGCGTGAACCAGGCCGTCTCGCCCGCCGATGGACCCCCTGCACGCCGCGAAGGCGGCGCGCATGGGAGCCCCGATGCGGGTCGCCCGCTCAACATCCTCTCGATCCAGTCCTGGGTCGCCTACGGCCATGTCGGCAATGCCTCGGCGGTGTTCCCCCTCCAGCGGCTCGGCGCCGAGGTCTGGGCGGTGAACACCGTCCAGTTCTCCAACCACACGGGCTACGGCGCCTGGCGCGGCAGCGTCTTCGGGGCGGAACTGATCCACGAGCTGGTGGAGGGCATCGCCGAGCGCGGCGCCCTGCCGCGCTGCGACGCGGTGCTGTCGGGCTACATGGGTGCGGCCGAAATCGGCGAGGCGGTCCTGGCCGCCGCGACGCGGGTGAAGGCGGCCAATCCGGCGGCGATGTATTGCTGCGACCCCGTGATCGGCGACGTCGGCCGCGGCGTCTTCGTCCGCCCCGGCATCCCCGAATTCATGCGCGACCGTGCCATCCCCGCCGCCGACATCGTCACGCCCAATCAGTTCGAGCTGGAATGGCTGGCGGGCCAGGCCGTCGCGACGCTCGAGGACGCCAAGGCCGCGATCGCCGCTCTGCAGGCGAAGGGGCCGCGCTGCGTGCTGGTGACCTCGCTGCGCGTCGCCGACACGCCCGACGACTGCATCGAGCTGCTGGCCGGCGAGGGCGGGCAGTTCTTCCGCATCCGCACGCCGCTGCTGCCGCTGTCGGTCAACGGCGCGGGCGACGCGATCGCCGCGCTCTTCCTGTTCCACAGGCTGCGCTGGGGCGAGGCGCGGGTCGCGCTCTCGGCCGCCGCGTCATCCATCTACGGCCTGCTGCGGCGGACCGCGGAGGCGGGGTCTCGCGAGATCCTGACGGTCGCCGCGCAGGAGGAATTCGTGACGCCGAGCCGGGTCTTCCGCGCCGAACCCTGCTGAGCGCTCACGCCAGCGACCCGGTGAGCCTGCGCCCGCGGGACGGCGCGGCGCCGGGTCAGGCCGGCGCGGTCAGGTCGCCGAGGCCGACCATGCCGAGCAGCCGGCCTTCCGCACAGCAGACCGGGGCGTGGCGCAGGCCGAGCGCGCGCATCATCGCGATGGCAGCGTCGCGCGGCGTGCCGGGGTGGATGGCGGCGTCGTGGCGGGTCATCACCTCCTCGACCGCGAGGCCACGCAGCCCCTGGGCGCGGTGGGCAACGACGCGGACGATGTCGTGCTCGCTGACCACGCCGACGACGCGGCCATGGCGATCCTGGACCGGCACGGCGCCGACGCGGCGCGAGGCGATCATCCGAGCGGCTTCCGCGGCGGGTTCCTCGGGCGAGACGGCAAGGGGCGGGAGGAAGCGATCGGGCGTGGATACGACAACGCTCATGGGGGGCCTCCGACCGGTGTGTCGCTTCGCCTCCCCGCTTGGAGCGCTGATATCAGGAGGCGGCCGCTGCCTGCAACCATTCCGTCATGTTCCGGCGACCGGCCGGACGACAACGACGCAAGCTGCGGGCGATCCCGGCACGCCGGTCCGTGCGCTCAGGGCGAGGAAGGAAGGCCATCCTCTCCCCCCGGCGTGGGGGAGAGGGAGGGCGGCTCAGTGCATGTAGCTGCGCGTGACGTAGGCCGTCAGGCTCTCGACCTGGTGCTCCTGCTGCGCGATTCGGTAGCGCACGAGGTCGCGGACGCTGACCAGGCCGAGCAGCATGCCGCCGTCGTCCACCACGGGCAGGTGGCGGAAGTAGTTCTCGTCCATGATGCGCAGCGCGGCCTCGACGGGGGCGTCGGGGCCGATCATGACGACCTCGCGGGTCATCAGCTCCTCGGCGGCCATGCCCTCGATGCCGCCCTTGCGGGTGGCCAGCGCGCGGACGATGTCGCGCTCCGAGACGATGCCGAGCACGTTGCGGCCGCCATCCAGCACCATCACCGCGCCAATGCGCCGCTGTTCCAGGATGCGGGCGACGTCGGCGACCGACGTCTCCGGCGTGACGGAGATGACGGCGGAGCCCTTCTGCTTGAGCACGGCGGCGATGGTCATGACGGTGCACCTCGGTTCGCGGGAAACATGTCGCGCCGGGGTCTAGCCGCCCCGTGGGTGCCTTCCTCAAGGACCGCCCTCATGCACGGAGCCGCGGGCTTCGCGCAACGAAGAAGCGGGCGAGAACCGCTTTCCCCGGGGTGAATTCGCGTCCATCACCGGCTGCGCGAATTCATCCGCGGCGCAGGTTCAGCGGCAGGGTCATGCCCTTCTGGATCCCGACCAGGCCACGACGATAGGCGGCGTCCGTGTAGTACTGGCCGAGCGGGATGTAGGGCGTGTCCTGCCACAGCGCGGCCTGGATGCGCCGCGCGATCGGCTTCTGCGCATCGAGGTCGGGCGCGGCGAGCCATTCCTCGCGCAGCGCCTCGAGCTGCGGGCTGGTCGGCCAGCCGAACCAGGCGGCGCGGCCATTGGCGCGGAGCAGCGGATGCACGCCGGGATTCGCGAGGTCCACGCCGCCGAACAGCACGATCACCGCGTTCCACCCGCCCTGCGCCGGCGGGTTCTGGTTGGCGCGGCGCTGCAGCACCGTCGCCCAGTCGCTGGTGGCGCTTTCCGCATTCAGCCCGCTGCGCTTCATCGTGTCGGTCAGCAGCGTCGTCAGCGTGTTGTTGTTGGTGACGTCGGTGGGGTGCAGGACGGTGACCGGGGTGTTGGCGTAGCCGGCCTCGCGCAGCGCGGCGCGCGCGCGGTCGGTGCTGCGCGGCGCGGTCAGCACGCCGATGCCCTCGTCGTTCGCCAGCACCGAGGAGGTCGGGAAGGCGCCGATCTGATCCGCCCATTGCCGGCGGTCCGTGCCCATGATGGCGGTCATGAAATCGGCCTGGCTGATGGAATGCAGCAGGGCGCGGCGCACCGCGGGATTGTCGAACGGCGCGTGCAGCTGGTTGAAGCGGAGATGCGCGACGGTGCCGCCGGCGTCGATGCGGTCCACCACGATGTCGCGGTGGCGCTGCAGCACGCTGCGCAGGTCGGGCGCGATCTGCTCGTACATGTCGATCTCGCCGGCCTGGAGTGCGGCGGCGACGGTGCCGGCGTCGGGGATCCAGTTCCACTCCATGCGCTCGAAATGCGCGAGCTTGGCGCCGCCGAGCAGGCTGGGCGGGTTCGGGTTGGGCACATAGCCCTCGAACTTGCGGTAGACCGCGCGTGCGCCGGACAGGCGCTCGGCCGCGACCCAACGATAGGGGCCGGAGCCCACGACCTCGGTGAAGGGGCGGGCGGGATCGACCGTCGCGAAGCGCTCGGGGAAGATGAAGCAGGGGTAGGAGCTCGGCTTGCCCAGCGCTTCCAGCATCGGGCCGAATTTCTGCTTCAGCCGGATCTCGAAGCGGCGGTCGTCCAGCGCGCGGATCTCGTCGGTCCGATCGCGCAGCGTCTGGCCCATCGTGTCGCGCGCCCACCAGCGCTGGATGGAGGCGACGCAGTCGGCGGCGCGGATCGGCTCGTTGTCGTGGAATCGGATGCCGTCGCGCAGCGTGAAGACCCAGCGCAGGCCGTCGTCTTCCACCGCGTGGCCGGCGGCGAGCTGGGGCCGGATGACGAAGGTCTCGTCCGGGCCGTACAGCGTGTCCCAGCACATGTGGCCGTGGTTGCGCACGCCGTAGCTGGTCGTGCTCATCGGGTCGATGGAGGTGACGTCGGCCTGCGGCATGTAGCGCAGCGTGGTGGCGGCGGTGCCCTGCGCGACGGCGGGCGCGGCGGGCAGGAAGGGGGCGGCGGCGAGGCCGGAGAGCAGGGTGCGGCGGCGCATGGGCCAGGTTCTCCCGGAAGATGGCGCAGCATGGCACGCAACCGTGCCGGGCGGGAGTGGACGGAAGGCCCGGCCTCCGCGCATGATCCCCGGCATCGAGGAAGGCCCGAGGGGAGAGACACCATGGCCCTGATGATCCCGCGCCGCCTGGCGCTCGGCGCCGCGCTGGCGGCGCCCTTCGTGCGCACCGCCGCCGCGCAGCAGACGCTGGAATGGGTGGCGGGGTCGGTCGGCGGCGGCTGGTACACCATCGCCGCCGGCCTGTCGTCGCTGATCGCGGAGGACAACCCGGACCTGCGCATCCGCGTGGTCCCCGGCGGCGGCGTCGCGAACTCCACGCGCGTCAACAACAACCAGTCCCCGCTGGGCTGGGGCATCGACACCTTCACCGCCGCGGCGGCGAAGGGCGAGGAGCCCTACAGCCAGAAGCACGAGAACCTGCGCAGCCTCGGCACGGGCTACAGCCCGACCGAGCACAACCTGATCCGCGTCACGGGCCAGGGGCCGGAGGACATGCGCGGCATCCTGACGCAGCGCGGCCTCAAGATCGCCTGCCCACAGCGCAGCAGCACCGACGAGACGACGCTGCAGCGCATCCTGCGGTTCTACGGCACCTCGCCGGACGCGATCCGCAACGGCGGCGGGCGCTACCTGAATGGCAGCTACACCGACATCGCCGCGGCGTTCGCCGACGGCCAGGTGGACTACCTCTATGCCGCGCTGGCCAAGCCCGCCGCGATCCTGACCGAGATCGGCCAGGGCCGTCGCAACGCGCGCCTGGTGGAGTTCCCGGACGAGGTGCGCAAGCACCTGATCGACGCCTTCGCGTATGCCGAGGGCGTCATCCCCGCGGGCACCTATCCCACCCTGCAGGACCGCGACGTGAAGGTCACCACGATGGACACCGTGCTGATGGTCCATGCCAGCGTGTCCGACGACGTCGCCTATCGGATCACGCGGACGCTGATCAGGAACCGCGGGCAGCGCCTGGTGCAGATCCATGCGTCGATGGCGTCGTGGGATCCCGCGACGTCCTGGCGCTACAGCGGCGTGCCTCTGCACCCGGGCGCGGCGCGCGCGTTCCGCGAAGTCGGCGCGATGCCGGCGGCGTGACGGCTGTCCTGTCGCGCAGTTCGGCGACTAGAGGCCCCCTCCCAACCCTCCCCCGCAACTGCGGGGGAGGGCTCTTGCGCACTCCGCCGCCGCCGCTTCTCCCTCCCCCGCGGTTGCGGGGGAGGGCGGGGAGGGGGCAGCCACCTCCGCTGAAGAACAACCCCTTGCATGCGTGACCTCTCCGGCCCCCTGAAGACCATCTGCTGGCTCTGGGCGGCCGCGGCGGCGGCGGTGCATCTCTATTTCGGCGGCTTCGGCTTCCCCGAGCCGATCCAGATGCGCGGCTTCCACCTGCTCGTCTTCACACCGCTGCTCTTCCTGCTCTACCCCGCCTTCGCGTCGTCCCCGAAGAACCGGCCCTCCCTCCTCGACTGGCTCTGGGCGGTCGCCTCGGCCGTCCCGCATGCCTGGGTGATGTGGAACTGGATGGCGGTCGCGGACCGCATGGAATACGTGGACCCCTTCGGGCCGACGCTGATGGTGCTCGGCATCACCTGCATCGTGACGCTGCTCGAGGCGATCCGGCGCGCGGTGGAGCCGGGGCTGGCCTGGATGGTCGCGGGATCACTCGCCTATATGCAGTGGGGCTGGGCATTGCCGGGCGTGCTGAACGCGCGACCCTTCACGCCGGCGGAGATCGTGGAGGCATCCTGGCTGGTGCCGACGGCGGGCGGCGTCTACGGCCCGCTGACCGGCATCGTCGCCACCACCATCGCGGTCTTCATCCTGTTCGGTGCCTTCATGCAGGGCAGCGGGACGGGGCGGCTGTTCTCCAACATCGGCGCCGCGGTCGCCGGTCGCTACAGCGGCGGGCCCGCCAAGGTCGCGGTCGTGACCTCCGGCCTGTTCGGAACGATGAGCGGCTCGTCGGTGTCCAACGTCATCACCACCGGCGCCATGACCATCCCGCTGATGGTGCGCATCGGCTACCGCCCTGCCGTCGCCGGCGGGATCGAGAGCGCGGCGAGCGTCGGCGGCGCGCTGATGCCGCCCGTCATGGGCGCAGCCGCCTTCGTCATGGCGGAGATCACCAACATCCCCTACGGCGACATCGTCGTCGCCGCCGCGATCGGCGCGGTGATGTACTACTTCGCCATCCTCGCCGCCGTGCATTTCGAGGCGAAGAAGCTCGGCATCGAGCCGATGCCGCTGAAGGACATCCCGGCCTGGCGCGAGGTACTGGCCGACGCGCATCTCGTGCTGCCGATCATCCTGCTGGTCTGGCTGATGACGGAACGCTGGTCCGGCAACTACGCCGCCTTCTGCGCGACGGTCGCGATGGTCTTCGTGTCGCTGCTGCGGGCGCGGACGCGCATGTCGCCGCGCGACATCGTCGAGAGCCTGGCCAATGCCGGCCTGACCATGGCGCCGCTGGCGGTGTCCATCGCGGGCGCGGGCATCGTGGTCAGCGCGCTGACCGCGACCGGGATGGTCGTGGCCTTCGGCGGCATCATCAAGCAGCTCGCCGGCGGCAACCTCGCGCTTCTGCTGATCCTGCTGGCGACGACGGTGCTGGTGCTGGGCCTCGGCATCCCGACGACGCCGTCCTACATCATCGCCGCCGCGATCGGCGTGCCGCAGGTGCTGGAACTCGGCAAGGGCATGGGCGTGGACATGCTGGCCGCGCACCTCTTCACCTTCTACTTCGCGGTGATCGCGGATGCGACGCCGCCGGTGGCCGCGGCTGCCTTCGCCGCCGCGGCGATCGCAAAGGCCAGTCCCACCATCACATCGGTGCATGCCACGCGCTTCGGCATCGCCGGCTTCACCGTCGGGTTCGCCTTCATCTACGACCCCGGCATCATGATGCGGGGCGGGCTGGTGGAGATCGTCACGGCCAGCGCGATCCAGGTCGTCGCGTTGACGCTCATCACATCGAGCTATGCCGGCTTCCTGCTGGCGCCGACTCATTGGGCCGTGCGGATCGCGATGGGGCTGGCGGGGCTTTTCACCGCCTTCGGCTACGTCACGACGGACACCAACCGGCTTCTCGTCGGCGTCGCCGCGCTGGCCGGCGTGGCCTCGCTTCAATGGGCGTCGGGCCGAACCGCCGCCCGCACCCAGGGGGGAACAGGACGATGATCAGGCGTAGCCTTCTCGCGATGGCCGCGGCGCTGCTGGCCGCGCCGGCCTTGGCGCAGACCGCGGCACCCGGGCCGACCCTGGCGGCCGTGCGTTCCAAGGGGACGGTGGATTGCGGCGCGCATCCCGGTGCGCCGGGCTTCGGCGCGCCGGACAGCCGCGGCATTCACCAAGGGCTCGATTCCGACACCTGCCGCGCGATCGCCGCGGCGGTGCTCGGCGACGGCTCGCGCGTGCGCTTCCTGGTCTCCTCCTCGGCCGCGAGGCTCGCGATGCTGCAGTCGGGCCAGATCGACGTGCTGCCGCGCACCACGACCTGGACCCAGACGCGCGACACCGCCAACGGGCTCAACTTCACCGCTGTCACCTTCTATGACGGTCAGGGTTTTCTGGTCCGGCGCAGCGCCGGGGTTACGCGGGCCAGCCAGCTCGACGGCGCCTCGATCTGCGTGACCTCGGGCACGACGAACGAGCTGAACCTGGCGGACTGGGCGCGTTCCAACCGCATCAGTTTCCGACCCGTCGTCTTCGAGCAGAACGAGGAGACCCGCATCGCCTACGAGGCCGGCCGCTGCGACGCCTACTCGACCGACGCCAGCCAGCTCGCCGGCCACCGCAGCACGATGCCGCGGCCCGAGGACCACGTCGTGCTGCCCGACATCATCTCGAAAGAGCCGCTGGCGCCGGCGGTGCGGCAGGGCGACGATCAGTGGTTCGACATCGTCCGCTGGACGATCTTCGCGCTGATCGAGGCCGAGGAATACGGCGTCACCCAGGCCAATGTGGACGAGATGCTGCGGAGCGAAAGGCCCGAGGTGCGCCGGCTGCTCGGCGTCTCGGGCGACCATGGCGGCTTCATGGGGCTCGACCGGCGCTGGGCCTACAACGCGATCAAGGCGGTGGGCAATTACGGCGAGATCTTCGACCGGCATCTCGGCCGCGGGTCGCCGATCGGGCTGCAGCGAGGGCTGAACGACCTCTGGACGCGTGGCGGGCTGATGTACGCGCCGCCCATCCGGTAGCGTGCTCGACGAGATCCGCCGGCATCTCGCCCAGGCCTATGCGGTCGCGACCTCCGACCGCATCTCCCTGGTCGCGGCGGGTTGCGCCTTCTACGCGATGCTCGCGCTGTTCCCCGCGATCTCGCTGCTGGTCGCGCTCTATGGCCTGTTCTTCGACCCCGTCACGGTGGAGAGCCAGCTCGACCTCATGGAGGGCGTGGTGCCGGAGGCCGGGCAGGAGCTGATCGCGGAGCGCGTGCACGAGCTCGTCGCCGCGCCGCGCGCCAGGCTGGAATGGACCGCGATCGTGGCGGGGCTGATTGCCTTCTGGTCGGCGTCCGCCGGCATTCGCGCGATGCTCGGCGCGCTGAACCTGGCGCAGGGCGAGCAGGAGGGTCGGGGCGTCCTGGCCTTCTACGCCACCGCGATGCTGCTGACGCTGGGCGCCATCGTCGCTGTCGTGGTGGGGCTGGCCTTCCTGGTGGCGCTGCCGCGGGGCCTGGAATGGCTCGGCATGCCGCCGGCAACCGCGCTGGCGCTGCGCGGGCTCGGGCTCGTGCTGGTGCTGCTGGCGGTGCTGGTCTCGGTCGGCGTGCTGTACCGCTTCGGGCCGGCGCGGCCGCCGCCGGGCTGGAGGCTCGTCTCGCCGGGATCGGTGGCGGCGACGATGCTCTGGGCGGTCGCCTCCGTCCTGTTCTCGCTCTACGTCTCCAATGTCGCGACCTATGACGCGCTGTACGGCAGCCTCGGCGCGGCGGTGGCGCTGCTGATGTGGTTCTGGGTCAGCGTCTACGTGATCCTGCTCGGCGCGGAGCTCGACGCTGCGATCAGGCGGGAGAGGGGGCGCTGACATCGAGCCAGTGCCGCGCGATGTCGCGGCGGCGCGCGACCCAGATGCCTTGCGTCTTCGCGGCATGGGCCAGCACGGCGTCCAGCCCCGGCATCCGGGCCGGGCGAGCAATGATGCGCAGGTGCAGGCCGATGGACAGCATGGCCGGCCTGTCCCGCGCCAGCAGCCAGTCCATCGCGCCGATGCAGTAGCGGGAGAAGTCGTCGGCCTGGACGAAGCCGCCGCCGGGCTGGAAGCGCATGTCGTTGCAGTCGAAGGCGTAGGGCAGGATGACGTGCGGTTGCCCATCGGGGCGGACGACGCTGCGAGGGATTTCGTCGTCGTAGCAGTCGGAGTCGTAGAGGAAGCCGCCTTCCTCCATCAGCAGGCGCCGCGTGTTCACGGATGACGCGCTGCGGGTATGCCAGCCGACGGGGCGCTCGCCCGTCGCCGCGGTGATTGCCTCGACGGTGCGCGCGATGACGGCGCGCTCGGTCGCCTCCGCCATGCCCGCATGGGTCTGCCAGCGCCAGCCATGCGCCGAGACCTCGTGGCCGCGCGCATGCGGCGCCGCGGCCAGTGCCGGCGTCGCGGCGACCGCGCGGCCGCAGGCGGAGAAGGTGGCCCTCAGCCCGTGGCGGTCGAAGGCGTCCAGGATCCGCCAGATCCCGACGCGGCTGCCATAGGCGTAGTGGCTTTCCATGCAGGGGTCGCGATGGCCGACGACCTCCTCTCGCGCCTCGTAGACGCTCTCGTTGCGCTCGTCGCCGGAGGACAGCGCGAGCTCGGCGCCTTCCTCGACATTGACGACGAAGGAGAGCGCGAGCCGCGCGCCGCCGGGCCAGCGCGGATCGGGCGGGTTCGGGCCGTGGCCGGCGAGGTCGCGGTCGGGATGGGGCATGCCGCCGGGAAGCTCGGTCATGGCGGCAGCATAGGGCGGGCGGGCCGGGGCACGAAACAGCTCCGAAACATGGTTTCCGCCTTCGGTGCGGACGCGAAGCGCCGGAAACGGGGCGCGACATGCCGCCGAAACGCCGGAACCCGATAACGCCGCCACGACGGCGCGCATCGGGCGCACCCTCGATCAGAAACGGAAGCGATCAAATGTCCATCCTGCTCTAAGAAGCCTACCAATTCGGCACCGAGATCTACCTCCAGCCGGAGGTCCGAACCTTCGAGGTGACGCAGGTCTACAAGGTCGATTGGCAGGGCAACTACGTCGCGGGGGACGAGACCGACGGCGTCTATGACGCGAGCGCCGGCGCCGGCGCGGGCGTGAATGTCCATGGCAACGCGCTCGACAACACGATGACCGGCAGCGACCGCTCCGACACGATGTGGGGCGGCGGAGGGCTCGACGTGATCACGGGCGGCCTCGGGGACGACAACCTGCAGGGCGACGCGGGCGACGATGCCCTTTATGGCGGCGTCGGCAACGACACCTTCGGCGGCGGGGACGGGAACGACTCCCTGGCGGGCCAGGATGGCGCCGACCGCATGTTCGGCGGGGCGGGCAGCGACACGGTCGATGGTGGTCTTGGCGCCGATTCCATGTGGGGCGGCTCCGGCGACGATGTCTACGTCGTCTATGATGCGAAGGACGTCGTCACGGAATACGCCGGCGAAGGCCGCGACCGCGTCGAGACCACGCTGACGAGCTACACGCTCGGCGCCAATGTCGAGGACCTGACCTTCACCTGGAATTTCGCCGACTACGACGGCCTGCTCGCGCGCACCGCGATCGGCAACGCGCTCGACAACAGGATCGTCACCGCGCTCGGCGACGACAGCGTTGCGGGTGGTGGCGGCGCGGACTGGCTCGAGGTCGGCAGCGGCCGGGACACCGCGAGCGGCGGGGCCAGCAACGATACCGTCTTCGGCGGCAACGGCAACGACGTGGCGCGCGGCGGCGGCGGCAACGATGCGCTCAACGGCGACGGCGGGAACGACCTCATCTACGGCGGCGACGGCAACGACCGCCTGAAGGGCGGCACGGGCCAGGACCGCCTGTTCGGCGACAACGGGAAGGACAAGGTCGAGGGCGAGGGCGGCAACGACGTCCTGCGCGGCGGCGCCGGCGCGGATTCGGTCTATGGCGGCGAGGGCAACGACGTGGTCATCGGCGACGCTGGGATGGACCAGCTCTGGGGCGGGGCCGGCGCCGACATCTTCCGCTACCGCGCGGCGGGGGACAGCACGGCCTTCTCGATCGACGCGATCAAGGACTTCGAGAAGGGCTTGGACAAGATCGACCTGTCCATGATCGACGCCAACACGACCAACGGCACCGGCAATGACGGCTTCTCCTTCACCGGCACGGGCGCGATGTTCAAGAGCGCCGGCGATCTCTGGGTGCAGGACGGGGTGGCCGGAAGCTTCGTGTATGGCGACCTCAACGGCGATGCCGTGGCGGACCTCTCGATCTACGTGCAGGGCGTCTTCGGCCTGACCGCGAACGACTTCATGCTCTGACGCGGCCAGCGGCAGGCGATCGCCGCCTGCCGGCGCGCCGATCGAAGAGCCCTCCTCCGCCCACGCGGAGGAGGGCTTTCGCGTTCCGGGACGCCGGGGCGCGACGCCGCGGGCCCGGCGCGGCAACCGGCCGAAACAGTGTAGCCAGGCGCAGTCGGGCGGCGAAGCAACGGAAACACGCCGCGAAGTCAGGCGGACATGTCGCTGCCCGATAACCCTGTCAACGCGGTGCGCAACGGGCGCACAGGCGATCGAAACGGAGAAACCCCGAGACTGTCAGCATCAACGTCAACAGCGACAAGGACGAGAACGACGTCTTTGAGGGCCAGGCCTATGACGAGGACGTCATCGTGCAGACCTATGGCGGCAACGACGTCGTCTGGGCCGCGCAGGGCAACACCACGGCCTATCTCGGCGACGGCAACGACTACTTCACGGCGGCCAACCTCGGCAGCCTCATCAGCAATCCCGGCGACATGTCGGTCGGCAGCTCGATCGTCTATGCGGGCGCCGGCAACGACACGATGGACATCTACGACGCGACGGCGGTCCTGCATGGCGGCGCGGGCAACGACACCTACATCCTCGGCGGCGAGGACCACGCCGTCACCATCATCGAGGACGACAACGCGCAGGGCGGCGGCATCGACACCGTCCTGATCGCGATGAACAGCAACGCCTCCCACACGATGTCGGCCTTCGTCGAGAACCTCGCCGTGACGAAGATCTTCACCTCAGCCCTGGTCGGCGTGAACTGGGACGACACGAACGGCACCTACGAGGGCGCGGCCGGGGCGGGCAATGGGGCCTACATCGCCGGCAACACGCTCTCGAACAGGATTGAGCTGTCCGACCGCAACGACACGGTCTGGGCCGGCGACGGCAACGACACCGTCATCGCCTGGTCGGGCGACGACAAGGTCTACGGCCAGAACGGCAACGACAACCTGGACGGCGCCGGCGGCGCGGACACGGTCAGCGGGGCGGCCGGCAATGACGTGGTCAAGGGCGGCAGCGGCAACGACCTGGTCTATGGCGGCAATGACCGCGACACCGTGCGCGGCGACGACGGCAACGACACGCTGCATGGCGACGCCGGCAATGACCTGGTGCAGGGCGGGGCCGGGCATGACCGGCTCTTCGGCGAGATCGGCAACGACACGCGGCAGGGCGACTACGGCTCCGATACGCTGCAGGGCGGCGCCGGCGACGACACCTATGTCCTGGTGGACAACGACACCATCGTGGAGGGCGCGGGCGCCGGCATCGACACGGCGCGCGTGGCGATGACGAGCTACACGATCGGCGCCAATGTCGAGAACCTGACCTTCACCACCGGCGCCGCGGGCCGCTTCGGCGTCGGCAACGAGCTCGCGAACGGGATCACCGGCCTGGCGGGCAACGACACGCTGAAGGGGATGGACGGCAACGACGTGCTGACCGGCGCCGGCGGCAACGACAGCCTCCATGCGGGCAGCGGCAATGACTGGGTCTATGCCGGGACCGGGAACGACTACGTCCAGGGCGCCGCCGGGAACGACTTCCTCTACGGCAACGACAAGGTCTACGGCAACGACGGCAATGACGTGGTGGTCGGCGACGCCGGCAACGACGAGGTGCAGGGCGGCACCGGCAACGACACCGTCTCGGGCGGCACGGGCGACGATACCGTGTACGGCAACGACGGCAACGACATGATCTATGGCAGCGCGGGCTGGGATCACCTCTGGGGCGGGGCTGGGGTGGACTACTTCAGCTACACCTCGATCGCCGACAGCAACGCCTTCGGCATGGACGTGATCAAGGACTTCGAGAAGGGGGTGGACCGGATCAATCTCTCGCCCATGGACGCCAACAGCACCGTCGCCGGCAACCAGGCCTTCGGCTTCACCGGCACGGGTGCGATGTTCGGCTCGGCCGGCGACGTGTGGATCAAGGAGGATACCGAGGGCTCGCTGACCGGCACCGCGATCTATGGCGACCTCAACGCCGACTTCGTCATCTTCGTCGAGGGGTTGACGGGCCTGACGGCGTCCGACTTCATCCTCTAGGCGGGGAGGTCATCGCCCCGACCTCGGCCCTCCCCCGCGAAAGCGGGGGAGGGCGAAGCATGGCGAAGGAAGGCTTCAGGCCGCGAGCGGCACCTGCAGGCACCAGGACTGGGTCGGCAGGACCTCGCGCCAGGATTCGATTAGCCGCTTGTAGGCGATTCCTGCGCGCCGCGGCTTGCGGTCGAGGTCATAGAGGCCGCGGGGGTTCACGTCGCCCCGCTGCACCCGCAGCGCATGGTTCCAGTCCACCTGGTCGCACAGCGAGTACCAGGTGAAGCCGAGCACCGGCACGCCGTCGCGGCGCAGGCGCAGGATCCCCGACCACTGCTTCCAGAGCCAATGCTCGGCCTCGTCCCCGCGCGGGCCTTCATCCAGGTTGGTCTCGGTGTGCATCACCGGCAGGCCGTAGCGCGCGTGGTAGTCGCGGGTGACGGTGTCGTAGCCGAAGACCTCGCCGGCCCAGCGGCCATGGCCGTCCTTGTTGAGGAGGTGCTCGTTGGTCTGGTACCAGTCATTGCCCATGACGCAGTGGCGCTTCAGCGCCGGCGCCTCCTTCAGGAAGAAGTGGTAGTCCTCGCGCGTCAGGCCGTTGTCCATCAGGAACTCGTACATCAGGCTGTCCACGCGCCGCCCGTAGTTAAGGTCGAGCGTCAGGAAGCGCTCGGCGTTGCGGAACTCGGCATGCGGCAGGGCGGCGGGGCACTCCGCATGGAAGGCCTCGGTCGACTCCGACTGGATGAAGATGGCGTCGGGGCGGATGCGCAGGATGGCGCGCATCGCGAGCACATTGGCGCGCACGATGTTGCGGATCGCGGTGACGTAGCTGCGGTCGTCGTGGCGCTGCTCGTTCCACCAGCCGTATTTCGCGGAGAAGACGGCGGTGATGAACATCTCGTTCACCGGGGTGTAGAGCTGCACCCAGGGGAAGCGCGCGGCGAAGGCCTGGGCGTAGTCCGCGAACAGCTCGGGGAAGTCCGGGTTCTGGAAATCGCCAATCCAGTCCGGTACGCCGAAATGACAGAGATCGACGATCGGGCGGATGTTCAGGCGCCGGAGCTCGGCGAAGCCTTCCTCGGCGAAGCCGAAATCGTACAGGCCGGGGGCGCGGAAGGCGGTGTGCAGCTGCGGGCCGTAGCGGAGCGCGTCGCAGCCCAGCTCCTTCACCAGGGCGAAATCCTCGCGCCAGCGGTCGTAGTGACCGCATTCGGCCAGCTGGTCGCGCCGGATGCGGCCGGCCTCGATCGTCGGCGCGCTGTTCTCGATCCCCGTCGCGAAGAGGAAGCCGTGATGCGGGACGAGCCTGGCGTAGGTCTCGCCAGCAGGCATCGTGGCGTCGAGCATGGTGCTGTTCCTGGGTCCGAAGGAGCGGGCGCCCTTGCCGGTCCCCCCGGTCCGGCGCTCACGGACTATTGTATACCACGGCGATCAGCATTGCGTGAAGTGAGAAAGCGCGCGCTGCGCGAATTAACCCCGACCGTCCTGACTGCGATAACCCCAACTATGCGCGCCCCGGCTGGGCGCAGTGAGGGTATTAGCCGTCGGCCCACGCAAAAAACTTGACCCGCATCCTGGCGAACACAGTCAGGCGCGCCTAACGCGAGGCCAGCGTCTCCACGAAGTACTCGTAGTTGTCGGCGTTCTCCGCGGCGCGGCCGGGCTCGTTCGTGGCCAGCGCCAGGGCGGCGCGGCGGCCATAGGCATGGTCGCGCGTGCCTGCGACGAGGTGCGAGACCTCGTGCACCAGGATGCCCCAGCGCGAATCGAAGCCGGTCAGGCTGGCGCGGAAGAAGGCGGGGCAGAGGCCGAGCAGCCCCCGTCCGGCCGCGGCATAGGCCATGCGGCTGTCCTTGCAGGCCGGCGGGTCGTTGCATTCCAGGCGCTGGACCTGCTGCTCGATGAACCAGGCCGCGACCATCTTCAGCCGTCCCCGCACCTCGTCCCGCGGGGCGTTGCCGAACCAGCGCTGCACCTCGGGGTGGTCGGGCTGGTCGCGCAGCACGACCAGGGCTGCGGTGACGTGGCGGCGGGCGGTGGCGACGGCGTCGGTGAAGACCTGGCGGTGGGAAGGCAGGCAGGCCGGGCCCGGGATATCCGCCGGCACCGGCATGGCGGCCTGGGGCTTGGTGGACGGCAGGGTCTGGCGGGGCTGGGCGACGGCCGGGAAGGCCAGTGCCATCAGCGCGAGGAGGACGGCGAGGCGGCGCGGCGGGATCATCGCGCGGCATCCTGCACCATCCCCCATGCCGGGATCGAGACGCGATCGTGGCCGCGGCATGGCCGCCGCTCTTCGCAGCCGCGTCGCGGCAGGGCAGTCTGCGCGGCGTCCGACAGGGGGTGCGTGTGGAACTCGACGATCCCGCGGTGCTGGCGGAGGTCCGCGCCGTCTTCGACCGCTACGAGGCCGCGCTGATGGCGAGCCGGGCGGAGGAGCTCGACGCCATCTTCTGGGCCGATCCGCGCACCGTGCGCTTCGGCATCACGGAGATCCTGTATGGCCATGACGCGATCAGGGCGTTCCGGTCGAGCGTCAAGGCCTATGCGCAGCGCGTGCAGCGCCGGGTGCACATCGTCGCCTTCGGCAGCGATTTCGCGGCGACGCATCTGGAATACGAGCGCGTCGGCACCGGGCTGATCGGGCGCGAGACCAAGATCATGGCGCGCCTGCCGGAGGGCTGGCGCGTGGTCTCGGCGCATGTGTCGCTGCTGGCGGGTGGCGATCCCGGGCGGGAGATGCGCGGCGCTCGATAGTCGGCGTGGCAGGTCAGCGCTCGGGCGGCGACGGCGGGATTGGCCTCGAAGGCGAGGCAGCGCGTGTCGGGCAGCACGGCGCGCAGGCGGCGGGACCAGGCGGCCTCATGCGTGCCGATCTCGATCGCGAGGGCAGGCTTTATGTGCCGGGCGATCTCCTCGAAGATGGCTTCGAGCCGGGTCGTCAGCACGCCGCGGTCGGGGCTGCCGGGCTGGCGCAGCCTCGCGCGGTGCAGCAGGCCCTGGAGTCCAGCATCTGCTTCGCATGAGGGCCTGCGTGTCCATTCCCGTCATCCCCGATCCGCCGGCGGCGGCTCTCCTTACAGCAGGCAAGCCCCGATGAGCCATGTGGTGGTGATCGGCGCCGGCATCGTCGGCGCGGCGACCGCGCTGGAGGCCCTGTCGGCGGGCTTTCGCGTCACGATCCTGGAGCCCGGCGATCCCGGGGGCGAGCAGGCCGCGTCCTACGGCAACGGCTGCTGGCTGAGCCCGATGTCGGTCATCCCGCCGTCCGTGCCCGGGCTGTGGAAGAAGGTGCCGCGGTTCCTGATGGACCCGCTCGGGCCGCTCGCGATTCGCTGGTCCTATTTCCCGAAGGTGGCGCCCTGGCTGGTGAAGTACCTGCTGGCGGGCTGGACGGAGCCGAAGGTGCTGCGCATCGCGCAGGCGATCCGGCCGCTGCTGGCCGGCGCGCCGGCGCTGCACAAGGACCTCGCGGCGCGGGCCGGCGTGGATCGTCTGATCGAGCGCAACGGCCTGATGTATGTCTATGAGGACCGCGCGCAGTTCGAGGCCGAGGCGATGGCCTGGCGCGTCCGCCGCCAGGTCGGCATCGAGTGGATCGAGCTCGGCCCCGACGAGATGCGGCAGAAGGAGCCGGAGCTCGATCGCCGCTACGGCTTCGGCGTGCTGGTGGAGGAGGGTGGGCATTGCCGCGATCCCGGCGCCTATGTCGCGGCGCTGGTGGCGCAGGCCGTGGCCGAGGGGGCGGCGCTGAAGCGCGCGAAGGCCATGGGCTTCCGGATCGAGGGCGGGCGGCTGCGCGCCGTGCTGACGGATGGCGGGGAGGTCGCGGCGGACAAGGCGGTGATCTGCGCCGGCGCTTATTCGAGGAAGCTGGCCTCACAGGCGGGTTCCGACGTGCCGCTGGAGACGGAGCGCGGCTACCACGCGATGGTGCTGGACAGCCCGACCGGGCCGCGCACGCCGCTGATGCCCTACGACGGCAAGATGTCCATCACCTGGACCGACCGGGGGCTGCGATGCGCCGGCCAGGTGGAGATCGCGGGGCTGGACGCCGCGCCGAACTGGAAGCGGGCCGGGATCCTGCGCGACCACCTGCTGCGGAGCTTCCCGAACCTGCCGCGCGACCTGCCGGCGGAACGCGTGAGGTTCTGGATGGGGCACCGGCCTTCGATGCCGGATGGGCTGCCCTGCATCGGGCCGGCGGCCGCCAGCCCCGACGTGCTGCTGGCCTTCGGGCATGGCCATGTCGGGCTGGTGGCGGGGCCGCGGACGGCGCGGCTGGTGGCGGCGATGCTGACGGGCGGCGCACCCGAGATACCTGTTGACCCGTTCACCCCTGCCCGATTCGCGTGACATCGTTTTTGCTGGCGTTCAAGGCGCGCCGGTGCCATGGTCAGAAGTGGCGGCCCTGCATCGTGCGCGGTCGTGTCGATAATTACGGATAGATACAGATCGTGTTTCCCGACAATGAGCAGGGTGGCGAAGGCCCGATTGAGGCCGAGGTCAAGTGGTACAATGCCCGGAAGGGCTTCGGTTTTGTCCTCGGGCCGGATGGCCAGGACGTCTTCTTCCACGCTTCCGCGCTGACCGAGGCCGGCATCGAGCCGCCGGAGACCGGCGACAAGCTGAATTGCGAGATCGGCACCGACCGGCAGGGCCGGCGCCTCGTCACCCGCATCCACGGGATCACGAAGGGCCCTGGCGGTGGCGCCGGCGCGCCCCGCGGCGGCTTCGGCGACCGTCCCCCGCGCCGTGACTTCGGCGGCGGCGGCGGCTTCGGCGACCGTCCCCCGCGTCGCGACTTCGGCGGCGGCGGCTTCGGCGATCGTCCCCCGCGCCGTGACTTCGGTGGTGGCGGTGGCGGCTTCGGCGCCCCGCGCGGCGGCGGCTTCGGCGGTCCGCCCGGCGGCGGCTTCGGCGCCCCGCGCGGCGGCGGCTTCGGCGACCGTCCCCCCCGGCGCGACTTCAACCGCGACGAGGGCGGCCCGACCTACGCTGTCTCCGGCACCGTGAAGTGGTTCGACCAGGTCCGCGGTTTCGGCTTCGTGACCCCGGACGATGGCGGCCAGGACGTGTTCCTGCACTCCTCCGTTCTGCAGCGCGCCGGAAAGCAGGACGTGCAGCAGGGCGAGAAGGTGGCGCTCGACGTCCGTGACGGCCAGCGCGGCCGCCAGGCCGTCACCATCAAGTAGAGCCGCGCGCCCCAGGGAGCGACGGATGGGAACCCCGGTCGGAGACGGCCGGGGTTTTTTCATGGGCGCCGTCCGGGGGCTTGGCGGGCGTTAACCACTTTCGTTCCAAAGGCCTTCCGGCGGGCCAAGCCGTTTACCTCTCGTTAACCTCCGGAGGTGTCAGGTGTTCGCGGGCGGCTCCCCCGTGCGCGAAGGATACTCGCTGACATGCCCCGTACCGGTTCTCCCCGCCTCGCCCCCGCCGAGATGATGTCGCGTCGCGATCCCCGGCTGACGCCGCCGCTGGCCAGCGCCGTCGGCGCGATCGTCGCGCTCGCCGCGCAGCGCGCGCGATCGGCCGGTGAATTCGCCGCACTGCGGGACGCCGTCAGCGCCGCGCTGGACAACGCTGCGCCGGGCGTGGCGGAGGCCGAGCCGACGCGGGTGCATGTGCTCGACCTCGAGGAGATGCCGCGCGACACCGGGCTGGCGGCGATGCTGGGGCGCCTGGCGCGGCGGTGAAGGCCGGGGGCGGGCCGGCCCGTCAGAACCGCCGCGGCCGAAGCCCCGCGTGGAACCAGGTGATCATGGAGTAGATGTCGTAGACCGGCAGGCCGAGCTCGTCGCGCAGCGCGGCGGCGTAGGGCGGCATGTTGGTGCATTCCAGCACGATCGCGCCTATGTCGGGGTGACGCGCGACAAGCCGCCTCCCGGCGTCCAGGATGTCCTGCTCGGCCAGCGCCACGTCCATGTCCTGCGCCTCGGCCCTGATCAGGACGCGGAAGAATTCCCGGCCATCCTCCGTGCCCTCGACCGGGATGTCGCGGGGGACGCCGATGGCATCGAGATGCGCGGGCGTCAGGCTCGACTTGCTGACCGTGACCACGCCGACCCGCTGGCCCGGCGGCAGCATCGCCTGCACCCAGGGCACCTGCAGCAGGGATGAGGTCGCGACCGGCACCCTCACCGCCGCGGCGAGCTCGGCCTGGAACAGGGTCAGGAAGCCGCAGTTCGTCGTGATGGCGTCGGCGCCGAGATCCACCAGGTCGCGCGCGGCGTCGACGAAGTCGGGCAGCAGGCCCGCGGCACCGTTCAGCACCACCCGCTCCGGGCTCGCGCCGCGGACGACGCGGAACAGGACGGGGAACGGCCAGGTCTCGCCATTGCCCATGTCGCCGGCGATGCGCGGGAAGCGCGCCTCCAGCATGAGGATGCCGAGCGGGGCGCCGTAGATGGACTTCCCGCCGCGGGCGAGGCGGGGCGCGATGTCGTTGCGGGTCATGGCCCGAGCCTAGTCCGTGTTGGCACGCCGCGCGACGGGGGTTGCCTCGGATCGGGCGACGCCCTCAATTCGGGGCAACCGCCGGAGTGACCGACCGATGCCCCTGACGCGCCGCCTGCTTGTGTTGCCGCTGCTGCTCGCTGCCGCGCTGCCCGTGCGCGCCCAGGAAGCCCCGTGGCCGTCCCGGCCCATAGAGTTCCTCGCGGGCTTCCCGAACGGGTCGGGGGTGGACATCTACCAGCGCCGGCTGGCGGCCCCGCTGTCGCGCGCGCTCGGGCAGCCCGTGGTGGTGAACAACCGCGTGGGCGCCGGCGGCAACATCGCCTCGGATGCCGTCGCGAAGGCCAGGCCCGACGGCTACACGATCCTGTTCGCGACCGCCGGCACACATGCCATCAACCAGACGCTCTACCGGCGCCTGCCCTTCGACGTGCTGCGCGATTTCACGCCCATCGCGCATCTCGGCGACGTGCCGAACATCCTCACCACCTCGATCGAGAAGCGCCCGCAGTTCCGGTCCTGCCAGGACGTGATCGCCGCGGCCCGCGCGCGGCCGGGCGCGCTCAACTACGCCTCCACCGGCAACGGCGCCTCCACCCACCTTGCCGGCGCGCTGTTCGCGCGTCGGGCGGGGATCGAGGTGCAGCACGTCCCCTATAACGGGCAGGGCGGCGCGGTGACCTCGCTGCTCGGCGGCGACACCGACTTCTTCTTCAACCAGGTCGGGCCGGCGATGGGCATGATCCAGCAGGGACAGGCGAGGGGCCTTGCGGTCACCACGCGCAGCCGCGTGGCGGCGCTGCCCGAGGTGCCGACGGTCGCCGAGGCCTGCGGCCTGCCGGATTTCGAGAGCACAACCTGGTACGGCGTCTTCGGCCCGCCCGGCCTGCCGGAACCGATCGTGCGCCGCCTGAACGAGGAGATCGTCAGGATCGTCAACGAGCCGGAATTCCGCGAGTGGCTGGTGCGGACCCAGGGTATCGACCCGCCGTCGGTGCGCACGCCGCAGGAGTTCCGCGCGGTGCAGGAACGCGACGTCGCGCGCTGGGCACAGATCGTGCGCGACGCCGGCGCGACGGTGGATTGACAAGCCCTTCCGCCGCGCTTTGATGCGGGATTGTTGCGGGCACGGATCGGGACGCCCGCCGCGGAGGGTCCATGCGGGTGACCGATCTCCCCGACGGGGTGCGCGTGATCGCACCGTCGGGCTTCCTCGACTTCGCCGCGGTGGTGAAGCTGGAGAACGAGTTCAGGGCGCAGGTGGAAGCCGCGCCGGGCGGTGTCATCCTCGACATGGCGGAGGTGCCGTTCTGCGGCTCGCTCGGAATCCGCATGCTGCTGTCGGCGTCGCGCGCGACGAAGAAGCGCGGCAGGCGCCTGGCGATCGCGGCCGTGCATCCCGATTGCAGGCAGGTCTTCGAGACCGCTTGCCTCGACAGCCTGATCCCGATCGCACCGACCATCGAGGACGCAAAGGCGCTGGTGGGACGCTGAGCGCCGCTAGTTCCGCTGGCGGCGCTGCTGGGCTTCCTCGCGGCGCATCTGCACGAAGAGCTCGTAATCCTCGTGCTTCGTCGGCACCCAGCCGATCGTCGTGCCGCGCTCCACCGCGCGGTGGATGTCGGGGTGGCTGGTCGGCAGCGCCAGGTGGAAGGCGGTCATGTCGGCCTTGAACTCCGCCGGCGTGTCCTTGCGCACCACCAGCGGGCCGTTCTGGATCGGCCCGGACTGCCAGATCAGCCGGAGGTCGCGCATGTTGAGCAGGCCCTTCTCGGCCGTCGCGCGCAGCATGCCGCGGCTGAAGCCCTCGGCGGGATCGCCGATGCCCGACGCCCAGGTGACGCCGGCATCGTATTGCCGCCCGAGCACCGCGACGATCGCCTGCTCATGCCCGCCGGCGAAGCCGGAGCGGCCGAAATACTGGTCGGGGTTGATCCCCTGCTGGCGCAGCGCCGCGCGCGGGATGAGGTAGCCCGACGCGCTGTTCGGATCCGCCCAGCCCATGGACTTGCCGCGCATCTGCTCGAGGCTGGTGATCCCGGAATCCGCGCGGGTGAACATCACCGCGACATAGCTGGTGCTGCCGTCCGCCTCCTGCGTGACCAGGAAGGGCTCCACGTTGCCGTTCGATTCGACCCAGGCCGCGGCATAGGCGGCGGGCGACATTGAGGCGAGCTCGATGTGGCGGCCGGCGAAGGCCTGCACCACGCCGGAATAGTCGCTGGCCTGGAAGAGGCGGACCGGAACCTCGAAGGTCTCCTCCATCAGGCGGCCATAGGCGCCGTAGCGGCCCATGCGGTCGGACTCGTTCTCGCCGCCGAGGATGCCGATGCGGATCTGCGGGACCTGCGCGGCCCAGGCGCGGCGGCCCTTGGCGGGCATCGGGTGTGCCTCGCGGGCAGGCGGTGTCGCGGCCTGCTGCGCCTGCGCCGCGACGGGGGCGAGCGCGGCGGCGGCAAGGACGGAACGGCGGCTGATCGACATGACGGACACTCCGGCGGCGACGGTTGCTGCCATGATAGTGTCATGCGGCCGCGAAATCACCCTTTGCCGGTGTTGCGAAACCTCACCAGGGACGGGCGTCGCGCTGCAGGATCGCTTTGGTGGTGGTGGCCGGGTTCCGCGGCTCGCCCTTCGGCATCTGCGGCCGTTCCATCCGGCCCCAGCCCGGGGCGTCCAGCACCTGACCGTCGCGCATCACCACGCGGCCACGCACGATGGTCGCGACCGGGCCGCCGACGGTCTCCATCCCATCGAAGGGGGTGAAGCGAGAGCGTTCGCTGTGCAGTTCGGCGCCGCGGATCACCTTGCGCTGCGCGGGGTCCACGATGGCGATGTCGGCATCGGCGCCGGGCTGGATGACGCCTTTCCTCGGATAAAGCCCGAAGGCCCTGGCCGGCGCGGCGGAGGCCATGCGGACATACTGCTCGACGCTCATCCGGCCTTCGTGTGCGAAGGTCAGCATCAGCCGCATCGAGGTCTCGACGCCGGGGAAGCCGCAGGCATTGTCCCAGAAGCTCGCGTGCTGCTTCTCCTCCATCGCATGCGGGGCGTGGTCGGTGCCGAGGATATCGATGGTTCCGTCGAGGAGTGCCTGCAGGATCGGCTCGCGCTGGCGCCCCTCCCGGATTGGCGGGTTGAGCCGGGCGATGCGCGCCCTGTCGCCGATGAGGTCCTCCGCGGCGATCAGCACGTATTGCGGGCAGGTCTCGACCGTCATCGGGACGCCGCGCGCCTTGGCGTCGCGGATGACGGGGATCGAGCGCATGCAGGATTCGTGGACGATGTGGATGCGCGCGCCGGTCCACTCGCTCAGCACGATGCAGCGGTTGAGGGATTCGAGCGCCACGATGTCCGCGCGCGCCGAGAGATGCGCGAAGGCGTCGTCGCGGCCCGCGGCCTTCATCCGGTTCTCCCGCCAGAACAGCATCGGCGAGTTCTCGGCATGGATCGAGCAGCGGAGCCCGAGCTCGGCCAGGACCTCGAAGCCTTCCAGTACGGCGCCATCGTTGGGGGCGGGGTTGTTGCCGGTGGTGTTGCCGTAGAAGAGCTTGAAGCCGATGACGCCGGCCTCCGCCAGCGCCGGGAGATGATCGAGCGAGCGTTCGTCCAGGATGCCGTAGAGCCCGTAATTCACATGCGCCTGGCGCGCAGCGGCGTCCTTCTTCCGATCGAGCGCCTCCACCGATGCGATCGCGGGTTCGGTGTTCGGCATGTCGAAGACGGTGGTGACGCCGCCCGCCGCCGCGGCGCGGGTGCCGGTGGTCCAGTCCTCCTTGTGGGTCATGCCCGGCTCGCGGATATGCGTGTGCACGTCGATCGCGCCGGGGATGACGAGGCGGCCTTTCGCGTCGAGGGTTTCGCGCGCCCTGGGCGCGAAGGCGGGGTGGCCGACGAAGGCGATGACGCCGTCTCTGATCGCGACGTCGGCGGGAAAGCGCGCGCTTTCGTTGACGACGGTGCCGCCGGTGATGAGGAGGTCGGCGAGGGTTTCGGTCATGCGGTGGTTCCGGCAACGACGATGGGGTGCGCTGCCCCCGCCCCGTCCCTCCCCCGCTGGCGGGGGCGGGAGATCCTGGGCGGGGGAGGTAGGAGCTATTCGGCCTTCAGCAGCCGCTTGCTTCGCGTCCAGCCCTTCGCCAGCGCGCGGCAATGGCAGGCGACATGCGGTGCGACGGCCTCGCACCAGGCCTTCACCTCGGCATTCGCGCCGCGCAGGCGATCGGCGGCTTCCTGCGCCTCCGCGGCCAGCTTCGCCTCGTCCAGGCCGAGCACGACGCGGTCGCGCAGCTTCCAGGCGCCGGCGATCATGACGTCGGTCACCGCGCTGCCATCCTCGGTCCAGACCAGCTGGTTGGCGGCGTCGTTGAACGGCATCCAGTTGATGTGCCGGAGGTCGAGCAGCACGAGGTCCGCCGCCTTGCCCGGCGCGATCACGCCGCCCTCGTCATGGCCGACGATGCGCGACGACCCCGCCGTCGCGAGCCTGACCGTCTCCGCCGTGCCGAGCCACTCGGCCTCCTCGGCATCCTCCCACAGGCGGGAGGCGAAGGCAGCGAGGCGCATCGCCTCGAACATGTTCTGGTTGTCGGAGGAGGAGGAGCCGTCGGTGCCGATGCCGACCGTCACGCCCGCGCGGATCGCCTCGCGCACCGGGGCGATGCCGGAAGCGAGCCGCATATTGGCGCCGGGGTTGTGCGAGAGGCTCCCGCCGCGCTTCGCCAGCAGCTCGAGGTCGGAGCGCGTCAGCCAGACGCCATGCGCGACGCTGAACCAGCGCCCGACCAGGCCGATGCGGTCCATGTATTCCAGCAGCGTCGCGCCGCCATAGCGGATCTCACCGCCCGCGTTCTGGTAGCGGGCTTCGGAGACGTGCGTCTGCATCGGCAGCCCGTACTGCGCCGAAAGCGCGCGGCAGCGCTGGAGAAACTCCTCCGTACCGTGCAGCGGGATGGTCGGCGCGCAGCCCAGGCGGATGTTGCGCCGGCCATGCGACCAGGACTGCGCGGCGGTGCCGATCGCGGCCAGGGTGTCGGCGGCGGGCGCCATGCGCAGGCCTGCAGCGCGGGTGCGGTGTTCCTCGGGCAGGGCCTCCAGCAGGCCGGGGGTCGCCTGGAAGAAGGTGAGGTCGGCGACCATCGGCGCGAGCACCGCGCGCAGCCCGACGGCGGCATAGGCGTCCGCCATCGCGTCCAGGCCCTCGACGGTCGGCGCGGGGAATTCGGCCGGCATGTCGAAGACGGCGGTGCAGCCCTTCCTGAGGTTCTCGACGGCGTTCAGCGCGGTCGAGAGGTACTTGTCACGGAGGTTGCGGCCCCCGCCCACCCAGGGCGCGTGGGCGAGCAGGAGCGCCAGGTCCCATTTGTCGCCCGAGCCCTTGGCGAGGCCGCCATGGCCATGGGTGTGGCCGTTGACCAGGCCCGGGATGACCAGGCGGTTCGATGCGTCGTGGGTCTGGGCGTCTGCGACCTGCGTGCCGGGCGGCAGGATAGCGGCAATGCGGCCGTCCTCGACGAGGAGGTCTGCGAAAGGCGCCGACAGCGCGTCGGCGGAAAGGACGCGGGCGCCGGTGAGAAGGAGCTTGGTCATGCGGGCTCCGGTTCCCTCCCCCGCAGGCGGAGGAGGGTCAGGGTGGGGGTGCCAGAATAAGGGATGCGCGTGACGAAGCACCCCCACCCCATCCCTCCCCCGCTAGCGGGGGAGGGAGGCGTTGGAGCGGGGGAGGGAAAGTCAGGAGGGAAAAGGACGCCCGCCCCTTACAGCCGCCGCTCGCTCGCCGGCGGGAGATAGCGGTCAGTGAACATGCTCTCGGCGCTCGGCGGGTTGGCGACGCCCAGCGCCTCGGCGTTCACCGTCACCAGTTGCTGCGCACGCGCCATGTCGAGATAGCCCAGCCCGTTCGCCCGCGTGTTCGGCGTGATGATGGAGCGGTCGCGCGTCATGGCGAAGCGGCGCGCCTCCAGCGCCTCGTCGAAGAGCGGCTCGCGGCGCTTCAGCGAGGCCATGCCGCCGGGCACGTCGGCCAGCAGCAGCTTGAGGCCCTCCACCGAGGACTTCACGAAGCGGGATGCCGTCTCCTGGTTCCGCTCGAGCCAATCCGCCCGGCAGAACACGCCGGAGCCGTAGAGGTCCAGGCCGTGCTCGGCATAGGGCCAGGACAGGATCTGCTCCTCGGGGATGCCGAGGCCGACCAGGTTGAAATGCACGGTGAAGAGGAAGCCCGTGACGGCATCCACCTGGCCGGTGCGCAGCATGGTGTCGCGCAGATTGGCCGCCATCGAGGTCCAGCGCACCGAGCCGGTATTGATCCCCGCGACGCGCGCGAAGGCCGGGAAGAGCAGGCGCGAGCCTTCGCCTTCCGGCGCACCAAGCGTCTTGCCCGCGACGTCCTGCGGCTTCTCGATGCCGCGCCCGCGCAGCGTCACGATCGCCGCCGCCGTGCGGTCGAAGACGGGGTAGATCATCACCAGGCGGTTCTGCGGGTTCTCCGCGTTGAACTTCACCGCGCCGGAGAAATCGGCAAAGCCCAGGTCATAGGCGCCCGACCCCACCTTGATCAGCGCATCACCCGAGCCGAAGCCGCGGTCCATGCGCACGGCGAGCTGGTTCTGGCGGTAGATGCCGCGGTCCTCGGCCAGCGACCACATGCCGTGGTTGCCCTGCAGCGCCCAGTCCAGGCTGAAGCGGATGGCGGTCTGCGCCTGGGCGGTGCGGATCGTCGGCAGCGCGAGGCCGGCGGCGCCGGCTGCGAGGATCGTGCGGCGGGCGAGGGTCATGCGAGGCTTCTCCCTTCGGGTCAGTTCAGGCGGCGCAGCGCGGCAGCCGGCAGGAAGCGGGGATCGACGATCTCCGCGGCGGCGGGGCGGCGGGGCAACTGAAACCCTTGAGTCACGATATCGATGGCGCGGTCAAGCCGGGCGGGGTCCACATGACCGATTCCGTCGGCGCGGGCCTCCGGCGTCACGATCTGGTTGTCGATCACCCATTGCAGGCGTTCCTGCTCCAGCACGGGGTCGATCAGGCGCTCCCGCCGGGCGATGTGGGCGATGGCGCCGGCGGGGTCGCGGATCGCCTCCACCCAGCCCCGCGCGACGGCGCGCGTCAGCGCCTGCGCGACCTGCGGGCGGCGTTCCGCCATCTCGGCCGAGACCAGGATGGCATTCGACAGCACGTCGACCCCGTGGTCGCCGTAGTACATGAAGCGCACATCCTCGCGCCGGACGCCGAGCCCCTTCAGCGCGAACCAGACCGTGGAGTCGAAGCCCGTCACCGCCTCCACGTCGCCGCGGACGAGCAGGGTCTCGCGCAGGGTGGGCGCGACGGCCTGGAAGTTCACGCGCGCGGCGTCGATGCCGGCCAGCGTCGCGAAGGCCGGGAACAGGCGGAAGCCCGTGTCGTTCTGCGGCGCGCCGACCCGGCGCCCGACCAGGTCCTGGGGACGCTGGATGTTGGCGCGGGCCAGGCTGACCACGGCCATGGGCGGACGGGTGTAGAGCACCATCGCGGCCACCACGCGGCGCTCGGCCTGGCGGGCGGTGAACTCGATCAGCGTGTTGATGTCGCCGAAGCCCGCGTCGTAGGTGCCGGCGGCGATGCGCGCGATCGGGGCGGACGAGCCCTCGCCGGGATCGAGCCGCACAGCAAGGCCTTCCTCGCGGAAGAAGCCGCGGTCCTCGGCCAGGAAGAAGGGCGCGTTGGGGCCTTCGATGCGCCAGTTCAGGATGATCCGCACGGGCTCCTGAGCCGCCGCGGCGAAGGGGGCGAGCAGCAACGCGGCGAAGGCGAGCCGTGCGAGGAAACGGGGCATGGGGTGCTTCTCCGGCGGGCAGGAGACGGCGCGGGGCGCCGGGGCGGGGGTGGCCTGCCCCGCGGGCTGCAAGCGCCGTGCCTGCACGCCCCACCAGGGCGTGGTCTAGGATCCCGCGGCGAAGATCCCCGCGCCCTTCATCGGCCGGCGCTCCGCGCGAGATACAGCGTGGCGGCGATCATGATCAGCGTGCCCCAGAGCAGCGACCAGCCTGGCGTCTCCGCGAAGAAGGCCATGCCGAGCAGGGCGCTCGCCGGGATCTGCACGTATTCGATTGGCGCGAGCAGCCCGACGGGCGCGCGGCGGGCCGCCCAGGACGCGCAGAAATCACCCGCGATCGCCAGCAGCGATCCCAGCACCACCAGGCCGATCGCGTTCCACGACGGCGTGACCCAGACGAAGGCGCTGATCGGCCCCCAGACCACGACCGAGGCAACGGCATAAAGCGCGACGACGCGCGACGGCGGCTCGGTCGCGGCCAGGATGCGGATCGAGATCAGCACCAGCGCGCCGCAGATCCCGCCGCCGACCGCGGCCAGCGTCCCGGCCGAGAGCTCGCCCTGCGGGCCGGCGATCAGCAACACGCCGGCGAAGCCCACCGCCGCGGCGATGGCGCGGTCCCAGCCCACGCGCTCATGCAGGATCAGGAAGGCCAGCGGCAGCGCCCAGAGCGGCCGTGCATGCATGATCGCAACCGCGTCGGCAAGCGGCATCCAGAGGATCGCGAGCATGCCGAGGTAGAAGCCGGTCAGCCCCGCCGCGATGCGCAGCAGATGCGCACCGGGCGCGCGCGTGCGCAGGTCGAGCCCGCCTCGGCGGAGGAAGAAGGGCAGCACGACGAGGGTGGTGAAGACGCCGCGCGCGAAGGGCATCAGCGCCGGCGGCAGCCCTTCCAGCATCGCCGCGCGGAAGCAGGCGCCCATGGCGGCGAAGAGCAGGCAGCACAGCGCCATCAGCCCCATCCCCGCCAGCGCGCGGCGCGCGTCGCGCGGGATGGGCGTGGCGGCTGGCGTCATGGTGGCGACAGCCCGGGGGAGGGGGCGGCGGCGGGCGACCGGTCCGCGCGCGATGTCAGCCGCGGTCGCGGTCGCGGTAGCGGCGCGGGCTGGCGCCGGGCCCGGGCTCCGCGGCGGGCGGCGGGGCACCGGCGGCGAGCTCGGCCTCGAGCTCCTTGATGCGGGCGACGATCGCGGTGCGGGTCGCCGGCGCGGCGCTGGGCTTGAGGTTCTTCAGCGTCTCCCTCAGCTCCGCCACGAGCTTGCGCTTCTCCTGCGGAGAGCGCCGGATCGGGCGGTTGTCGCTGAACTGGCCTTCGAACGAACGCATGCGGTGCCTCCCCCGTTTCGGTGGGCAAGGGGTTACGGGGGCGCGGCGCGATCGTCAACGCGGGCCGCGCGTTCGTTCCGTGCCTCGTGAGGCGGCGAATGGGCTATCTTGCCTGCCGGCGCGGCCGGGTTCAGATACAGCCACGGCCTGCCGCAACGAATGCCGGCCCCCAAGGGAGACCACGACCGATGACCGCCCCGACCCTGAGCCGTCGCGCCGCGCTGATGGGCGCCGCCGCGGCGCTGGCCGCACCCGGGATCGCCGGCGCGCAGCCCGCCGCCATCAAGCTCGGCATCCTGCAGCCCGTGACCGGTCCGCTGGCGCAGGACGGCGAATACGGGCGCTTGGGCGCGGAGCTCGCGATCAACGAGATCAACGCCGGCGGCGGCATCCGCTCCATCGGCGGAGCGCGGATCGAGATGGTGTTCGGCGATGCACGCTCCACCCCTGAAGGCGGGACGGCCGAGGTCGAGCGGATGAACAGCGAGGGCGTGGTCGGCATCGTCGGCGGCTTCGCCAGCCCGATCTGCCTGGCCTCGTCCCAGGCGGCGTCGCGCTACGACCTGCCCTACATCGTGGATGTCGGCGTCAGCGACCAGATCGTCAGCCGCGGCCTGAAGAACACCTTCCGCTTCTCGCCCGGCGCGGGCAGCGTGACGCGGAGCGCGCTGGACAACCTGGTCGCGCTGAACAACGCGGCGGGGCGGCCAGCGAAGACTGTCGTGCTGGTGCATGAGGACGGCCTGTTCGGCACCGGTGCGGCGCGGACCATGGCGCAGGAACTGCCGCCGCGCGGCTTCGAGATCCTGGAGACGATCAGCCATCCGACCCCGGCGCGCGACATGTCGAACATCGCGCTGCGCATCCGCGCGCTCAATCCGGACCTGATCATCCCGTCCAGCTACTACGCGGAATTCGTGCTGCTGTCGCAGACCCTGCAGCAGCGCCGCATCCGCCCCAAGGCGATCTACTGCGTGCTGAACGGCGCGGCGTCAAACTTCCGCTTCGTGCGCGAATTCCCCCAGGCCGCGAACCTGGTGATGGACGTCAACCACTGGGCCGATCCGCGCAAGCCCAAGACCGCCGAGCTTCGCCGCGCGGTGGAGGCGCAGAACCGCTTCTGGCTCTACAACGTGCCGATGAACTACTCCGCCGTGATGCTGATGGCCGATGCGCTGGAGCGTGCCGGCCGCGCCGACCGCGGCGCGGTGATCGAGGCGCTGGGCAAGACCGACGGCAACTTCACGCGCCACGTCATGCCCTATGGCCCGACGCGCTTCGAGAACGGCCAGAACATGGCGGCGGCGGCGGTGAACACGCAGGTGCAGGACAACGACATCAAGGTGATCTTCCCCGACGCCTTCGCGGATGCTCGGCCGATCTTCCCGTGGCCCGCGCTGTAGGTCTTGCGATCCTTCCCGCCTGAGATCGTCGGCGAGGCCGTTCTCAACGGCCTCCTGACCGGCGCGGTCTACGGGCTGGTCGCGCTGGGGCTGACGCTGGTCTATGGCGTGCTCCACATCATCAACTTCGCCCATGGCGCGCTGCTGACGCTGGCGATGTATGC
This sequence comes from Falsiroseomonas sp. HW251, assembly GCF_050563545.1. Taxonomy (NCBI): domain Bacteria; kingdom Pseudomonadati; phylum Pseudomonadota; class Alphaproteobacteria; order Acetobacterales; family Roseomonadaceae; genus Falsiroseomonas; species Falsiroseomonas sp. HW251. The sequence continues at coordinate 41,549 of NZ_JBNXUM010000025.1, forward strand.
CGCCTTCGTCGCGTGGAAGGTCTTCGGGCTCGATCCCTACATCGCCATCGTCCCGCTGGTGCCGCTGTTCTTCGCCGTGGGCTACGGCGTTCAGCGCCTGGTCATCAACCCCGCAAGCCGCGGGCAGGATTCGAACATCCTGCTGGTGACGCTGGGGCTTTCGATCGTCATCGAGAACCTGATGCTGGCGATCTTCCGCTCCGACACGCTGTCGGTGCAGGTGCCCTACGCCATGGAAGTGATCGAGCTCGGGCCGATGCTGCTGAGTTTCCCGCGCGTGGTCGGCTTCGGCGCGGCCTGCGTGGTGGCGGTCGTACTCTTCGTACTGCTGGGCATGACCGACACCGGCCGCGCGATCCGGGCGGTGGCGAAGGAACGCACGGGCTCGGCGCTGGTCGGCATCGATGTCAACCACGTCTACGCCGTGACCTTCGGCATCGGCGCGGCGTGCCTGGCGGTCGCGGCCTGCCTGCTGCTGCCCTTCTTCTACGTCAATCCGCGCGTCGGGAACGCCTTCGTGCTGGTGGCCTTCACCATCGTGGTGCTGGGGGGCATGGGCAGCGTGCCCGGCGCGCTGCTGGGCGGCCTGGTGATCGGCGTGGTCGAAAGCCTGTCGGGCCTCTATTTCGGCGACAGCCTCGGGCAACTCGGCATCTATGTCATCTTCATCGCGGTGCTGCTGTTCCGGCCCACGGGCCTGTTCGGGGCGAAGGCGTGACTGCCCGCGATCTTATGCCCATCCTGGCTTTCGCCGCGATTGCCGCGCTGCTGCCGGTCTTCGTCAGCGCCGGCACGGTGCTGAACTTCGCCATCGTCTCGCTGGTGATCTGCCTGGCCGCGCAGGGCTGGAACATCCTGGGCGGCTATGGCGGGCAGTACAGCTTCGGCCACGCGGCGTTCTTCGGCACGGCCGCCTATGCGACGGCCATCCTGCAGGCGCGCTACGGAATCAACCCCTATCTCTGCTTCGCCCTCGGCATCGCAGCGGCTGGCGTGGTCGGCGTCGTCATCGGGTTCCTCTCCTTCCGCTCCGGCCTGCGCGGCAGCTACTTCGCACTCGTCACGCTCGCCTTCGCCGAGGTGCTGCGCGTGCTGGCCAATGCCGCGGAGTTCACGGGCGGCGCGGCTGGGACGCTGATCAGGCTCGACGTCCGTCCCGATAACTTCCAGTTCGCGTCGCGGGCGAGCTTCTACTGGGTGACGCTGGGGCTGGTGACGGCGGCGCTGGTGGTGACGCGCGCGCTGGAACGCTCGCGCCTTGGCGCGCAGCTTGTCGCCGTGCGGGAGAACGAGGACGCTGCGCGCGCCCTCGGCGTGGATGCGCTCGGGGTGAAGCTCGCGGCGATCGCGATCTCGGCCGCCATTACCGGGGCGGCGGGCGGGCTCTACGCCCAGTACTTCCTCTATCTCGACGCCAACATCGCCTATGGCACCTGGATCAGCGTGGAGGCACTGCTGGCGCCGATCGTGGGCGGGGCGGGCACCGTCTTCGGCCCGGTTTTCGGCGGCATTGTGCTGCATGGGTTGAGCGAGTTCACGAAGTCGCTCGTCGGCCGCATCCCGGGCGTGGATCTCGTCATCTTCGGCGTGCTGCTGATCCTGGTGGTGCGTTATCCTCCGCGCGACCTGCCGACGCTGATCCGACGCTGGAGGGCGCGATGATCGAGCCCGATCCCGCCTTCCTGTCGGTCCACTCCGTGTCCATGCGCTTCGGCGGGCTGCTGGCCGTTTCCGACGCGAGCTTCGCGGTGAAGGAAGGCAGCGTCACCGGCCTGATCGGGCCGAACGGCGCGGGGAAGACGACGCTCTTCGCCATCGTCTCGGGCTTCCAGAAGCCGACCAGCGGCCGCGTGCTGTGGCGCGGGGAGGAGATCACCGGCCGCGCGCCGCATCTGCTGGCGCGCGACGGCATCGCCCGCACCTTCCAGATCGTGCAGCCCTTCGCGGGACTGTCGGTGCGCGAGAACATCGCCGTCGGCGCCTTCCTGCGGCATCGCAAGCGCGCGGATGCGCTCGCGGTGGCAGAGCAGGTCGCGCAGCAGGTCGGCCTGGCGCCGGATCTCGACAAGCCCGCGGCCGCGCTGACGGTCGCGGGGCGCAAGCGCGTGGAGCTCGCCAAGGCGCTGGCGACGCGGCCGAAGCTGCTGCTGCTGGACGAGGTGCTGGCCGGCCTCAACCCGTCCGAGGTCCGCGACATCGTCCCCGTGGTGCGCGCCATCCGCGACGGCGGCGTCACCGTGCTGATGATCGAGCATGTCATGCAGGCCGTGATGAACCTCTGCGAGGCCGTGCACGTCCTGGCCCAGGGGCGCATCATCGCCAGCGGGACGCCGGCCGAGGTCGTGCGGGATGCCGCGGTGGTCGAGGCCTACCTCGGGCATGGCGCGGCGAAGAAGCTGGCTTCCCATGTTTGAGGTGAAGGACCTCGTGGCGGGCTATGGCCTGACCCGCGTGCTGGAAGGCGTCTCGCTGGAGGTGAAGGCGGGCGAGATCGTCGCCGTCCTGGGATCGAACGGCGCGGGCAAGACGACGCTCAACATGGTGCTGTCGGGCCTTGTAAAGCCGCGCGCCGGCCGCGTGACCTTCGAGGGCACCGACATCACGGGACGCTCGCCGGCGGAGATCATGGCGCTAGGCCTGATCCAGGTGCCGGAAGGCCGCAAGATCTTCCCCAACCTCAGCGTGCGGGAGAACCTGGAACTCGGCTCCTATCGCCGCGCCAGGCCGAGCCGCGCGCGGAACATCGAGCGCGTCTTCGCGACCTTCCCGCGCCTCAAGGAGCGCGTCGGCCAGGCCGCGGGCACGCTCTCGGGCGGGGAGCAGCAGATGCTCGCGATCGGCCGCGGCATGATGGCGGAGCCGCGGCTGCTGATCCTGGACGAGCCCTCGCTGGGTCTCTCGCCGCTCCTGGTGGAGGAGATGTTCGCGCTGATCCGCCGCCTGCACGGCGAGGGGCTTTCCATCATGCTGGTGGAACAGAACGTCGCGCAGTCCCTGGAGATTGCCGACCGCGCCTATGTGCTGGAACATGGCGCCTTCGCCTTGTCGGGTCCCTCCGCGCAGCTGCGCGAGGATCCGGAACTGAAGCGGGCCTATCTCGGACTTTGAGGAGGAGATCGCCGTGGCGATCGTGACAAAGGGCGTGGAGCCGGCCTCGGTGCTGATGGCGGCCGCACCCCCGGCCTGGCTCGACCAATGGTGCGGTTTCGTGGCGAAGCTGCGCTTCGCGGACCTGCCGGCCGAGGTCGCGCAGCGCACGCGCCTCGCACTGCTCGATTGCATCGGCGCCATCAGCGCCGGCGCGCAGGAGCCGGAGGTGCAGGCGCTGGCCACGCGCATGACGGCGCGGGAGGGCACCGGCGAGGCGCCGGTGATTGGCTCGCCGCTCTCCGCGCGGCCCGGCACCGCTGCCTTCCTGAACGGCACGGCGGGCACGTCGCTCGAGCTCGACGAGGGCAACCAGTACGCGCGCGGCCATCCCGCGATCCATGTGGTGCCGGCGCTGCTGGCCGCGCCGCGCGGCGACGGCGCGGTGCTGCTGACGGCGCTCGCCATCGGCTACGAATTCGGCAGCCGCGTCGGCATCGCGAGCAAGCTCAACGTCGCCATGCACCCGCACGGCACCTGGGGCACGCTCGGCGCCGCGATGGGCGTGGCCAAGCTGCACGGCGCGAACGCCGACGAGTTCCGCGGCGTCATCAACATGGCGGCGTCGCTCGGCCTTGCGACGTCGCGTAAGACCATGCTGGAAGGCGGCACGGTCCGGAACACCTATTGCGGCGTCTCCAACATGCTGGGGCTGACCGTGTGGGACCTGGTGCGCGCGGGCTTCGCCGGCGAGCGCGACGGCGTCGAGACTGTGTTCGGCAGCGTCGCCGCGACCAATTTCCGGCCGGAGGAAATGGTCGCGGAGCTCGGCGCGCGCTGGGAGGTCGCGCGCAACTATTTCAAGCGCCACGCGGCCTGTCGCTACACCCATGGTGCGCTGGATGCTCTCGGGCTGATCCTGGCGAAGACAGGCCGGCTTGAACCGGACCAGGTGAAGTGCATCGCGGTGGACACCTATGTCTGGGCGGCGCAGCTCGACAGCCCGCTCGCGCCCAACATGCTGGCGGCGAAGTTTTCCATCCCCTTCGCGCTGGCGACGACGATCGTCCACGGCGCGGCGACCGTGCCGGCCTTCCGTGGCCCGGCGCGGGAGAACCCGGCCGTGCAGGCGCTTGCGAAGCGCGTGACCGTGGACGAAGACCCCGCCATGACCGCGCAACTGCCGGGCCTGCGGCCGGCGCGCGTGAAGGTCACGCTGGCCGACGGCACGGTGCATGAGGCCGCGGTGACGACCAACCGCGGCGACACCGAGGATCCCTACACCGAGGCCGAGGTACGGCAGAAGTTCCGCGACCTCGCGGATCCCGTCTATGGCGCCGACCGTGCGCGCGCGATCGAGGACGCGGTGATGGCCCTCGGCCCGCAGCGGGAAGCGACGGCGCTGGTGGAGCTGCTGGCGCGATGACGCTCGACCCGGTCACGCTGGCCGTCCTGAAGGGAAGGCTCGAGCAGATCGCGGACGAGATGGACGCGACGCTCTATCGCAGCGCCTTCAACCCGATCATCGCGGAAGCCCGCGACGCCTGCCACGGCCTCTACCACGCCGAGACCGGCGCGACCTTGGTGCAGGGCACGAAGGGGCTGCCGATCTTCGTCGGCGCGATGTCCTTCGCCGTGCAGGCGGTGATCCGTCGGGTCGCCAACGGCACGCCGCTCGACCCCGGCGACACCTTCATCTTCAACGATCCCTATGAGGGCGGCACGCATCTCAACGACTTCCGCCTGGTGCGGCCGATCTTCCGCGACGGCCAGGTCTTCTGCTGGATCGCGAGCGTCGGCCACTGGCTCGACATCGGCGGCAACGTGCCCGGCGGCTACAATCCGCGCGCGACCGAAAGCCACCAGGAAGGCGTGCGCTTCCCGCCGGTGAAGCTGATCCGCGCGGGCGCGATGCAGCAGGACATCCTGGACATTCTGAGCGCCAATTCCCGCGTGCCGAATTCCAACTGGGGCGACCTGAACGGGCAGCTCAACGCGCTCGACCTTGGGGAGAAGCGGCTGGTCCAGTTGATCGAGGAGCATGGCGAGGCGAAGCTCGCCACGGCCTTCGCCGCACTGGCCGACCGCGCCGCGGCGCTGATGGAAGCCGAGATCCGCACCCTGCCGGAAGGCCGCTACCGCTTCGAGGATTACCTCGACAATGACGGCGTGACGGATGAACGCCTGACCATCGCGCTCGACATGACGGTGCGTGACGGGCGGATGGTGCTGGATTTCTCGCGGTCCTCCGCAGCCTGCCTCGGCCCGATCAACATCAGCCGCGCGACCTCGGTCGCCGCCTGCTACGTCGCGCTGAAGCATGCCTTTCCCGACGTGCCGGCCAATGCCGGTGTGCTGCGTCCCATCGAGTTCGTCATCCCCGACGGCACGGTGCTCGGCGCCGGCGCGCCGCGGCCGATGGCGGGCTACACCGAGACCATCCTGCGGCTGATCGGCGTGATCTTCGGCGCACTCGGCAACGCCGTGCCGGATCGCGCGACGGCCGCACCCTTCGGCACCATCAACGCGCTGTCGCTGTCGGGGCAGCGGGGCGACGGCACGCGCTGGGTCATGTTCTCCTTCTTCGGCGGCGGCTTCGGCGGCAATCCCGAGACCGACGGGCTGCACCACGCCAACAATCCGATCTCGACCGCGACCATCCCGCCCTGTGAGATCCTCGAAGCCGCCTATCCCGTGATGTTCACGCAATGGGCGCTGCGGCCTGACTCCGGTGGAGCGGGGAAGCATCGCGGCGGCGTCGGCGCGGTCTATGAGATCGAGGCGCTGTCGCCCGGCGCGACGGAGATCGCGCTGCTTGGCGAGCGCGGGCGCTACGCGCCTTTCGGCGTCACCGGCGGGCATGACGGCGCGCTGACGCGCTTCGCCTGGCAGACCGACACGGGCTGGGACACGCCGCCGATGGCGAGCAAGGTGGTCGGCGTGAAGATCGGGCAGGGGCAGCGCGTGCGGCTGGAAAGCCCCGGCGGCGGCGGCTGGGGCGATCCCGCGCAGCGGCCGAAGGAGGCGATCGCGCGCGACATCCGGCTGGGCTTCGTCAGCGCGGAAGCGGCGGCGCGCGACTACGGGTACAAGGCATGACCAGCAAGCCGATCGTGGGTGTCGATGTCGGCGGCACCTTCACCGACCTCTTCCTCTTCGACCCCGGGACCAACAGCTTCCGCACGGCGAAGGTCCCGTCGAACCGGGGCGACGAGGCCGTGGGCTTCATGAACGGCCTGCGCACGCTCGGCGGCCCCGCGGGGTTCGAGGCGATCGTCCACGGCACCACCGTCGGCACCAACGCGCTGCTGGAACGCAAGGGCGCAAAGCTCGGCGTGATCACCACCGCCGGCTTCCGCGACGTGCTGGAGATGCGCCGGCGCGACCGGCCGAAGACCTGGGGCCTCTGGGGCGAGTTCGAGCCGGTCGCCGCGCGCGACATGCGGATAGAGGTGCCGGAACGCACGCTGGCCAACGGCACGATCCACACGAAGGTCGACATCGCCGCGGTCCAGGCCGCCGCGCGCGAATTGCTGGCCCGCGGTGCGGAAGCCTGTGCGATCGTCTTCATCAACAGCTACGCCAACCCCGAGAACGAGAAGCGGGCCGCGGCCGCCGTGCGCGCGATCTGGCCGACGCCGCATGTCAGCGTCAGCAGCGAGATCCTGCCGGAGATCCGCGAGTTCGAACGCGCCTCGACCACCGCGCTCAACGCCTATCTCCAGCCAGTCGTCGCGAACTACCTCGGCAAGCTGGAATCCGCGCTGGACCAGGCAAGCTTCGACGGCCGCTTCCACATCGTGCAGTCCAATGGCGGCATCATGTCCACCGCGACCGCGCGCGGCATCCCCGCACGCACCGCGCTGTCCGGTCCCGCCGCCGGCGTGATCGCAGCGGCGGCGATCGCGCGCGCGGCGGGGTTCGAGAACGCGATCACTGGCGATCTCGGCGGGACGAGCTTCGACGTGTCGCTGGTCACGGGTGGACGGATGGAACTCGCGGCGCAGGCGACGATCGATTTCGGCCTGGTGATCCGCTCGCCGATGATCGAGATCACGACCATCGGCGCTGGCGGCGGGTCCATCGCGCATGTGGATCGCGGGGGCCTGCTGCAGGTCGGGCCGGAGAGCGCGGGCAGCCGGCCCGGCCCGGTCTGCTACGGCCAGGGCAACACGCGGCCGACGCTGACGGATGCGAATGTCGTGCTCGGCCGGATCAACGCTGACCGGCCCATCGGCGGTGCGCTGTCGCGGCTGGACGTTGAAGGCGCCAAGGCCGCGATTTCCAGGCATGTCGGCGATCCGCTGGCGCTCGATGCGATGGCGGCCGCCGAAGCCATCGTGCGCGTTGCCAACGCGAAGATGGCCGGCGCAATCCGCCTGGTCTCGATCGAGCGCGGGCACGATCCCCAGAAATTCGTGCTGCTGCCCTTCGGTGGCGGCGGCGCGCTGCATGTCGGCGCGCTGATCAAGGAGGTGGGGCTGCAGGCCGCGCTGGTGCCGCGCTTCCCCGGCGTGACCTCCGCGCTGGGCTGCGTCATCGCCGATGTCCGCCACGACCAGGTCCGCACGCTGAACCTCGCGCTGGACAGCGTGGAAGCCGCCGCGCTGGATGCGCGCATGGTGGAGGAGGCGAGCGGCGCGCGCGCCGTCGTCGAGGCCGCGGGGCTGCCGGTGGACCGCATCGAGATCCGCTTCGAGCTCGACATGCACTATGCCGGCCAGACCCACACCGTCGGCGTGCCGCTTCCCCTGCATGTCATCAAGGGCTCGACAGGCGTGTCCGAGGCGATCATCCGCACTGCCTTCGAAGCGGCCTACCAGCAGGCCTTCTCGCGCCTGCTGCCGGGGCTGCCGATCCGCATCGTGACGCTGCGCACGGCGGCCATCGGCATCCGCCCCGATTTCGACCTGGCGGCGCTGGCGCCGCCGAAGAGTGCGACGCTGGAGGCCGCCGCGCGCGGCGCGCGCCAGGTCTGGTTCGACGGGCAGTGGCACGCCGCGACCGTCTGGTCGCGGCTCGACCTGCCGGAGGGCGCGCTGGTGCACGGTCCCGCCATCCTGGAACAGCCCGATGCGACGGTGGTGGTCGAGCCCGACCTGACCGCGCGGACGGACCGCTTCGGCAACCTCATTATCGAGCGTGAGTGAGATGGACGATATCCCGATCTCGCAGACCGCGCTGCTGCTCTGCGACCTGCAGAACGACTTCATCCACCCGAACGGCGCCTATGGCCGCGCGGGACAGTCGGCGCCGGCGATTGCGGCGATTCCCGCGCGGGTCGCGCCGCTCGCCCGCGCCATCCGCGCGCAGGGCGGCTGGATCGCATCGACGCACTTCACGCTGTTCACGGGAAAGAACGGCGAGCCCTTCATCGACCCGCATTTGAAGAAGATGCGGCCCTTCCTCAAGAAGGGCGACTTCGTGATGGGAAGCTGGGGCCATCAAGTCGTGGACGAATTGGCACCCTCCGACCTGCCGGTCGAGAAGGTCGGCTACGACGCCTTCTACGCCACGCGGCTCGAGTGGATCCTGCGGAAGGTCGGCATCCGGCGCCTGATCGTCAGCGGCATCGTGACCAATGGCGGCGTCTCGTCGACCGTGCGCGGCGCGCACGTCCGGGAGTTCCAGGTGACGGTGTTGGAGGATGGCTGCGCCGCCTTCAGCCAGGAACTGCACGACACTGCCATCGCCGCGTTGAGGCCGGTCGCGGAGATCAGCAACGTCGCGACGGAACTCGCGAAGCTAACATGACCGAGGCGCGCGTCGTCACCGAAGCCGAGCCCCGCTTCGACACCGAGGTCCCCGTCGCCATCATCGGCGCCGGCGCCGCGGGGCTGATCGCGGCGCTCGCCTGCCAGGCCGCGGGTGTCGAGCCGCTGGTGATCGAGCGCGATCCCGTGCCGCGCGGCTCCACCAGCCTCTCGGCCGGGTTGATCCCGGCGCCCGCAACGCGCTTCCAGCGGGAGCGCGGCATCACCGACGATGCCGCGACCTTCGCCGCCGACATTCAGCGGAAGGCGCATGGCCATGCCGATCCCGGGCTGATCGCGCTGGTGTCGCAGCGCGTCGGGCCCGCGATCGAATGGCTGGCTGACCGCTACGCGCTGCCCTTCAGCGTCGTGCACGATTTCGACTATCCCGGCCACACCAACCGCCGCATGCACGGCCTGCCGAGCCGAAGCGGTGCGGAACTCGTGGACCGGCTGCGCCAGGCCGCAGAAACCGCGGAAATTCCGCTGCTGACCGAGGCGCGCGCGACGACGCTGGTGCGCGACACGTCGGGCGCGATCCGCGGCCTCGTCGCGCGGCGCCCCGACGGCAGCGAGGAACTGATCGGCGCGAAGGCCGTGGTGCTGGCCTGCTGCGGCTACGCCGGCAACAAGGCGCTTGTGCGGAAGTACATCCCCGACCTCGCCGACGCGCTCTACTTCGGCCACCCCGGCAACGAGGGCGAGGCCGTGCTCTGGGCCGAGCAGATCGGCGCCGCGCTGCGCGACATGACGGGCCACCAGGGCCACGGATCGGTCGCGCATCCTCAGGGGATCCTGGTGTCCTGGGCGGTCATCATGGAAGGCGGCTTCCAGGTGAGCCTGGACGCCGAGCGCTTCTGGAACGAGGCCAGCGGCTATTCCGAGGCCGGCGTCGCCGTGCTGCGCCAGCGCGACGGCGTGGCCTGGGACATCTTCGACGCACGTATCGCCGGCATCACGCGCCAGTTCGAGGATTTCCGCCAGGCCGAGGAGCAGGGTGCAGTGATCGCGGCCGACACGATCGAGGAACTCGCCGCCAAGGCGAAGCTGCCCGTCGCCACGCTGCGCGCCAGCTTCGACGCGGTGGAAGGCTTCAAGCGCGACGGCGCGAAGGACGCCTTCGGCCGCGACTGGTCGCGCGCGGCGCCGCTGGGCGCCCCCTTCCGCGCGGTGCGCGTCACCGGCGCGCTGTTCCACAGCCAGGGCGGGCTCGTCATCGACGACCGCGCGCGCGTCAGGCTCGCCGATGGCGGCGTCGTCCCGAACCTCTTCGCCGCCGGCGGCGCCGCGGCGGGGGTGAGTGGGCCGGACGCCTCGGGCTATCTCTCGGGCAACGGATTGCTCACCGCGGTGGCGCTCGGGCACCTGGCGGGCGAGGAAGCGGCGAAGGCCGCAGCGGGGTAGGAAAGATGGGTCACGTGGACGATCGCTTCGGCATCGGGCAGCCGGTCCGTCGCAAGGAGGACGTGCGCTTCCTCACGGGACGCGGGCGCTACACCGACGACATCTCCATGCCCGGCGAGGCGCATCTCGCGATCCTGCGCAGCCCGCATTCGCATGCGCGCATCGTCTCGCTGAATGTCGAGCCCGCGCGCGGCGCGCCCGGCGTGATCGCGGTGCTGACCGGGCACGACGCGGATACCGACGGCATCGGCCTCTTTCCCGTGCAGGTGGAGGTGCCGCCGCGCGCCGGCACGCCGCCGCTCTACTGCCCGCCGCGGCGCATCCTGCAGACCGACGCCGTGCGCTTCGTTGGCGATCCCGTCGTCGCGGTGATCGCCGAGACCCGCGTCCAGGCCGAGGACGCGCTGGAACTCGTGGAGATCGAGTACGAGATCCTGCCCTCCGTCACCGAGACTGGCCGCGCGCTGGACCCCGACGCGACGGTGATCTGGCCGGAGCGCGGCTCGAATCTCTGCGTCGAATGGTCGAATGGCCGCGACGAGATGACGGAGCAGGCCTTCGCCAAGGCCGCTTACGTCGCGCGCGTGGACTTGATCCAGAACCGCGTCGTCGGCAACCCGATGGAGCCTCGCGTCGCCATTGGCGTCTTCAACAAGGACGAGGACCGCTATGAGCTGACCAGCCCGACCCAGGGCGTGTTCCGCGTGCGCGATCCCATGGCGAAGTTCATCTTCAAGGTGCCGCCGGAGAAGGTGCGCGTCGTCTCGCCCGACACCGGCGGCGGCTTCGGCCTGCGCAGCAAGTGCTTCGTGGAATCGGGACTGGTGCTGTGGGCGGCGAAGCGCGTCGGGCGTCCCGTGAAGTGGCGCTCCGGCCGCAGCGAGACGATGGTCGCCGACCCCCATGGCCGCGACCACGTGACGAAGGCCGAAATGGCCTTCGACGCTAACGGCAAGGCGCTGGGGATGCGCACTCACACCCTCGCGGCGATGGGCGCCTATCTCCAGGATTTCGGCCCGCGCATCCCGACGGTGGCGGGCGCGCGCATCGCTGGCACGGTCTACGACCTGCAGGCCGTGAACCTGCGCGTTTCCTGCGTCTTCACCAACACCGTGCCGACGGACGCCTATCGCGGCGCCGGGCGGCCGGAGATCGCCTATACGCTGGAACGCCTCTTCGACGTCGCCGCCGCGCATTTCGGCGTCGGGCGCGACGAGATCCGGCGCCGCAACTACATCCCCCAGGACCGCATGCCCTACACGAATTGCGTGGGCAACGTGCTGGACAGCGGCGACTTCGAGGGCACGCAGGTCATCGCGCTGAAGCTCGCGGATTGGGAAGGCTTCCCCGCCCGCAAGGCCGAGGCGAAGAAGCGGGGCAAGCTGCGCGGCATCGGCCTCGGCTACTTCATCGAGGCCTCGGGCGGTGCGCCGACGGAATGGGCGCGGCTGTCGATGCAGCGAAATGGCCGCGCGCGGCTGACCGTCGGCACATTCAGCCACGGCCAGGGGCACGAGACTGCCTTCGCGCAGATCGTGCATTCGCGCCTCGGCATTCCGTTCGAGGACGTGGAACTGATCCAGGGCGACAGCCTGGTGGTGGAGCACGGCAACGGCACCGGCGGGTCGCGGTCGTCGCAGATGGGCGGCGTGGCGACGCTGCGGGCCTCGGACGCGGTGGTCGCGAAGGCGCGCCGGATCGCGGCGCATCTGCTGGAGGCGGCGGCCGCCGACGTGGAACTCGATGCCGGCCGCTTCCGCGTCACCGGCACCGACCTGACGGTGACCTGGCGCCAGGTGATCGAGGCCGCGAGCGACCCCGCCCGCCTGCCGGAAGGCGAGACGCCCGGCCTCGACGAGAAGATCCTCTACAAGCGCGACACCGAGTGCAATTTCCCCAATGGCTGCCACGTCGCGGAGGTCGAGATCGACCCGGAGACCGGGAAGCTTGAGGTCGTCGCCTATGCCTGCGTGGACGACGTCGGGAACGTCATCAACCCTATGCTGGTGCACGGCCAATCGCATGGTGGCATCGCGCAGGGGCTGGGCCAGGCGGTGCTGGAGCAGGCGGCCTATGACGCGGAGTCAGGCCAGCTGCTGTCCGCGACCTTCATGGACTACGCGATGCCGCGCGCGTCGGACCTGCCGGACCTCAAGGTGGATTTCCACGTCGTGCCGACGCCGGTCAACGAACTCGGCGTGAAGGGCGCGGGGGAGGGTGGGGCGTGCGGCGCGCCGCCGGCGATCATCAGCGCGGCGTGCGACGCGCTGGGCGTCGCGCATATCGACATGCCGCTGACGGCGGAGAAGGTGTGGCGGGTGGTGAACGGGATGAGGTAGCGCGGGCTGCGGCCCCCTCCCCATCCCTCCCCCGCAAAAGCGGGGGAGGGGGAAGTGGGAGATGCGCAGGAGGGGGAACGCCGAGACGCGGCGTAGAGGGCGCCCTACGGCAGGATCGGGGCGCTCGTGACGTGGAAGACGCCGTCGCTGCCGAGAATGTCGGCGCGGGTGATCTGCACCGGCGCGCGGCCGGCGGGGGCGCCGACGCGGGTGATCGTCGCGGTGCGCTGGCCGGTGCGCGCGACGTTCAGGCGGGCGCGGTCCCAGGTCGTCACCGCATTGCGCCGCGCTTCCATGTCGGCCAGGCGCAGCAGGCCGAAGGCGGCATTGGCGTTGACGAAGGTCGCGACGAGCGCGCGTTGCTCGGCGCTCGGGCTCGACGGCGGGCTGTCAAGCAGGCGCAGCAGGTCCGGCGGCAGGCCGTTCATCGCGCTGTCCACCGGCACGAAGAGCGTCACGGCGCCGTTCTGGCGGCCGATCCGGCCGGCCTGGCCGCTGACCGTCAGCGCGTTCACGAAGCGGGTGTATTCCGGCTTGTCGCGCAGCATGGTCAGCAGGTCGTAGGAGCCGTCCTCGGTCACCACGCGGGCCGGGGCGCAGGCGGCCAGCAGGCTCAGTCCACCGGCGCCGAGCGCGAGGCGACGCGAAAGGGGGCGGCGCAGATCCACGGTCAGATCCTTCCTGAAGGGGGCGCGCCGAATCGGACCGAGCCGGCCGGCGACGATGGCGGGGTTGGTAGCCAAGGCCCCGGCCCCCGTCCAGGGCCGCGGGCCGGGTGTTACGTCTCCAGTTGCTGCGGCCCCCTGCCGGGCGTCACAGCCCCGCGGGCGCCAGGCCGTCGGGCTCCAGCACGACCACGGGCTCGCCATTGCCCAGCACGCCGACGCCGCCGACCGCGGGCAGGGCGGCCAGCGACGGATGGATCGGGCGCAGCAGCAGGTCGGTCCGCCGCTGCACGCGGTCCACCCGCAGGCCGAAGGGCCGGCCGTTCGACTTCAGCAGCACCGTCGCGCCTCCGGAGGGCCCGAGGCCGCCCGGCAGACCCAGAACCTCCGACAGCGCCACCACCTCGCAGCCCGCGGCCTGGCCGGCTTCCAGCACCGCCTCCACCCGCGCGGCCGGCAGCGCATAGGGGTGGCCCGAGGATTCCACCAGCAGCACGGGCTGCACCGCGGCCGTCAGCGGCAGGCGCAGCGTGAAGGCGGTGCCGGCGCCGGGCTGGCTCGCGACCTCCAGCGTGCCGCCAGCCCGGCGCACCGCGTCCTGCACCACGTCCAGGCCCACGCCGCGGCCCGAGGTCTCGGTGATCGTCTCGGCGGTCGAGAAGCCCGGGCGGAAGAGCAGGGCGAAGACCTCCTCCTCACTCAGCCGGCCGGCCAGGCCCACCGGCACGAGCCCGCGTTCCACCGCGCGCTTCAGCACGCGCTCCCGGTCGATCCCCCGCCCGTCATCGGCGACGCGCACCACGACCTGGCCGGTGCGCCGCGCGGCGGAGATCCGCAAGCTCGCGCGCGGCGGCTTGCCCGCGGCCAGGCGATCGGCCGGCGGCTCCACGCCATGGTCCACGGCGTTGCGGACGAGGTGCAGCAGCGGGTCGGCCAGCAGCTCCACCAGGCTGCGATCGATCGTGACTTCCTCGCCCTCGACCGTCAGCTCGATCTCCTTGCCCGTGGATTGCGCGAGCGCGCGCACCAGGCGGGGCAGGCGGCCGAGTAGCCCGCCGACGGCCACGACGCGCATCTCCATCACGGCGTCGTCGAGCCGCCGCATACCGACGGCCAGCCGCCCCTCCGCGCGCTCCAGCGCCTCCTGCACGGTGCGCAGGCGGTTGATGGCGTTGCCGAGCTCCCGCGCCGGTCCCATGGGCAGCCGGCGATGGAGGGATTCCAGTGCCGTCAGCGCCTCCGCCCCGCCGCCCTCGTCCAGCGCTTCCGCGAGCGCGAGCGCGGCGGCGCGCACCTCTGCCTCGAGGTTGATGATGCGGTCCACCGTGTCCTGGCGGACGCGCAGCGTGACCGGGGCGGAACTCGACCGCGCGGGCTCGGCCGGCGCGTCGGGGGCGGCGGCGATCGAGGCGAATTCCTGCACCGCGACGCGGCCGGGATCGGCGGCTTCCAGCGCGCGCAGCAGCGGCGCGGGGTCGGGCGGGCCGGCCAGCAGCATGTCGAGCTGCGGCGGGTTGCGCTCCAGCAGGGTGCGGCTGGTCAGCGGCTCGCCTTCCGCGGCCAGCGCGGCGGCCAGCGCGGCCTCGAGATCTGGGTCGAGCCCGGTGGCGAGGCGCAGCCGGTACAGCACGCGGCCGGATTCCAGCGCGGCGATGACGCGCCTGCGCGCCTCCGCGCCGAGCTGGTCCACGAAGGCGGCGGGGATGCGCGGATCCACCGCCTCGGCCGCGGGCTCGACGCCGCTGCGGAGCGCGATCGCGCCGCCCTCCGCCGCGCTGCGCAGGCGCTCCGCGATATGCGGGCCCTGCGCGGCGAAGAGCGCGGCGGCATCGGGATCGCCGACCCGCGCGGCGAGGTCGGCGACGAGCCAGAGCGAGGCCTCCATCGCGTCGCGGCCGAAGGCGGAGGCGATGTCTGCGGCCTCGGTCGCGGCGGCAAACAGCGGCGCGGGATCGGCGCCGGCCAGCACCGTCTCCACCAGCACGGCGACGGCCGCCAGCGCGGGGCCAAGCGTCGCGGCTTCGCGCTCCGGCGGGCCGGCGCAGGCGACGGCGCCGGCGGGGCGGCCCGCCTCGCCCTCCAGCAGCAGCAGCATCCGCCGCAGCCGGCCGAGTGGCGCCAGGCCGCCGGGGGAGGCGACGGCGTCGAGCGCATCGGCCAGGCGTTCGAGCCCGATGGCGCGCGCCTCGGCCGACAGCGTCGCCGCGGTGGCGAGGGTGGAAGGACCGGGCACCGCCAGCACCGGCACGGCGAGCGCGATGCGCTGCGCGAGCGCGGCCAGCGGCCGGCCGGGCGGGGCCGCCTCCGCGCCGGGGGCAGGGGTGCCGACGGCCGGCGTGGCCGGCACCTCTCCCGCGATCAGCGCGGCGAGGCGGTCCAGCAGCTCGCCCGGCGCGGGGCTGTCGCGCTGCGCATCCAGCATCGCCGCGCGCTGCGCCCGCAGCACGTCCACGGACGCCAGCAGCGCATCGGCCACGGCGCCGTCCACGATCACCTTGCTGTTGCGCGCCAGGCCCAGGAGGTCCTCCGCGCGGTGCGCGACAGTCTTCATGCCGCGGGCGCCGAGCGCGTCCGACATGCCCTTCAGCGAATGGAAGGCGCGGAACAGGCGGTCCACCGCGGGTCGGTCGGCGGCGCCGACGGTCAGCACGCGCTCGATCGCGTCGAGGTGTTCCTCGGACTCGGCGGCGAATTCCTGCCAGAGCGCGGCGTCGTCGATCATGCGCCCACCTGTTCCGGCAGGCCGGCCGCGCGGCGCGCGGCGCGGCGGAGCGTCGCCCCCTGGCGCTCCCGCAGGTCGGGGCTGAGCGCGCCCGAGGGCTTGGCGACGATGCCCGCCGCGCCGAGCCGCCGCGCCTCGACCGCGGTCGCGCTGCCCGGCGTGACGGCGGAGGAGACGACGACAACGGCGCCGACGCCGCGCAGCGTCCAGTGGCGCAGCACGCCGATGCCGTCGAGCTCCGGCATCTCGATGTCGAGCAGGATGAGGTCGGGGCGGAGTGCCGCGATCGCCGCCAGCCCGGCGCGGCCGTCGGCGGCCTCGCCCACCAGCTCGAAGGCGGGGTCGGCGCCGATGATCTCCCTCACCAGGCGGCGCATCATCGGGCTGTCGTCCACGACGAGCACGCGGCGGCGCGGGCCGTCAGGGGCGGGCGTCGGCGCTGCCGCCGCCGGCGGAGAAGCCTCCGGCGCCGCCGGCGCGGCGGGCGGGTCGAGATCGCCGCCGACCTCGCCGATCGCGCGCGCTTGGGCCGCCAGCGCCGCGGCGGCGTTGCGCAGCGCCGGCAGGTCGAGCGGATCGAGCGCGAGGGCGGCGGCGTCGAGCATGCCGCGCAGGCTCCGCGCCTCCATGGCCTCCGCCATGGCGCGGAGCTGGCCGATCGCGCGGGTCGCGGCGCCGGCGTCGTCGGCGGCGGCGAGGCGCGCGGCCGCCGCCTCGAACTCCGGCACGAAGGCCTCCAGCATGTCGCGGTCGAAGGCGGTCATGCCGACATGCCCGTCGGGCGCCGGCCGGGCCGGCCACCTGACAAGCGCAAGGCGGCGGCGATCCCCCGAGGCGTCACTGCGGCTTCTCCGTCGCGAGCCGCGCGATGCGGCGGCCCATGGCAGCGGGGTCGTGGGTCTCGGCGGCCAGGCCGGCCTCGATCAGCGCGCCGGGCATCCCCGCGACGACGCAGCTTTCCGGCGACTGCGCCAGCACCGGCATCCCGCGTTCCGTCATCGCCTGCGCGCCGAGCTCGCCGTCGCGCCCCATCCCCGTCATGACAACGCCGAGCGCGCGGCGCGCCGCGGTGGCGGCGGAGCGGAACAGCAGGTCCACCGAGGGCTGCACCGGCGTGGCGGAGACGCGCAGACGCAGCGCGAGCCCCGGCGCATCGGCCCGCCGCGCGACCTGGCCGTCGCAGCCGCCGGGGATCAGCACGACCTCGCCCGGCAGTAGGACCTGCCCGGCCTCCCCCACCACGACCGGCACGCTGCCAAGCCGCGCGAGGTGCGCCGCGAGGTCGGGAGCCAGGTCTGCCGGCATGTGCTGGGCGATCACGCAGGGCACCGGCAGCGGGCCGGCCGCGGCCAGCAGCAGCGCCAGCGCATCGGGCCCGCCGGTGGATGCGCCGATCACGACGAGGTCGCAGCCGCCGCCGACATTCGCCGCGCGCACCGGTGCCGGCGTTATCGCGATCGGACGCCGCGCGCTGCGCTGCCCCGCCCAGTGGCGCAGCCGCAGGCGCAGCTCCTTGTCGAGCATGCCGAGGTCCACGCCGCCGATGTCGCTGTCCTTGCAGACATAGTCCACCGCGCCGCGTTCCAGCGCGGCCAGCGCCGTGGCGGAGCCGTCGCGCGTGTGGTGGCTCACGACCAGCACGGCCGGCGGGTCGGGCAGCGCCATGATGCGCCGCGTCGCCTCGATCCCGTCGAGGCGCGGCATCTCGATGTCCATGGCGACCACGTCGGGGCGCAGTCGCGCGGCCTGCTCGATCGCGGCCTCGCCGTCGGCGGCCTCGCCGACCACCCGCAGGTCGCCCTCGGCCTCGATGATGCGGCGCATCGCGAGCCGCATGAAGGTGCTGTCATCCACGACCAGGACGCGAATCATGGTCCCGCCCCCGCCAGCGCGGCGGCGCGGCAGACCGGGACGACCTGCTCGCCGAGCGTTGCCATCGCCGCCACCATGCCCTCCCCGGCCGCGGCCGTGATCAGGCGCTCGGGGATGCTGCGCAGGCCCGTGACCTGACTGACCGCCAGCGCGACCGGGCGGGCGCCGGCAAGCCGCAGCATCGGCGCCTCGCTCCCCGGCCCCTGCAGCACGGGCCGCAATCCGAGGCGCTCGCCGCCATCGAGCACCGGCAGCACCTCGCCGCGATGGGCGACCACGCCACGCACGACGATTCCCCCCGGCATCGACCCTGCACCGCGCGCGCGGTCGGGCGCCGGGCTCGGCGACAGCGGCGCGATGGCGGCGACGACGTCCTCGACCCGCAGGGCGAAGGGCTGGCCCGCGGCCTCGCAGAGCAGAAGGGCGCGCATCGGCTCGGCGGGCGGCGGCGGCGCGGTTGTGCCGAGCGGCGCGGCGCCGAGTTCCGGCAGCAGGGCCTGGACGCGCTCAACGAAGCCCGACCCGTCCTCCGTTGTCGGCACAAGCTGCGCGCAAGGCAGGCCGAGCCGGCGGCCGGCATGGCGGAAGACCGCGAGCTGGATCGGCGCCTGGCCCGTCGCCTCTCCCTCCATCAGGCGGGCGGGGTCGAGCACCAGCAGCGGCCCGCCCGGCGCGGAAGCCAGCCCGAGGGCGGCGCCGCCCACGCCCGGCGTGCGGCGCAGCGGCGGCATGGCGAGCACGGTCTCGAGCTCTGACAGCGGCAGCGCCAGGCTGAGCCCGCCGAGCCGGGCCATCAGCGCGGCCGGCAGGCTGCGCGCGGCCCGCGCTGCGTGGGGCGCCGCGGCGCCTTCGTCGGGCAGGGCGCGCGGGGCGGGGCGGCTGCCGAGGGCGGCGAGCGGCAGCGGGCCCGCCTCGGCCGGCAGATCCTCGATCAGCGCCTCTCCCGCGATGACGAGGCGCCCGGCCGTGCTGTCCAGCAGCACCCAGGCCGCGCCGTGGCCCAGCCCGGGCGCGGCGGCGAGCACCGGCACCGCGATGCCGTCCAGCAGCGCGACGCCGAGCACGCCATCGGCGGCCAGCGGCAGCGGGCGGAGCGGGCCAGGGAGGATGGCGCGCGCCCCCTCGGGCAGGGCGAAGGCTCGCCCGCCGGCGAGCAGGGCGCGGGGCGGGGCGTCGCTCATTCCCCGCCCTCCTTCCGCCAGATGCCGGCGGCCTCGGGCCCGAACGGCACCAGGCCGAGGCCGGGCGGGGGCGCATCCGTCGGGCCGAGCAGCAGCGCGCCCCCCGGCCTCAGCGCGGCGACGAGTTGCAGCAGCACCGCGATCCGCGCCGGCGCCGTGAGGTAGATCAGGACATTGCGGCACAGGATCGCATCCGCGCGCGCCCGGCTGGGCAGGGGGTCGAGCAGGTTGGCGCGCCTGAATCCGACATGCGGACGCAACGCCTCCACTGGCCGGAAGGCGCCATCCTGCATTGCCAGCATCGCCAGGTCGCGGGACGGCACCTCGCGCAGCGCGTCGGGCGGGCCGCGGCGGTAGGTCGCCTCGGCCGCCGCGTCCAGCGCGGGGCGGCAGAGATCGAGGCCGAGCACCCGCCACTGCGTCGCGCCGGCGCGGGCGGCCAAAATCGCGAGCGTCCAGGCCTCCTCGCCCGTCGCGCAGCCCGCCGAGACCAGGCGGAGCGGCCGGCCGCGCGCGCCAGCGATGAGACCGCCGAGCGGGCCGGCGCGGAAGGCCTCGATCTGGTCGGCGCCGCGGAACATCCGCGTCTCCTGCACCGTGACGGCGTCCACCAGCGCCGCCCAGTGCGGGTCGTCGAGATGCGGCTCCCGTGCCACGGCGGCCGCGGCCTGGCGGGCGGCGCGGCGCAGGCGGCTGACTAGCACCTCGTTCGGCGCGAAGCCGGCCAGGCGTTCCAGCCCCGCCAGGGCGGTCACGGTGACCGCGTCCAGGGGGGGATCGGCCTCGGCGCGGGCCGCGATCGGCACGGTCAAGGCCGCGGGCGCCGGAACGCGCGCCGCGGCGCGGCGTCGGTCGGCCCGGCGGTCGCGGGGCGCGCCATGCTCAATGCCCGAAGCGGAGAGCGAGCGCGGTGATGTCGTCGGCCTGCGCGGCGCCGTCGGCAAAGCTGGCCACGGCGCGCAGCACCTCCCCCACGACCTGCTCCGGCGCGGTGCCCGCGCCCCCGAGAGCGGCCAGCAGCCTGTCCTTGCCGAAGAAGCCGCCCTGGCCGTTCTCGGCCTCGGTCACGCCGTCGGAGAAGACGAAAAGCGCCTCCCCCGGCGCGAGCACGAAGGGGTCGGAGCGGAAGGGAATGCCCTCGATCGTGCCGAGCGGCGGCTGGCGCCCGAACGGGCCGAGCAGCCGCGGGCCGCCGGCGCCCAGCACATAGGGCGCGTCGTGGCCCGCGACGGTGATGCGGCCCTCGCCGGTCTCGGCGTCGATGATGCCGAGCACGGCGGTGACGAAGGTCTGTGCGTCGTTCTCCGCGGCGAGGTCGTCGTTGGCCAGCGCCAGGATGTCGCCGGGATCGGGCATGTGGCCGGCGGCGGCAATGTTCTTCGCCGCCGCGCGCATCAGGCCGAAGCTGCGCGCCATGGTCAGCCCCGCCGAGGCGCCCTTGCCCGAGACATCGGCCACCGTGAACAGCATGCGCCTGGGATCGAGCCGCAGGCAGTCATAGAGGTCGCCGCCGACCTGCCGCGCCGGGATCATCGCGGCATGCACGGTGACCTGCCCGCAGGACGCGGCGCCGAAGTCGCGCGGCACGAGCGACAGCTGCGCGGTGCGCGCGGACTCCAGCTCCGCTTCGAGCGCATGCAGCCGCGCATCAGCGAGGTCGCGCAGCCGCTTCTTCTCCAGGATCGCGCCGAGGCGCGCGCGCAGCAGCGGCGGGTCGAAGGATTTCGGCAGGTAGTCCTCGGCGCCGAGCTCGATGCAGCGGACGATCTTCTCCATCTCGGTGAGCGCCGAGATCACGATGACGGGCGGCGCGGCGCCGCGGGTCGCGTGCAGCTGTTCCAGCACGCCGATGCCGTCGAGGTTCGGCATCTCGAGGTCGAGCAGCACCACGTCGAAGCGCCCGCGCTCCAGCGCGGCCAGGCCCTGCAGCCCGTCCTCCGTCATGGTGACGTTCGTATAGCCGAGCTCGCCGAGGCGCTTCTTCAGCACCAGGCGGTTGAAGGAACTGTCGTCCACGACGAGGATCGCGACATCCTCGTCCGGCACCATCGCATCGGTCACGCGCGGCCCCTGCCTTCGGCCATCTCCTCGACGGTGCTGCGGGTCTCGGCGGCCAGCCGGGAGAGATCGATCATGGTGACGGTGATTTCCTCGGCGGCGGTGGCGTTTGACTGGGCTATGCGCGAGAGGGTGCTGACGCGCTCGCTGACCGAGCCGACGGTGGCCTGCTGCTGTTCCATGGCGACGGCAATGGCGCCGGCGAGGCGCGCGCTGTCGGTCACGATCTTCTCGAGCTCGTCCATGGCGTAGCCCACTGCGGCCGCGGTGCCGCTGCCTTCCCGCGTGCGGCGGCCGGCGACGTGGACGACGTCGGCGATCTCCTGCGCCAGCGTCTCGGCATTCGCGGCCAGCGCGCGGACTTCCTCGGCGACCACGCCGAGGCCACGGCCGTATTCGCCGGCGCGCGCGGCCTCGATCGCGGCGTTGATGGCGAGGATGTTGGTCTGGGTCGCGACCTTGGAGATCGTGCCGGCGATGCGGGTGACGCGTTCGGTGTCCTCGGCGACGGCGTCCACCAGCTCGATCAGCGCGTGCAGCTTGACCAGGTTCTCCGCCAGAAGGGCCTTGGCGTTGTCGGCGCGGTCGCTGCTTTCCTGGGTGGAGCGCACGACGTCGCGCACGCCATGCGCGGTCTGGCCGAGCGCATCCTCGACCTGGCGGAGCTCCGCGAGCTGGGTCATGGCGCCGTCGGAGACCTGGCCGATGGCATGCGAGGCCTGGGTGGTGGCGACCGCGGTGCGGCGGGCATTCTCGGCCGCCGTCTCGGCGAGCGCGCGGCTGGCCAGGAGGTTCTCCCGGAACACCACGACGGCGCGCGCCATGTCGCCGACCTGGTCGGCGCGCGCGGCTTCCGGGACGGGCGTCTCCACGTTGCCGCGGGCGATGTTCTCCATCGCGCTGGCGAGCCGGGTGATGGGTTGGGTTAACAGACGGGAGAGCATGATCCAGACCAGCGCGCAGCCGCACATGCCGGCCACGCCGGCAATGAGGATCACGTTCTGCGCCTGCGATTCCAGGGCATGGGCCTCCGCCAGCGAGGCGTCGGAGCGGCGCTTCACCTCGGCCCGGGCGGCGGCGGCGACGCGCTGGAAGGTGTTGGCGAAATCGGCCCATTCCTCGTGCAGGAGGCCGAAGCTCGCGGTCTGACGCTGGGTAAAGGCGGTGCGGACCTGGCCGGTGAATTCCGGCAGGCGGCGGGCCATGTCGGCGCCGCCCGCGACCAGGATGGGGTCGAGTTCCCGCGCCAGCATGGCCTGCAGCCGCCCGAAGGAGGCGACGAGCATGTCGCCGTTGGTCACCAGGCGCTGCGCCGCGACGTTGGGCTGCATGCTGCCGGCGATCACGGCGGCGAAGGTCGAGGAGAAGTCGGTGATATGGGCGGAGAGGTCGTCCACCGCAGCATCCGCCGCGCGGTCGCGTTGGCCAACCTGCTCCACGATGCCGACCTGGCGGGAGACGATGCCGAGCGCGACGCTGGCCAGCCCGAGCACGACGGCCAGCATCAGCACCGAGATCAGCCCCGCGCGCGCGTCGATCCGGCCGAGCCAGGCGCTGAGGCGCTGGACCGCGGGCGAGGGATGCCCGGCCGCCGTCGGGCGCGACCTTGTGGGCAGGCTGTCAGGCATCATGCACTCCCTGCGGGGGAGCGCGGCGCCTCATTGGGGGGCGTCACTGTGCGCGGCGTCCATTCCTGTCGCGCAAGGCTACCGTTCCTGGCTTATTCCGCCAAGCGCGACATAGCGGCCTGCCCGGTTTGACCGGAGGCGGTCGGGGATCGATGCTGCCGGGACAGAGATGAGGAGGGGCGCATGGCAGAGCATCCGTTCACCGGCGAGGACCTGGAAAGGCTCCGCCAATGGGACACGCCGACCATCTGCAACGCGCTCGAGCTGGTCGCGCCGCAGCGGCGCGGGCATGGCTTCACCATCCGCCCCATGGTTTGCGCCAATCCCAGCCTGCCGCCGGTCTGCGGCCTGGCGCGCACGGGGACTATCCGCGCCGCCGCGCCGTCCGGCCGGCCGAAGGAACAGGACAAGGCGATCCGGCTGGGCTGGTACGACTATGTCGCAAAATCTTCACTTCCTACGGTCGTGGTGCTGCAGGACCTCGATGACACGCCGGGCGTCGGCGCCTGGTGGGGCGAGGTGCATTCGGCCGTGCACAAGGCGCTTGGCGCGCAGGGCGTGGTGACCAACGGCTCGATCCGCGACCTGGACATGCTCGCGCCGGGCTTCCAGCTGATCGCCGGGGTGGTGAACCCGAGCCACGCCTATGTCCACATGGTGGGCTACGGGCAGGAGGTCTCGGTGCACGGCATGCACGTGACGCATGAGGACGTGATCCATGCCGACCGCCACGGCGCCGTGGTGATCCCGCATGACGTGGTGCGGCTGATCCCGGCGGCGATCGAGCTCGGCGCGCGGCGGGAGAAGGTGATCCTCGACATCTGCCGCGACCCCGAATTCAGCGTGGCGAAGCTGAAGGACGCGATCGCGAAGGCGGACGAGATCCATTGAGGGCGGCACTTGCCGGGTTGCTGCTGATCGCGACGCCGGTGGCGGCGCAGCAGCAGGGTCCGCCCTGGTGGGACCATCTGCGCGACCTGATGCCGGCGCTGCGGGCGTGCCTTGCGGACCGGCCGGGCGCAATGGTCGTGGAATCCTGGTTCATGAACCATGGGCTGGCGCTGGCGCGGGTGCGACTGCCCGACGGGACGCGCCAGGATTGCGTGGCGGATCTCGGCACCGGCGCCGTGGAGCGGCGCGATCCCGTGCCGGCGGACAGCCGCTTGCCCGGCGAGGGGCTGCGCGCCTTCATGCTGGAACGCCGCTGCGTGGACGCGATCCGGGTGGACGCGCCGGACGGGCGGGAGCTCGGCTGGCTGGCCTATCCCGCCTGCGGATGAGACTGGCGTGACGCGTGAGTTCATCGGCCGGGTCAAGCCGGAGTGGGTCGATCACTACGGCCACATGAACCTGGCCTACTACCTCGTCGCCTTCGACATGGCGACGGATGTGCTCTGGCCGCGCATCGCGCTGGGGGAGGGTCTGCGCGCGCGAGGCCTTGGCACCTTCGCGGTCGAATCCTGGCAGGCCTATCGGCGTGAGGTGCTGCTGGACGCGCCGCTGACGGCGGAGAGCGCGGTGCTGGCCTTCGACGCGAAGCGGCTGCTGGTGCGCCACCGGCTGTATCACGCCGAGGAGGGCTGGCTGAGCGCGGAGAACGAGGTGCTGTTCCTCTGCGTGGACCTGACGACGCGGCGCGTCGCGGCCTGGCCGGAGGAGGCGATGGCGGCCTTCGCGGCGGCGCGGGTGGACGAAGCGCCGCAGCGCCTGGCGCTGAAGCGCGCCTAACCCCTGTTCACGATCCAGATCCCGGCGCCGACCAGCACGACAGACGCCGCGATCGGCGCCGTCAGCGGCTCGCCCAGCACGATCGCGCCGAAGACCGCGGCGAAGACCGGCGTCAGGAAGAGGAAGGGCGCGAGCGCCGAGGCCTTGTGTCGCGCCACCAGCCAGAACCAGGCGGCATAGGACGCGAAGGCCAGCACCACGCCCTGGAAGGCGAGCGAGGCCAGCACCACCGGCGTCGGAGCGAAGATGCCGCGCTCGCCGAGCGCGAAGCCCAGCGGCACCAGCACCAGCGCCGTGCCGATCTGGTAGAGCAGCGTGCGCTCCGGCGCGATGCGGGCGAGCGCGCTGGCCTTGATGACGACAGTCGTCAGCCCCCAGCAGATCCCGGCGAAGAGCGCGAGCAGGTCGCCCGCGAGACTTCCGTCGGATGGCGCGCCAAGCCGGTCGGCAAAGGCGACCAGCAGCCCCGCGAAGGCAAGCGCCAGCCCCGCCACCTTGCGCCTGGTCAGCCTATCGTCCGGCAGCAGCAGGTGCAGCCCGATCACCGTCCAGAAGGGCGATGTGAAGAGCAGCACCGTGCTGCGCGCCGCCGTGGTGCGGCCGAGCGCCTCGTAGAGTGACCAGAACTCCGCGGCGAAGAGCGCGCCGGCGAACAGCCCGGGCCAGAAGGTGCCGTCGCGCCGCCAGGCCGCGACCCCGCGCAGCCGGCACCAGAGCAGCAGCAGCGGCACCGCGATGGCGGAGCGGAGCCCGACCTGCACGATGGGCGAGATGCCATCCAGCCCGAGCTTCACCGCGATCTGCCCGGCGCCCCAGCCCGCGCAGAGCAGGATCATGAGCGCGGCGGCGGAAGCGGGCAGCGCGCCGTTCACGCGCCCCGCCCGGTGGAAGCGAGACTCAGTTCAGTCGGTCCCGGATGCGCGCGATGCCGGCATTGGCGCATTCCTCGTCGACCAGGCCGGAGGGCGCACCGCCGACGCCGATGGCGCCCACGACATCCTCGCCCGCGCGGATCGGCACGCCGCCGGCCAACGGCACGACGCCCGGCAGGAAGGGCAGGGTCGAGGCCGCCGGGTTCTCCCGCACGGCGGTCTGCGCGCCCGAGGTCGGGACGCGCAGCGTGGCCGAGGTGAAGGCCTTGGCGCGGCTGCCATCGACGGTGTGCGGCCCCGCGCCGTCGGCCCGCACCAGCGCCTTGACCTGGCCGCTGCGGTCCACGACGGCGGCGGCGACGCGGAAGTTGCGCTCCGCGCAGGCGGCGACGGCGGCCTGCGCGGCCTCGACGGCGAGCGCCGCCGAGATGCTGCGTTCGGTGACGAGGCCCTGGGCCTGCGAGGCCGCAGGGACAAGGCCCGCGACGAAGACGGCGATCAGAAGACGGCTTTTCATTCGGCGTTTCCTTCCCGTGATGGGCGCGGCCAGCTTACAGGCGGTGGCGGATCGCGCCACCCACCACGGTCGCGACGACCTGCGTGCCGGCGATCGCGGCCGCGTCGCCGTCCAGCACGTCGCGGTCGAGCACGATCAGGTCGGCGAGCTTGCCGGGTTCGAGCGAGCCCTTCTCGCGCTCCTCGCGCTGCGCCCAGGCGCCGAGCCAGGTGTAGGCGCGGACGGCCTCGCGCGGCGTGACCGCCTCCGTCGCGTCGAGGTCGGCGCCGGTGGTGGTGCGGCGCGTGACCATCGCGGCGATCGCGGTCCAGGGCGAGACGCGGCAGACCGCGAAGTCGGAATGGCCCGGCGCGGGCACGCCGGCGTCGATCAGGCTGCGATGCGGCCACATCCAGCGCATCGCGGCCTGGCCGCGGTTGGCGGCATAGGCCTCGCCGAGCTCGTCCATGAAGCCGGTGGCGGAGGAATCGACGAAGCCGCCGCGCTTCAACCGGTCCAGGACCGGGGGCGTGACGTAGCAGCAGTGCTCGACGCGCATGCGGTGGTCGGCCACGGGATGGGCGGCGAGCGCGGCTTCCATCACGTCCAGCGCGAAGTCGATGCCGCGGTCGCCCACGCCCTCGATCATCACCTGCAATCCCGCGCGATGCGCGGCGGTGGCGCGCTGCGTCAGGTCGTCCTTGTCGTAGAGCAGCATGCCGGTGTTGGGCACGGGCTCGCCGGGGATCGGCGCGCCGACATAGGGCTGCCAATACGCCGCGGTGCGGCCGGAGGTGGAGCAGTCCGGGCACCATTCGACGCCGATGAGGCGCAGCCATTCATCGCCGAAGCCCGACCGGATGCCGGCCCCGATGAGGTGCGGGATGAGCGGCTCGTCGCGCCCCGAGGCGATGATGCCCATGCGCATGCGCCAGCGCCCGTCGCGGCACATGTCCTGGTAGGCACGGATCGCCTTGGCCGGCGTCAGCGAATTCGCAACGGAGGTGATGCCGGCGGCCAGGCACTGGTCCTGCACCATCTCCATGCCGTCGGCGATGTCGGCCTCGCTGTCCTGGCCGTGCACGGCGTTGAGGAAGACATGGGCCGCGGTCTCCCGCACCAGGCCGGTCAGCGCGCCGTCCACCTTGTCGAAGCGGCCGAAGGGCGGGTCGGGCGTGGTCGCGTCGATGCCGCAGGCCGCGAAGGCCGCGCGGTTCGCGAGGCCGAGATGCCCGTCGGTGCGCAGGATGAAGAGCGGGCGGCCGCCGGACGCGGCGTCGAGTTCGTCGAGCGTGGGATAGCCGCCGGAGGCGCGCTCGTTCAGTCGGTAGAAGGCGGCCCAGCGGCCGGGCGGGAGTTCCGCGCAGCGCTGTTGGATCGTGGACAGCAACTCGTTGCGAGACCGCACGCGGTCCGGCGAGACCAGCGTCCAGGTGCACAGCCGGATGGCGTAGGCATCGGGATGCGCGTGGCTGTCCACGATGCCGGGCAGGACGCGCTTGCCCTCTGCGTGCAGCACGGTGGTGTCGGGCCCGATGAGGTGCTTCACCTCCTCGTCCCGGCCCAGCGCGACGAGGCGCCCGTTCAGCGCGGCGACGGCGCTGCATTCCGTGCCTGCGGCGTCCATCGTCGCGACACGGCCGCCGAGCAGGACGAAGTCGGCGTTCATGCCGCCCTCCGGTCCAGTGCGTCGCGGATGCGGTAATACGTGCCTACCACGGGCAGGAACCACGGATTGCCCGTGTAGGTCGGCCGCGTCGGGAAGGGCAGGCCGTCCAGCGCGAAGCGCTGGTTTGCGGCGCCGGCCATCTTCAGCGCGACATTGTGGCCGAGCCAGGTCGCCATGGCGACGCCGCTGCCCTGGCAGCCCGCGGCGTAGTGCACGCCGTCCTGCACACCGATATGTGGCAACCCATCGAAGGTGAAGGCGACGTAGCCGGTCCAGGCATGCGTGATCGAGACGCCGGCGAGCTCCGGGAAGCATTCGACCATGCGCCGGTGCAGCGTGGGCGCGGACTCCTCCGCCGTCGCCTTGCGGAAGCTCGCGCGGCCACCCCATAGGACGCGACGACCATCCGGTGATGGACGAAAATAGTTCAGCACGCGCCGGCTCTCGCTGATCATGCGCCGCCCGGGAAACAGGCGCTCGATCGTCTCCTCCGGCAGCTCCTCCGTCGCGATGATGTAGGAGTTGAGCGGGACCAGGCGGCGCGCCAGCCACGGGCTCGCCGTGCCGCGAGGATCGAGCGAATAGCCGTTGGTCGCGACCAGCACGGCGTCGGCGACCATCTCGCCCTTGTCGGTCGCGATGCGGAAGCCGCTGCCCGCCGGCGCGATGCCCTGCACGCGCACGCCGTCCACCAGCACCGCGCCGGCGCGCTCCGCTGCAGCGGCCAGGCCGCGGGCGTATTTCCCGGGGTGCAGGCTGCCCGTCGCGGCGGCGGCCATGCCGCCATGGTAGAAGTCGCTGCCGAGGAAATCGCGCTGACGGCTGCGGGGGATCATCTCGGTCGGCAGGCCCGTGACCTCCGCGATCCAGTCGGCCTTGGCGGCCATGGCGTCGTAATGCGCGGGGCTCCACGCGCCGACAAAGCGGCCGCAGCGGACATAGTCGCACTCGATCGCCTCGCGCGCGATCGTCTCCTCGATGAAGGGAAGGGAGGCGGCGGCGGCGAGCGCGATGCGCTGCCCTTCCTCCTTCCCGTAGGTCTTCTCGAGGTCGCCGCCCGCCACCTTCAGCCCGCCCGAGACCATCCCGCCGTTGCGCGACGACGCGCCCCAGCCGATGCGCTCGGCGTCCAGCACAACGGCCTGGTGGCCGAGGCGCCGCAAGGTCAGCGCGGCGGAGAGGCCGGCATAGCCGCCGCCCACGATCGCGACGGCCGCGCGGTCGGGGAGGGGGGTGTCGCGGTCGGGCGGCTCGGCGGCTTCCCACCACCAGGGTTTCGCCTGGAAAGAGGCGCTGAAGGGGTTCTGGGTCATTGCCGCCGCGCGCTTCCCGCGTTTCACTGTCCCGAGGTTCCCGCCGGCGGCGCCCGCGATCAAGGGGACCCAGCAGGGAGACGGGGCATGCAAAGCTTCCAGCAGGATTGCGTCGAACTGGCCTTCCGGAGGTTCCGCCGCGGCGAGGTGAGCCGCCGCACGCTGATGGCGGGCCTCGCCGCCCTCGGCGTGGGCGCGGGCCTATCGCCGAAGGAGGCCGGCGCGCAGGGCCGCCAGCTCGTCATGGTGAACTGGGGCGGCATCGCGAATGACGGCTTCGGCCGCTTCTACGGCGACCCCTTCGCGGCCGAGAATGCGGGCGTGCGCGTGGTGCAGGACAGCACGGGCCCATCCGCCGGGCGCATCCGCTCCATGGTGGAAAGCGGCCGCGTGACCTGGGACCTCTGCGACAGCTCGGCCTCGTCTTCCGTCGTGCTGGGCAAGCAGAACCTGGTCAGCCGGATCGACTACACCATCGTCAACCGGGAGAACGTGATCGCGCCGGGCTTCGCGCTGGAACACGGCGCGGCGCCCTATTCGTTCAGCTCCGTGCTCGCCTATGACAGCAGCAAGTTCCCGAATGGCGGGCCGCAGAACTGGGCGGACTTCTTCGACACGCGCCGCTTCCCCGGCACGCGCCTGCTGCGCCGCGACGCGGTGGCGACGCTCGACGCGGTGCAGATGGCGCTGGGGAAGGATCCGGCGAATCTCTATCCGCTCGACGTCCGGGCGTGCCTGGCGAAGGTGCGGGAGATCCGGCGCAACATGGTGCTCTGGAATTCGGGCAGCGAGTCCGAGCAATTCCTGCGCACCGGCGAGGCCGTGATGGGCCATATCTGGCACACCCGCGCCACCGTCCTGCAGCGCGAGACCAACGGCCGCATCAGGTTCATCTGGAATCAGGGCCTTCTGCAGCCCGGCATCTTCGTCATCCCGCGCGGCAATCAGGGCGGCGAGCTCGCACAGCGGCTGCTGGCTTCCATGCTGGCGAAGCCGGAGCCTCAGGTCGGGCTCCTGCAGTTCCTCGGCAACGGACCGACCAATCCGCGCGCCGCGGCGCAGGTGCCGGCCGAGTTGAAGGAGGTGAACCCGACCGACCCCGCGAACGAGCGCCAGCAGGTCGTGGTGAACGGCGTCTGGTGGGGCGACAACTACCAATCCGTGAACGAGCAGTATCTCGACGCGGTGACGGGCTGAACGTCTTGGCGCGACCGGTCCTGCTGGTGAAGTCCGGCGGCGAGGCCGCGCTGCCGGAATGGCAGCGTCACTTCGCCGAGGCGGGCGCGGCCGTCGAGGTCCGCTGGTGGGACGACCCCGCGGTGGACCCGGCGTCCGTGCGCTATGTCCTGGTCTGGGACCCAGAGCCCGGGCGGCTGTGCCGCCTGCCCGAGCTGCGCGTGATCTTCGGCAGCGGCGCCGGCGTGGACTTCATCACCCGCGACCCCGACCTGCCGCGCCACATCCCGCTGGTCCGCATGGCGACGCCGGGCGCCGCGCAGCGGATGGGCGAATACGTGACCTGGGCCGTGCTGTCGCTGGTCAAGAACGCGCGCCGCATGGCAATCGCCCAGGCCGCCGCGGCTTGGGACTACTTCGAGCTCGAGCCGACAGCGCCGGCCACGACCGTCGGCATCATGGGCCTCGGCCACATGGGCGCGACGGCCGCGCGCATGCTGCGCGCCCTAGGCTTCCGCGTCATCGGATGGTCGCGCACGCGCAAGGAGATCGAAGGCGTGCGCAGCTTCGCCGGCGAGGCCGAGCGCGACGCCTTCCTCGCGGCGGCGCAGGTGCTGGTCTGCCTGCTGCCCGCGACGCCGGAGACGCGCGGCATCCTGTCGAAGCCGCTCTTCGACAGGCTGCGCGACGGCACGGCGCTGGTGAATGTCGGCCGCGGCAGCCAGCAGAAGCTGGACGACATCATCGCCGCACTGGATGCCAGGAAGCTGTCCGCCGCCGTGCTCGACGTCTTCGAGCAGGAGCCGCTGCCCGACGGCCATCCCGCCTGGTCGCATCCGCGCCTGACCGTCACGCCGCATGTCGCGAGCCTGCCGCCGCGCCGCGAGCGCGCTGCCCATGTCGCGCAGCTCATCGCGATGCATGAGCGCGGCGAGGCCCTGCCCAACACCTACGACCACGCCCGGGGCTACTGAATGCCATTGCCGCCGCCTCCTGTCCGGCCCGACCCGAACCATGTTCCGACCGAGCGCGAGCTGCGCGAAGACCTTGCGGCCGCCTATCGTCTGGTCGCGCTGTACGGCATGACCGACCTGGTCTTCACGCATCTGTCTGTCCGAATCCCGGGCGAGGGGCATCGCTTTCTCGTCAATCCCTACGGGCTGCTTTTCGAAGAGATCACGGCGTCCAGCCTGGTCGTCGTGGACGCCGAGGGCGAGCCCGCGCAGCCCACCGCCTGGCCGGTCAACCCAGCGGGGTTCGTCATCCATTCCGCCGTGCATCTCGGCCGCGCGGACGCGCAGTGCGTGATGCACACGCACACCGTGGCGGGGATGGCGGTGGCGGCGCAGCAGGGCGGGCTGCTCCCGCTGAACCAGCTGATGATGGAGTTCGACGGCCGCGTAGCGCTGCACGACTACGAAGGGGTGGCGGACGACGACAATTTGTCGGAGCGCGAGCGGCTGGTGCGCGACCTCGGCGACCGGCCCTGCATGATCCTGCGGCATCACGGGCTGCTGACCGTCGGGCACACCGTGGCCGAGGCCTTCTACTGGATGTGGTACCTTGAGCAGTCCTGCCGCATCCAGCTCGCGGTGCAGTCCGCCGGCGCGCCGGTCGCGATCCCGCCGCAGCCCGTTGTGGATCGCGCGCGGTCGCAATTCGGCACCGGGCCGACCAAGGGCTGGCTGCCCTGGCAGGCGCTGAAGCGGAAGCTGGACCGCGAGCAGCCGGACTACCGGGAATGAGCAGCGCCGCCGGCCATGCCCTGGCGTTGCAGGGCCTGACCAAGCGCTACGGCGCCTTCACCGCGGTGGACGACGTCTCGCTGCGGGTGGAGCGGGGCCAATTTCTGACGCTGCTCGGCCCCTCCGGCAGCGGCAAGACCACGATCCTGATGTGCGTCGCGGGCTTCGTTCAGCCTTCGGCCGGCGCGATCCTGCTGGACGGGCGCGACATCACGGCGCTGCCGCCGGAAAAGCGCGACTTCGGCATGGTGTTCCAGGGCTATGCGCTGTTCCCGCACATGACGGTCGCGGAGAACGTCGCCTTCCCCCTGCGCGTCCGCAAGCTCGGCGCGGCGGAGCGCGAGGCGAAGGTACGCGCCGCGCTGGATCTGGTGCAGCTCGACCGCTTCGCCGACCGCAAGCCCGCGCAGCTCTCGGGCGGGCAGCAGCAGCGCGTCGCACTCGCCCGCGCGCTGGTCTTCGACCCCGCCCTGCTGCTGTTGGACGAGCCGCTCTCGGCGCTCGACAAGAAGCTGCGGGCCGAGCTGCAGGAGGAGCTGCGCGCGCTGCATCGCCGCGTCGGCCGCACCTTCGTCAACGTCACGCATGACCAGGAGGAAGCGCTGTCCATGTCGGACCGCGTCGCCATCCTGAACCACGGCAGGCTCGTGCAGGAAGGCCCGCCCGCCGCGCTGTACGAACGCCCGCGCACGCGCTTCGTCGCGGACTTCCTGGGCAAGTCGAACTTCCTGCAAACCGAGGTGCGGGAGATGGGGTCCAACCGCCTGGTGCTCGCCACCGGCGGCACGCGCCTGGTGCAGGCGCTCGATCCCGCCGCGCCACAGCCCGCGCACAACATGCCGATGCTGCTGTCGCTGCGGCCCGAGAAGATCGCCCTGCTGAACGAGGGCGAGGAGGCCGACAACACGGTGGAGGGCCGGGTGGCGAGCTGGTCCTACCTCGGCGCGGGCTTCGCGCTGGCGGTGGAGACGCGCGACCTCGGCACGCTGCGCGTCACGCTGCCGGCCTGGGGCGCGCCGATCGCGCCGGCGGAGGGGCTCACCGTCCGCCTCGGCTGGAACGCCGCGGCCAGCGTGGCGGTCGAGGAAGACGCGTGATGGGGCGGCAGGGTGGCTGGTGGCTGCTGATCCTGCCGGCCTTCCTGCTGATGACGGCCTTCTACGTCGCGCCTATCGTCCAGGTCCTCGCGATCTCCTTCACCGAGCCCGAGCCCGGGCTGCAGAATTACGAACGGCTGTTCACCAGCGAGTCCGTCCAGCGCGTGATCGCGACGACGCTCAGGATCTGCGTCATTACGACGGTGCTCGCCCTCGCACTGGGCTATGTGCTGGCCTACCGGATCGCGCTGGCCGAGGAGCGCGCGCGGCGCTGGTGGTTCATGGCGGTGCTCGTGCCGCTCTGGATCAGCGTGCTGGTGCGCGCCTTCGCCTGGGTCACGCTGCTGCGCCGCCAGGGCCTGGTGAACGAAGGGCTGCTGGCGGCCGGCGTTATCGAGGAACCGCTGCAGCTCGTCTGGAACGAGTTCGGCATCGTGGTCGGCATGGTGCACTACATGGTGCCGTATGCCGTGCTGCCGATGCTCGCGAGCATGCGGGAGATCGACCCGCGTTTGCTGGCGGCCGCGCGGGGGCTCGGCGCGTCGCGGCTGACGGTCTTCGCGCGGGTCTTCCTGCCGCTGTCACGGCCGGGGCTGATCGCTGCCGCCGTGCTGGTCTTCATCTTCTCGCTCGGCTTCTACATCACGCCGGCGATCCTGGGCGGCGGCAAGACGCTGATGGTGGCGGAGTGGATCGCGCTGCAGATCCACAACCTCGTGCGCTGGGGGCTGGGGACGATGATGGCGACCATGCTGGTCGTCGCGATCCTGCTGACGCTGGTCGTCTTC
Source organism: Falsiroseomonas sp. HW251 (assembly GCF_050563545.1). NCBI lineage: Bacteria > Pseudomonadati > Pseudomonadota > Alphaproteobacteria > Acetobacterales > Roseomonadaceae > Falsiroseomonas > Falsiroseomonas sp. HW251. Next base: position 75,142 of record NZ_JBNXUM010000025.1, read on the forward strand.
TCCCGCGTGCTGGATCTGCGCCGCGTCTTCGGGTCGGGCGCCTGATGGAAGGCGTGCATCGCCCTGGCTGGTTCGCGTCCTCGACCGCCGTCGCGGTCGCGATCTATCTGGTGCTGCCGATCACGATCATCCTACCGGTCTCGCTGACCGATCAGCGCTTCCTATCACTGCCGCATGACGCGCTTTCGCTCCGCCACTACGGCACGGTGCTGACCTCCGAGGCCTGGCTCGGCTCCATCGCGCAGAGCTTCTGGATCGCGGTCGCCTCCACCTTCCTTGCCGTCGGCGCGGGGACGCTCTGCGCCATCGGCTGCTGGCGCATCTCCCGCCGCGCGACAGAACTGGTGCGCGCGCTGATGCTGCTGCCGCTGATCATCCCGACCATCGTCTATGCCGTGGGGCTGTTCCGGTATTTCGCGAAGCTCGGGCTGCTCGACAGTTTTGCCGGTGTCGTGCTGGCGCACGGCGTTACCGGCATCCCCTATGTCGTGATCACCGTGTCCACCGCGCTCGCGTCCTTCGATCCGCGGCTGGAGCAGGCGGCGCGGGGGATGGGCGCGTCCCTGGTCCAGACGCTGCGCTGGGTGATCCTGCCGCGCATCGCGCCGGGCATCGCATCGGGGGCGATCTTCGCCTTCATCCATTCCTGGGACGAGTTGGTGATCGTGCTCTTCATCGCCAGCCGCGACGTCTTCACCCTGCCCAAGCGCATGTGGGACGGCATCAACGAGAACCTGGATCCCGCCATGGCGGCGGTCGCGGTCCTGCTGGTCGGCTTCACCCTGGCGCTGCTGCTGGCCGATCTGGCGCTGCGGCGAAGGAGGGCGCCATGACCGGCAGGTCCCGCCCCATGCGGCGCAGTGTGAATTCCATCCGCCCCGCGAGCAGCAGGGCGTGATCCGCGACGGCCCCATAGCCCATGGCGGCATAGGCGGGGACGCAGGGCAGGGCGACCAGCGTCTCTACCCGCGTCGCGCCGGCATGGCGCAGCATCGCCTCGGCCACGCGGATCAGCGCGCGCGCGACGCCACGGCCGTAACAGGGTGGGTCCACATGGACGCTGCGGATGATGCCGGTGCGGCCGTCCTGGTCGGGCAGGGGCTCCCTCAGCAGCGCGGCGTAGGAGGGCTGGCGCATCGTCCAGCCGGCGCCGCCGATGATCCGGCCATGCTCCTCCGCGACGAGATAGGCGCCCTGCGCGATCATCCGTGGGTCCATCGTGCCCATCTCGGCCAGGGCGGCTTCCAGCAGGTCCTCGTCGTAGCAGGGGCCGGCCAGGTCCCGCAGGCTGCGCAGCTGCATCGCCAGCAGCTCCTCCAGGTCATCGGGCCTGGCGGGGCGGATCGGCGGGGGAAATCGGGGCTCCATGCTCCCCTTCGTATCGCAAGCGGATTTCACCCGTGTTTCACGGGTTTCGTTTCGAGTGTTTCGTGTGTTTCAGGAGGACCGCCATGTCACGCGCGATGAGCGAGTTCGACCATCGCTACAACATGCTGATCGAGCGCTTCGCCTCGGTGCCCGAGCCGCCCTTCGAGGCGTCCGACGAACTCACCCGCGTCTGGGGACGCGAATGGGGGTGCAATTCCGACATCGGCCGGCTGCGCGTGGTGCTGATGCACCGCCCGGGCGAGGAGATGCGGGTGGTGGACGACCTGCCCCTGATCCCCGAGCTCGGCGCCTACGGCGATCCCGCGACCGGCGCCTATTGGCGCGGCGAGATTCGCCCGACGCTGGCCGAGCAGCAGGCGCAGCACGACGCACTGGCGAATGCGCTGCGCGAGGAAGGCGTAGAGGTCGTCTACCTCCGTCGCGCCGCGCCGGGGCGCCACAAGTCGCTCTACACCCGCGATTCCTCCTTCGCCGTGAAGGGCGGCGCCATTGTTACCCGCATGGGCCCGAGGATCCGCCGCGGCGAGGAAGCGCCGGTGACGGAGACGCTCGCCGGTATCGGCATGCCGATCCTGCGCACCATCCACGGCACGGGGCTGATGGAAGGCGGCAGCTTCGCCTGGATCCGGCCGGACCTGGCGGTCGTCGGCGTCTCGTCGCGCGTGAACGAGGAAGGCGCGCGCCAGGTCGAGGAAGTGCTGAAGGTCCAGGGCGCGCGCCTGATCCGCGTGCAGATCCCGGGCTACCGCCTTCACATCGACGGCGCCTTCGTGATGATCCACCACGATACCGCCATCGTGAATCCCTCGACGCTGCCCTTCGTCTTCATGGAGGAGCTGAAGCGGGAGGGCATCAGGCTGATCCCGGTGAACCACGAGGACCCGTCCTGGGCCATCAACTGCCTGGCCATCGAGCCGGGCCGCATCCTGATGAGCGACCAGGTCAGCCCGCGCACGCAGGAAGCACTCGACCGCGCCGGCGTGACGGTGCGCCTGGTCGCCTACGACAAGGTCGGCCTGGGCGGCGGCGGGATCCACTGCTCCACCTGTCCTCTGGTGCGCGACATGCTGTGACGTCTGCAGGGGGCTTTGCCCCCCTGCGGCCGTCACCGCTTGGTCACGCCCCAGAAGACCGGGATCGTGGTCGCGCGCAGCCCTTCGACGTTCGTCCGGTGCGCCGCCAGCGTGCGGAACTGGCCGGCGTTGATGTAGGGCAGCACCTCATAGGCGCGGGCGTGCACGCGCTGCAGGATCTCCTGCCGCTTCGCCGCGTCATTCTCCTCCCACCAGGACCGACGCAGGTCTTCCAGCTGCTGGTCGCAGGGCCAGCCCGCGATGCCGCCCTCGCAGGGGCTGGCGAGATAGAGGTTGGTGAGCGGGTTCTGCCCGTCCAGCACGTTGGCGACCGTGACGAACAGGCTCCAGCCACCGGCCTCCACGGGATCGCGCCGGTTGCGGCGCTGGGTGACGGTCGCCCAGTCCATGCTGGGGACATCCATGTTGAGCCCGCCGCGCCGGAAGCTCTCGGCCATCACCAGCGTCGCGGCGTGGTTGATGGGCTGGTCGGCGGCGTCCATGAACAGCACGCGCTGGTTTGCATAGCCCGCCTGGCGCAAAGCGGCACGCGCGGCGTCGAGGTCCACCGTGCGCAGGCCGCGCGCGCCGGCGCTGGATTCCAGCGGCGTGCCGCAGAAGAAGAAGGCGGGGCAGTAGGGCACCTGTTCGCTGGCGCGGATGCCGATGCCCTGCAGCACGTCCTGCTGGTTGATGAGGTGCAGCAGCGCCTGGCGCGCGGCCGGGTTGTCGAAGGGCGGCTGCGTCTGGTTCAGGCGCAGCCAGACCATGAAGCCGACGGGGTTCAGCGCGAAGGTGCGGATGTTGCGGTTGCGCTCGAGCGTCGGGATCAGGTCGGGCGAGGGCTGTTCGATGAAGTCGATCTCGCCGGCCTGCAGCGCGGCCGCGGCCGTCGCGGGATCGGGCATCGAGACCCACTCGATCCGCTCGAGGAGGGGCTGCTTGCCGCCGGCAAGGCCATCCGCGGGCTCGGGTCTCGGGCGATAGGCGGCGTTGCGCGTGTAGACCGCGCGCTCGCCGGCGCGCCACTGGCTTGCCTGGAAGACGAAGGGCCCGCTGCCCGTCGCATCGGTGATCGCGGTCGCGGCCGGCGTGCGCGCGATGCGCTCCGGCATCACGAACAGCGCGCTCGCGGTCGGGCGGGACAGCGCCTCCGTCACCAGCGCGAAGGGGCGGGAGAGCTGGATGGTGAAGGTCTTCTCGTCCACCACCTGCATGCTCGCGGTCGAGGCCGCCAGCGCGCGCCCCACCACGTCGCGCTGCGCCCAGCGCTGGATGGAGGCGACGGCATCGGCCGCGCGCACGGGCTGGCCGTCGTGGAAAGCCAGGCCATCGCGCAGCGTGAAGCGGTGCGACAGGCCGTCGGCGCTGACCTCGTGCCGGTCCACCATCTGCGGCCGCGCGGCGCCCTGGCTGTCCAGCGCGAAGAGCTGGTCGTAGACCATGAAGCCGTGGTTGCGCACGAAGGCCGCGGTGGACTGCACGGGATCGAGGCTGGCGAGGTCATTGATCAGCACGATCCGCAGTGCGCCCGGCGCCTGCGCCGCAACCGGCGGCGCCGCCGTCCCGATCGCCAGCGCCGCCGCGGCGGCCAGCGTCATCCATCGCCTGCCCAAGCTCATGGCAACCTTCCCCTTCCTTGCCTGCGCGATGATGGGCGCGGGCGCGGCAGGGGCGCAACGGTGGTCTCGGGCGGGTTGACGCTCCCGGCGGCGGGCATGACAGTCTCGCAACGCAAAACGATCCTGACGAGGGCAAGGCCGGGCAGATGGGCCAGGATGTGATTTTCGCCGGCGGCCGTGTGTTCCGCGGCCTCGCCGGCGGCTTCGCCGAGGCGATCGCGGTGCGGGGCGGCCAGGTGCTGGCTGTCGGTGCGGCGGAGGAGGTGGCGGCCGCGGCGCCGGAGGCGCGGCGCGTGGACCTCGATGGCCGCGTCGTCATTCCCGCCTTCAACGAGGCGCATATGCATCTGCTGCCCTATGGCCTGGGCCTGGCGCAGGTGAATTTGCGCGCGGAGGAAGTGCGCAGCCTGGACGAGATGCTGTCGCGCATCCGCGCCGCCGCGCAGGCCGCGCCCAAGGGCGCCTGGGTGCTGGGTCGTGGCTACGACCATGCCGAGCTCGACATCGGCCGCCATCCCACGGCGGCGGAGCTGGATGCGGCGGCGCCGGACAACCCGGTCTTCATCGTCCGCACCTGCGGCCATATGGGTGTGGGCAACACCGCCGCGCTGAAGGTCGCCGGCGTCGGCCACAACACGCCGGACCCGGAGGGCGGCGTGATCGAGCGCAGGGGCGGCGCGCTGACCGGTCTGTTCCAGGAACGCGCGATGCGCCTGGTGCGCGACGCGATCCCGGCACCCGACCTGGCCTCGCTGGTCGCCGCGATCGAGCGCGCGGGCGACACGCTGGCTGGCTTCGGCTTCGCTAGTGCGACCGACATGAACATCGGCATGACCGCCGACATGGCGGAGGTCGAGGCCTATCAGGTCGCGTATCGCGAGGGCCGGCTGCGGCAGCGCATGTGGCAGGTGCTGGCCGGCAACCCCGAGGGCATCGCGGGCGCCGCATGGGAAGCGGGACTTCGCCCGATGGACGGCGACGACATGATGCGCTGGGGAGCGGTGAAGGTCTTCGCGGACGGCAGCGCCGGCGGCCTGACCGCGGCCTTCTTCGAGCCCTATGTCCAGGGTGGGACGGGCGTCTTCACCTTCCCTGACGACAAGATCCACGGGCTGCTGAAGCTGTATCACGAGCAGGGCTGGCAGCTCGATATCCACGCCATCGGCGACGCCGCGATCGAGCAGGTGCTGTCGGGCATGGAGGCCGCGGACAGCAACGCGCATCCCTTCGCGGGCCGACGGCACCGCATCGAGCACTGCGGCTTCGTCACGCCGGGCCAGCGGCGCCGGATGAAGCAGCGGGGCATCCTGCCGGTGCCGCAACCCGTCTTCATGTACGAGTTCGGCGACCTATACATCCGCAACCTCGGCCGCGCTCGCAGCGAGCACGCCTATCCCATGCGCACCTGGCTGGAGGAGGGGCACCACCCCGCCGCGAGTTCGGACTGCCCGGTGTCCACGGTGGACCCCTTCGCCAACCTCTTCACCATGGTCACGCGCAAGACCAACCGCGGCACGGTGATGGGCGCGGAGGAGGCGCTGACTGTTGAGCAGGCCGTGCACTGCCAGACCTGGTGCGGCGCCTACACGCAATTCGCGGAAGGCCGGCGCGGCACGCTGGAGCCCGGCATGCAGGCTGACCTCGCGGTGCTGTCGCGCGACATCTTCGCCGCAGAGCCCGAGGAGATCCTGCGCGAGACGCGCTGCGACCTCACGCTGCGCGGCGGCGAGCCGATCTTCGATCGCCATCGGGCGCTCGCCTGATGCTGCGGCACGCTGCCGAGCGCCTGGCGATGACGGTGCCGGTGATGTTCGGCGTGCTGCTGGTGGGCTTCCTGTTGATGCAGGTGGTGCCGACCGATCCCGCGGTGGTGCGGGCGGGCCCCACGGCGACGGCCGACGTCATCGAGGCGATCCGCCGCGACCTCGGCCTGGACCAGCCTCTGTATGTGCAGTTCGGCATCTATCTCTGGCGCCTGGCGCATGGCGACCTCGGCGTGTCCATCATCAACAACGTGCCGGTCACGCAGGAATTGGGCGCGACGATCGGGCCGACGCTGGAGTTGATGGCCGCGAGCCTGGTGTGGTCCATCCCGCTCGGCATCTTCCTCGGCACCGTCGCGGCGTATTGGCGGGGCTCGGTGCTTGACCGGGTGGTGATGGCGATCAGCGTCGCAGGCGTGTCGGTGCCGGTGTTTTTCCTCGGCCTCGTTCTGATCTGGTATGTCGGCTTCAAGTGGCAGTTGTTGCCCTTCACCGGGCGCGGCGGGCCGCTCTGGAGCATCGACGGCCTGCGCGCCGTCGCGCTGCCCGCCATCACGCTGGGCGGCGTCTTCGTCGGGCCCGTCGCGCGCATGACCCGGACGGCGGTGCTGGACGTGCTGGGCGCCGAGCATGTGCGCACCGCGCGCGCCAAGGGCCTGCCGGAGCGGCTGGTCGTGTTCCACCACGCGCTGCGCAACGCGCTGATCCCCATCGTCACGCTGATCGGCCTGCAGATCGGCTTCCTGCTGGGCGGGGCGGTGGTCACCGAGACCGTCTTCTCCTGGCCCGGCGTCGGGCGGCTGGCGGTGGGCGCGATCACGTCGAGCGACCTGCCGATGGCGCAGGGGACGATCATCGTCCTCTCGCTCGGCTTCATCGTGATCAACCTGGTGGTGGACCTGCTCTACGGCGTGCTGGATCCCCGGGTGCGCGCGGCATGAGCGCCACGACCGCGGAGATCACCGTCCCGAAGCGGCCCTCCACGCTGAAGCTGCTGCTGCGCGATCCGCTGGCCGCGCTGTCGCTGGCAATCGTGGCGGCGTGCATCCTTGCCGCCGTCCTAGCGCCCTGGCTCGCGCCCTACGACCCCTTCGAGACGAACCTCGTCGCCATCATGCAGCCGCCAGGTGGCGCGGATTACCTGCTCGGCACGGACGGGCAGGGCCGGGACATGCTCTCGCGCATGCTCTTCGGGTTGCGCGTCACGCTGGGGATGGGCGCGGTGTCGCTGGCCTTCGGGACGATCATCGGCGTCGCGGTCGGCTTCGCCGCGGCCTATTACCGGCGGCTCGACAACCTGCTCATGCGGCTGATGGACATCATGCTGTCCTTCCCCGCCATCCTGTTCGGCCTGGCGATCGCCGCCATCGCCGGGCCGGGGCTTGCCTCAGTCATCATCGCTCTCGCCGTCGCCACCGTGCCGCTGATGGCGCGCATCGCGCGCGGCGCGGCGCTGACGGTCCTCGGCCTGGATTACATCGAGGCCGCGCGGGCCCAGGGCATGGGCGATGCGCGGCTGATCCGAAGGCACCTCGCGCCGAACTGCCTCTCGCCGATCCTGGTCTTCGCGACGCTGCGCTTCGGCCAGGTGATCCTGCTGGGCTCGGCGCTGTCCTTCCTCGGGTTGGGCGCGCAGCCGCCGGTCGCCGAACTCGGCGCCATGGCGTCGCAGGGGCGGACCTTCCTGTTCTTCGCACCGCATATCTCGGTGCTGCCCTGCCTACTGATCTTCGTGGTCGTACTGGCCTTCAATGTGCTCGGCGATGCGATGCGCGACGCGCTCGATCCCCGGCTTCGCGTGTGAACGACAAGGGAGAGACTTCGATGACCTGGACCTTCCTCCGCAGGACGCTGATGGGCGCCGCCGCGCTGGCGAGCCTGGCTGCGCTGCCCGCGCAGTCCCAGCAGATCCCGCGCAACACCGTGGTCCTGCTGCGCGAGATCGACGCCGACCGCTACGACCTCCATCGCTCCACTGCGCGCAGCGCCGGCGAGGTCGTGAGCCTGATGACCGACACGCTCGTCAGCATGGACTGGGACGGCCGCACCATCCGCCCGGGCCTGGCCGAGCGGTGGGAGATCTCGCCGGACGGCCGCACTTACACCTTCCATCTCCGCCGCGACGTCACCTTCTGCGACGGCAAGCCGCTGACGGCGGACGACGTCGTCTTCTCCATCCAGCGCTGGGTGAACCCCGCGACGCGCAGCCCCGTCGCCTGGCGCGCCGGCCCGGTCAAGGAAGTGCGCGCGCGCGATTCCCACACCGTGGAATACGAGCTCAACGCGCCGTTCTCCGAACTCCTTTCCCAGCTCACACTGTTCTTCGCGGGGATCGTCGACCGCACGGCGACCGAGCGGCTCGGCGACAATTTCGGCACGCAGGGCTTCAACGGCACGGGCCCCTATTGCTGGGTGAGCTGGACGCCGCGCAGCGACCTCGTGCTGCAGCGCCATCCCAACTACCGCTGGGGTCCGCCGATCTTCGAGAATCGCGGCCCCGCCCATGTCGAGCGCATCGTCTGGCGCGTGATCCCCGAGCCGACGGCGCGCATCGCCGCGCTGCAGACCGGCCAGGCCGACGCGACGCAATACGTCCCGCCCGTCGCGATCGACGCGATGCGCCGGATTCCGACGGTCAACCTCCTGACCCAGCCCAACTACTTCTGGGACTACCTGCTGGGCTTCAAGGTGGACAAGCCCGTGGTCAGCGATCCCGCCATCCGCCGGGCCATCACCCAGGCCGTGGACCGCGATGCGCTGGTGCGCGCCGTCTGGTTCGGGGCGGCGAACCCCGCTCGCAACCTGATCAACCCGAACGCGCTGGACTACGACGCCCAGAGCGACGCGATGGTGCCGGGCTACGATCCTACCGCCGCGCAGCGAACGCTCGACGAGGCGGGCTGGCGGATGGGGCCCGACGGGATCCGCGTGAAGGAAGGCCAGCGCGCCAGCTTCCTCGTCTATGGCCTGACCACGCTCGAAAATCAGCGGCAGAGCGAGATCATCCAGCAGATGCTCCGCCGCATCGGCATCGAGATGCGCGTGCAGCTCTTCGACGCGACGATCGGCTGGGGGCGGCTGGCGACGCAGGAATTCGACGCCTTCTTCATGAGCTATCCCTACTTCTCCGCCGGCGACGCGCTGAACCTCTACTGGAACAGCTTCAACCGCCCGACGCCGAACCGGATGAACTGGAACAACCCGCAGACCGACGCCTGGCTGGCCGAGGGCCGCGCGGCGCTCGATCCCGCGATCCGCGCGGCGGTGCTGGCCAACGTCCAGCGCCAGCTTGCGCAGGAAGCGCCGTGGCTGACCATCGCGCGGGAACAGCTCTATCTCGCGCACACCAACCGCATCACGGGGCTCCGCGCGCATGGCCTCTACGGCGTCGCGATCTACAAGGGTCTCGACATGCGCGTGGTGCGGTAGCGCATGCTCGACCATCTCGGCTTCTCCGTCGCGGATTTCCGGCGAAGCCGCGCCTTCTACGCGGCGGCCCTCGCGCCGCTCGGGATGGCCGCGCATTCCGAGGGGCCGGGATGGGCGATGTTCGGCGGCGCCGGCGCGCCGCAGCTCTGGATCGGCGGGGCTGATATCGCGGGCCCGCCGCCCGGCCACATCCACTTTGCTTTCGCCGCGCCCGACCGCGCGGCGGTGAATGCCTTCCACGCGGCGGCGGTCGCGGCCGGCGGTACCGACAACGGCGCGCCGGGCCTCCGGCCGCAGTACCATCCGAACTACTACGCCGCCTTCGTCATCGATCCCGACGGCCACAACATCGAAGCGGTCTGCCACGCTCCCGGCACCGCGAGGGACCAGACATGACAACCGTCATCCGAAACGCCGAGCTCGTCGTCGCCTGGGACGCGGGCACGAAGCAGCATGTTTACCTGCCCGACGCCGACGTCGCCTTCGACGGCGGCGCACTCACCTTCGTCGGCCGCGGCTACAAGGGCCCGGCTGAGGAGGAGATCATCGGCCGCGGCCTGATGGTCATGCCCGGCCTGGTCAACATCCACTCGCACCCCTCGAGCGAGCCGATGAACAAGGGGCTGATCGATGAGATCGGCAGCCCGGGTCTTTACAATTCCTCGCTCTATGAATTCATGCCGATCTTCCGCGCCGACGCGGAGGCGGTGCCGCATTGCGTCCGCGTCGCCCTGTCGGAGCTGCTGCTTTCCGGCGTGACGACGGTGGCCGACCTCTCGATGGCGCATCCGGGCTGGCTGGACCTGCTCGCGGAATCCGGGCTTCGCGTCTGCATCGCGCCGATGTTCAAGTCGGCGCGCTGGTACACGAAGAACGGCCATGTCGTGCAGTACGAATGGGACGAGGCCGCCGGCGAGAAGGCGATGGGCGAGGCGCTGCAGCTGATCGAACGCGCCGAGCAGCACGAGTGCGGGCGCCTCTTCGGCATGGTCGTGCCCGCCCAGATCGACACCTGCACGGACACCCTGCTCAAGGAGAGCTTCCAGGAAGCCGGCAAGCGCGGTGTGTCCTGGCAGATCCACGCCGCGCAATCCGTCGTCGAGTTCCACGAGATCACGCGGCGCCACGGCATGACGCCGATCGGCTGGCTGGATCACATGGGGCTGCTGTCGGACCGCTCCATCATCGGCCACGGCATCTTCCTGGACGACCATCCCTCCACGAAGTGGTGGACGGACACCGACATGAAGCGCCTGGCGGAGACCGGCACGACCGTCGCGCATTGCCCGACGGTCTTCGCGCGGCGCGGCATCACGCTGAAGCATTTCGGCCGCTACAAGCGGTCCGGCGTGAACATGGGGCTCGGCACCGACACCTATCCCCACAACATGCTCGATGAGATGCGGCTCGTCGCCTATCTCGCGCGCACCCAGGCCAACGACCCCCGCAGCATGACGACGACGGAGCTCTTCGACGCCGCCACGATCGGCGGCGCCAAGGCGCTGGGGCGCGAGGATATCGGGCGGCTCGCCGCGGGATGTCGCGCCGACTTCGTGCTGGTGGACGTCACGCATCCCATGATGCGCCCTGCGCGCGATCCCGTGCGCAGCCTGGTCTATGCCGCGGGCGACCGCGCGGTGAAGGACGTGTTCGTGGACGGGCGCAAGGTGGTCAGCGACGGCGAGGTCGTGACGATGGACTACCGCGCCGCGGCCGCGGCGCTGGACGAGGCGCAGAAGCGGGTCGTGCAGAACGCGCCGGCGCAGGACTGGGCGCATCGGCCGGTGGAGGTGAGTTCGCCGCCGACGTTCCGGTGGTCGTGACGTTGGTTGGCGTGATCGCGCCCGCTCTTGCGCTTCCCTCCCCCGCAAGCGGGGGAGGGTCAGGGAGGGGGTGCGAGAACGCGGGCCGCCCTGGACGAAGCGCCCCCACCCCATCCCTCCCCCGCTTCCGGGAGAGGGAGGCTCTCGAGCGGGGGAAGGGGTGAGCGTGGCGAGCGGGGCCGCGCCCCTCCTGCAGATCGCCGCCCTCCGCACGGTCTTCCGCACCTCCATGGGCGAGATCGCGGCCGTCGACGGCGTGGACCTCTCCGTCCCGCGCGGCCGCACGCTGGGCATCGTGGGTGAGTCCGGTTGCGGCAAGTCCATGCTCAGCCTCTCCGTCATGCGCCTGGTGCCCCCGCCTGGCCGCATCGCCGCTGGCAGCGTGACCTTCGACGGGCAGGACTTGCTCACGCTCCCCAACGCCGCGATGCGCGACATCCGCGGCAGCCGCGTCGCGATGATCTTCCAGGAGCCCATGACCTCGCTGAACCCGGTCCACACCATTGGCCGTCAGGTCATCGAGGCGATGCGAACCCATGACGGGCGCGCCTCCGCCGCCGAGCTCCGCGACCGCGCGATCGCGGCGCTGAAGCGCGTGCGCATCCCCGCACCCGAGAAGCGCCTGGACGACTACCCTCACCAGCTTTCCGGCGGCATGCGTCAGCGCGTGATGATCGCGATGGCCCTGGCCTGCAGCCCCGCGCTGCTGATCGCGGACGAGCCCACCACCGCGCTCGACGTCACGGTGCAGGCGCAGATCCTGGACCTGCTGCGCGAGCTCCAGGCCGAGACCGGTATGTCCATCATCCTCATCACCCACGACCTCGGCGTCGTCGCGGAAATGGCCGACGAGGTCGCGGTGATGTATGCCGGGCGCATCGTCGAACGCGCTGCGGCGACGGAGATCTTCGCGAGCCCCCAGCATCCGTACACGCTCGGCCTGCTCGGCTCCGTCCCGCGGCTGGATGAGGACCGCGACCGGCTGCTCGCGATCGAGGGCGCCGTGCCGCCGCCCTTCGCGCTGCCCAGGGGCTGCCGCTTCCACCCGCGCTGCCCCTTCGCGATCGAGGCCTGCAAGCTCGCGCAGCCCGCGCTGGAGCCCGTCGCCGACGGTCATCTCGTCGCCTGCATCCGCGCGCCGGTGGAGCACGCTGTGGACCTCGCGGCATGAGGGAGCTGCTGCAGGTCGAAGGGCTCGCCAAGCACTACCCCGTCAAGCGCGGGCTGCTCGGCCGCGCGCAGGGCGTGGTGCGCGCGGTGGACGGCGTCTCCTTCTCCATTGCGCGCGGCGAGACGCTGGCCCTGGTCGGCGAATCCGGCTGCGGCAAGTCCACCACGGCGCGGCTGGTGCTGCGCCTGATCGAGCCGACCGCCGGCACCGTGCGCTTCGATGGCGTCGAGGTCTCCGGCAGCGCGGAACTCCGTGCGCTGCGCCGGCGCGTGCAGGTCGTCTTCCAGGATCCCTACGCGTCCCTCAACCCGCGGCTCTCCGTGGGCGAGACCGTCGCCGAGCCGATGGAGGTGCATGGCATCGGCGATGCCGCGAGCCGCGCCGCGCGGGTGAAGGAGCTGCTCGGCCTGGTCGGCCTCGCGCCCTTCCACGCCCAGCGCTTCCCGCACGAGTTCAGCGGCGGCCAGCGCCAGCGCATCGGCATCGCGCGCGCGCTGGCCGTGCAGCCAGAACTGGTGGTCTGCGACGAGCCCGTCAGCGCGCTCGACGTCTCGATCCAGGCGCAGGTCGTGAACCTGCTGAAGGACCTGCAGCAGCGCTTCGGCCTGTCCTACCTCTTCATCGCGCATGACCTGGCCGTGGTGCGGCACATGGCCGACCGCGTCGCCGTGATGTATCTCGGCGAGATCGTGGAGACCGCGCCGAAGGCGACGCTGTTTGCCGCACCCCGGCATCCCTATACGCGCGCGCTGCTCGCCGCGATCCCGCGCCCCGATCCGCGGCGACGCGGCGGCGTCGCGCACCTCGGCGGCGACGTGCCGAGCCCGATTAACCCGCCGCCGGGCTGCCGCTTCCATACGCGCTGTCCGATCGCGCAGGCGACCTGCCGAGACCGAGCGCCGCCGCTGCGCGAGATCGCGCCCGGCCACGCCAGCGCGTGTCACTTCGCGGAGGATTTGCCGCCCTTCGACGCGGCGGCTGGGGAGGGGATGGCGCCGCTCGCGGCGCAGCGGCTCGCACTCTACGCCGCGGCGAAGGCACGCCGTGCGGGAGGACCGCCGCCATGACGACCCGCCGCACGCTCCTCGCGGCGAGCCTGCTCGCGACGCCCGCCGCGGCGCAGCCGCCCGACCCCATCGGCCCCGAATGGGTCGTGGAGGATATCGGCGGGCGCGGCATCGTCGACCGATCGCGCGTGACGATCGCCTTCGCCGGGGATGGCCGCGCGGCGGGCAGCGACGGCTGCAACCGCTTCGCCGGCGGCTACACGCTGGCCGGCGCCGCGCTCTCCTTCAGCGCGCTCGCCGGCACCCGCATGGCCTGCGCGCCGGCGCTGATGGAGCAGGAACAGCGCTTCCATGCCGCGCTCGCGGCGGTGCGGGGATGGCGGATCGAGCGCGGCTTCCTGCACCTCACGGACGGCGCCGGCGCGACCGTCCTCCGCGCCTCGCGTGGGGGCTGAGCCTTCGCGTCATCACCGCCGCGCATGATCATCATCGCCAGCCGGGGCGACGCGCCGCGCCCGCGCTGCGCCAAGATCCGGCGCAACGCAGCCCGAGGGAACCCCGCATGGCGCCGCCGCTCACCCTGATCTCCTTCGACCTCTGCCCCTATGTCCAGCGCGCCGCGATCGTGCTGGCGGAGAAGGGCGTGCCCTTCGAACGCGTCAACATCGACCTCTGCGACAAGCCCGCCTGGTTCCTCGCGATCTCGCCGCTCGGCCGAGTGCCCGTGCTGCGCGTCGGCGAGGAGGTGCTGTTCGAATCTGCCGTCATCGCGGAATACCTCGACGAGACGACCGAGCCGCGCCTGCATCCCGCCGACCCGCTGCGCCGGGCGCGGCACCGCGCCTGGATCGAGTTCGCCTCCTCGATGCTCGACGACACCTGGGTGATCGAGACGAGCAAGGACGAGGCCGCCTTCTACGCGCGCGTGAAGACCTTGCGCACGAAGTTCGAGCGGCTGGAGGCGCTGCCGCATCTCGGCCCGCTCCTCGATGGCGACCGCTTCCACCTGGCCGACGCCGCCTTCGCCCCGGTCTTCCGCTACTTCGACACCTTCGACCGCATGGTCCCGCTCGGCGTCCTGGACGGGATGCCGAAGGTCGCGGCCTGGCGCGCGGCGCTGGCCGAGCGTCCCTCGGTCCGCGGCGCCGTCGTGCCGGACTATGCTGAGAGGCTGCACGCCTTCGTCATGGCGCAGGGCGGAGTGATGGCGCAGAGGGCACGACGGGGCTAGCTTCCCGCCCTTGATCACTGGGGAGGGCACCATGATCGCGCAACTCGTGGCACCGCGCCTGATGCTGATGGGCGGCGGTTCCGTCGCGAAGCTCGCGGAGGTCCTGGCCCAGCTCGGCCTGACGCGGCCGCTGGTGGTCACCGATCCCTTCATGGTGTCCTCGGGCCTGCTGGATCGCGCGCTGGCTCCGCTTCGCGCGGCGGGTGTGGCGGTGGATGTTTTCTCCGACACCGTGCCCGACCCCACCGACACGGTGATCGATGCCGGCGTCGCCGCGATGAAGCGCGGCAACTTCGACTGCCTCATCGGCTTCGGCGGCGGCAGCCCGATGGACACGGCCAAGGCGATGACGATCCTCGCCGCGGCGGAGCCGGGGACGCATATCCGCGCCTTCAAGGTGCCGGCCGCGGCCAATGTCGCGGCGCTGCCGGTGATCTCAGTGCCGACCACCGCGGGCACGGGCAGCGAGGCCACGCGCTTCACGGTGATCACCGACACCGAACGCGACGAGAAGATGCTGATCGCGGGCCTCGGCGCGCTGCCGCTGGCAGCCGTGGTGGACCATGAGCTGACCTTCGGCCTGCCGAAGCGCATCACGGCGGACACCGGCATCGACAGCCTGACCCATGCGCTGGAGGCCTTCGTCAGCAAGCGCGCCAACCCCGTCGCCGACGACTATGCCCGCATCGCGATGCGCCTGATCGCGCCGAACCTCCGCCGCGTCTGGGCCGACCCGCAGGACGCCGTGGCGCGGGAGGCGATGATGCGCGGCGCGACGCTCGCCGGCCTCGCCTTCAGCAATTCATCGGTCGCGCTGGTGCACGGGATGTCGCGGCCGATCGGCGCGCATTTCCACGTCCCGCACGGCATGTCGAACGCGATGCTGCTGCCCGCCGTCACCGCCTTCGGCCTGGAAGCCGGCCGCGCCCGCTATGCCGAGGCCGCGCGCGTCATGGGCCTCGCGACCGAGCAGGAAGGCGACCAGTCCGCCTGCGCGAAGCTCGTCGACGAACTCCGCGCCCTGAACCGCGAGCTCGAGGTGCCGACGCCGGCGCGCTACGGCATCGACGCCGACAAGTGGAACGGCCTGCTGCCGGCGATGGCGAGCCAAGCGCTCGCTTCCGGCAGCCCGGGCAACAACCCGCGCGTGCCAACGGCTGACGAGATCGTCGCGCTGTACCGCCAAACCTACGCGGGCTAGCTCCCGCTCCAGGCCGAGACCCAGGCCGGCAGGGCCTCGGGCGGGATCGGGCGGCCGACGGCGAAGCCCTGGGCGAGGTCGCAGCCCGACGAGGCCGCGGCGCGCCAGAGCCTCGGATCCGACACCCCCTCCGCGATCAGCACGCTGCCCGTGCGACGCGCGTGGCGCGCCAGGCGCTCCACCCGCGCGCGGGCGCGGCGCTCCTGCGGCAGCGCATCCACCAGGCTGCGGTCCAGCTTCACGCCGGCGAAGGGCAGGTTCAGCAGCGCATCCCGCGCATCGTCGATGCCGAGGTCGTCCAGCAGCACGCCAAAGCCGGCGTCGCGCAGCCGCGTCAGGGCGCGGCGCAGCAGGCCGGCATCGCGCACCTCCGTGCTCTCCGTCAGTTCCAGCAGCAGGTCGCCCGGCCGCAGTCCCGCGCGTCGCGTCGCCGCCAGCAGCGCGACCGGCAGCCCCGGCATCAGCATCACCTCGAGCGGCACGTTGAAGGCGAGCCGCAGGCCGCTGCGCCCGCGCGCGGCGGCGAAATCGGCGATGGCGCGGCGCGCGACGGCGAGCGTCAGCGCGCGCGCCAGGCCCTCGCGCTCCGCCAGGGCGACGAAGGCGCCGGCGCCGAGCGCAAGGCCGGGCCGTTCCCAGCGCGCCAGCGCCTCCACGCCGACGGGCCGGCGGTCGGCCAGGCGCACCACGGGCTGGAAGCGGACGGTGATCTCGTCCCGGTCGAGGCTTTCGGCCAGCGCGGCGGCGTCCACCGCGGGAAGCGGCACCCCCCTTGCGGGCCCGGCCAGCGCCTCGGCCAGGCGCGCGCCCTCGGCGGGGACGCTGCGCAGGCCCTGCGGGACGCTTTCGCCTGGCGCGGCGACGACGACGATCTCGGTCGAGAGGAAGCGGTCGCGCGCCGCACTGAGCAGCGCGCCATGCGCGATGGCGTGGTGGATGACCATGTGGCGCGGCGGCTCCCCGGGGCCGACCAGGCGGGTCAGCGCCTCCAGCGAGGAGGCGATGTGGATGGGATGCGCAGGATCAAGCCGACGCGCGGCGTCGCGCGCCGCCGCAATCACCGCGGGGTCGGTGGCCACCAATACAAAGCTCGCTTGCGGCGCCGGGCCGCGCCATTTCCGCCGGGCCATGTCCTGCTCGCTCCCGGTCGGCCGGGCTGCGGGTGCGTCAGCGACGGTCGCACCATTGGAGGACATCGGCCAGGAAAACTTTCAGCTGTCTCAAAAAGCCTAGGGCGCCTCCCTGCCCGTCGCAATACTGCGGTCGCGTCACGCTCGGCGTGAAAGCCAGGGATCGTCCCGCCAGCGGCGGCGCAGTTCCTCCTCCTGCCGCTGCAGGAGGCTGGTCCAGGCCTCGGGGCCGAGGAAGCGGGGCACCTGGCCGTTCTCCGCGCAGAAGCTCGCGAGGTCAGGGTCGGCGGCGAGGGTCTGCAGCCCGCCCGCGAGTCGCGCCCGCCATTCCGCCGGCGCGTCGGGGCCCAATGCGAAGCCGCGCCTGGTAGCGCCAAGCAGCTCGATCCCGGCTTCGCGCAGCGTCGGGGCGTCCGGCAGCAGCGGGGAGCGCTGCGAGGAGGCAACGCCGAGCGCGACGAGCCGCCCGTCGCGGATCGCCGCGGCGGTGTCGGGCAGGGTCAGCACCGCGGCCGTGACATGGCCCGCCGCCGCCGCCTGCCGGGCCGCCGCGGCCGAGGGGAAGGCCAGCAGAGGCAGCCCCACACGCTCGGCCAGCCGCATCGCGGTGACATGCGCGCCGGTGCCGGGGGGCGGCGTGCCGATCGGGGCGGTGCGCGTGCCGTTACGCAGCGAATCGAGGTCCGTCGCGCCGCCCGGCACGGCGACCAGCACGGCGGGTTCCTCCACCAGCGCCGCCAACGGCGAAAGGCGGGTGAGGGGGGAGGCCTCGTCCGACTCGATCGCGCGGGCGAGCAGCACGGGCGTGGTCAGGGCGGCGATCATCTTCCGCTCCGGCCCGGCGAGCGCCAACTCGTTCAGCGCCTCCAGCCCGCCGCGGCCGGGGCGGTTGCGCACCAGCAGCGCCACCCGCGGCCAGGCGCGTTCCAGGAAGGGCGCCATGCCGCGCGCCCAGCGATCGGCGAGCGAGCCGACCGGGGCGGCGATCAGCAGCTCCACCGCGACCCGCCGGTCCGCGCGCGCGACCGCCGGCAGGAGAAGCCCTGCAGCAAGGCCCGGCAGCGCGCGGCGGGCGAGGCTCATCCCGCGGGCTGCGGTGCCGCGGGCTGCGCGGCCTCCATGCCCTTACGCAGCGACTTCGCCCCGGTGAAGAGAACGATCGGCGCCGCAATGAAGGTGGAGGAGGAGGCGCCGATCACGATGCCGGCGACCATCAGCCAGGCGAAGCCCGACAGCGTGTCGCCGCCGAAGAGCGCCAGCGGCAGGGCCGAGAGCAGCAGCGTCATCGAGGTGCCGAGCGAGCGGTTCAGCGTCTCGTTGATCGAGAGGTCCACGAGGTCGCGCAGCGGCATCTGCTTGTATTTCCGCAGATTCTCTCGCATCCGGTCGAACACCACCACCTTGTCGTTGGCGTTGAAGCCGATGATGGTGAGGATTGCCGCGACGGTCGTCAAATTGAACTCGATTCCGGTTACGACCATGATGCCGACGACCTTGGTGGTGTCGAGCATCAGCGTGGTCACGCCGGCGACCGCGAACTGCCATTCGAAGCGGAACCAGATGTAGAGCAGCATCGCCCCGAAGGAGAGCGCGAGCGCGATCAGCCCGCCCCGGAACAGCTCCTCGGAGATGCGGTTGCCCACGGCCTCGGTGCGCAGGATGCGCGTGCCGGGGGCGACATGCTCAAGCGCGCTGCGCACTTGGTTCACCGCGCGCTGGGTCGCCTGTTCCTCGCCCTGGGCGGGCAGCCTGATCAGCACGGTGTCGGGCGCGCCGAATTCCTGCAGGCCGACATCGCCGAGGCCGAGGCCCGAGACGGTGGAGCGGAGCTGGGCGAGGTTGGCGGGGCCCTGCGTGCGGACCTCCATTACGATGCCGCCCTTGAAGTCGATGCCCTTCTCGAGGCCGGGGTAGAAGGCGCCGATCACCGACAGCGTGGACAGGATGGCCGAGGTCATCAGGCCGATCCGCGCCCCGCGCATGAAGCGGATCCGGGTTACGTCGGGCACCAGGCGGAAGAGCGGGCGATACAGCCGGCCTAACAGCCCGACGCCCGGCTTCTCGATTACCGGCAGCTCCTTCGGCCGGCGCGTGCGGTACCAGATCGAGATCACCAGGCGCGTCACGACGGTCGCCGTCCACATCTGCACGACCGTGCCGACGGCCACCGTGACGGCGAAGCCCTTGATCGGCCCGCTGCCGAAGCCATAGAGGCACGCCATCGCGATCAGGTTCGTCAGGTTCGAATCCATGATCGTCCCGGAGGCCTTGGTGAAGCCGGCCTCAAGCGCGTTGATCGGGCTTCGCCCGAGCTTCACTTCCTCGCGGATGCGCTCGTTGATGAGGATGTTGGCATCCAGCGCGGTGCCGAGCGTCAGCACGATGCCGGCGATGCCGGGCAGGGTCAGCGTGGCGCCCATCACGCTGAGGATGCCGATCATGATGATGATGTTCGCGATCAGCGCGAGGTTCGCGACCCAGCCGAAAAAGCCGTAGGCGAGCCCCATGTAGAGGAAGACGAAGAGCGTGCCGGCGGCCAGGCTGATCAGGCCGGCCCGGATCGCGTCGGCGCCGAGCTCGGGCCCGACGGTGCGTTCCTCCACCACCGTCAGCGGCGCAGGCAGGGCGCCGGCGCGCAGTAGGACCGCGAGGTCGGTGGCGCCGCGGGCGTCGAAATTGCCGCTGATCTGGCCGCGGCCGCCGGTGATGGGCTCCCGGATCACCGGCGCGGTGATGACCTTCTCGTCGAGCACGATGGCGAAGGGCTTGCCGACGTTCTGCCGCGTGACGTCGGCGAAGCGGCGCGTGCCGACGGAATCGAAGGTGAAGTTCACCACCCACTCGCCGGTCCGCCCGTCCTGCGCGGCGCGGGCGTCCGACAGGTTGGCGCCGTCCACCTCCACGCGGCGGCGCACGGCGTAGCGTTCCTGGCCGCGGTCGCCCTGCAGGAACATGGTGCCGGGCGGCGGCGTCGGCGCCTGGAGGTTCGCGCCCTCGTCCAGCAGGTGGAAGGTCATCCGCGCGGTGCGGCCGAGAAGGGCCTTGATGCGGGCGGGATCCTCGACGCCGGGCAGCTGGACCAGGATGCGGTTGCTGCCCTGGCGCGCGACCAGCGCCTCGGCGACGCCCGTCTCGTCCACGCGGCGGCGCACGATCTCGATGGATTGCTCGACCGCCGCCGTCGCCTTGTCGCGCAGCGCAACCTCGGTCAGCGTCGCGGTGACCAGGCCGTCGGGCCCGGCGGTGACCTCGATGTCCGGGACGCCGGTCCGCGTGCCGGGGTTCAGCGAGACGGCGGCGTCGCGCAGGATGCGGGCGACGTCGTTGGCCCGCGCGGGGTCGGAGACGCGCAGCGACACGCTCCGCGCGGCCGGGTTGGCGCTGAGGCCGGTATAGAGGATGCGCGGATTGGCCTGCGCGGTGCCCCGGCGGACCGTGTCCACCAGCGCCTCGAGCCGTTCCCGCACCATGGCGGAGGTGTCCACCTCGAGCAGGAGGTAGGAGCCGCCGCGGAGGTCGAGCCCGAGGCTGATCTGGCGGGCCCAGCTCGGCAGGCTGTCGCGCGGCAGCAGGTTCGGCACGGAGAGCAGGACGCCGAAGAGGCAGACGCCGACGATGGCGAGGGCCTTCCAGCGCGCGAAATACATCATCGGGACGGCCGAGCCTGGGTCACGGGGTTGCCACTGAGCCCCGCCCGGGGCGGGGGTGTCATTTGGGGCCGGAACATGCGCGGGGGTGCCCCCCGATGCAAGCCCAGGCTAGGACAGGCGGGCTTCAGGAAGGGTTACGGGATGCGACTGCGGGTTGCCGTCGTGGGGGCGGGCCATTTCGGCCGGTTCCACGCGCTGAAGGCCGCCAGGGGGCCGCGGACCGAACTGGTCGGGCTGCACGACGCCGATGCCGGGCGGGCCGCGGCCGTCGCCAGGGAGGTCGGCGTCCCGGCGCTCGGCCTGGCAGAGGCGATCGCGGCCGCGGATGCGGTGATCGTCGCGGCCCCGACCCGCTTCCATTTCGACCTTGGCAGGGCGGTGCTGGAGGCCGGGCGGCATCTGCTCATGGAGAAGCCGATCGCGGCGACGCTCGACCAGGCCGAGGCGCTGGCCGCGCTGGCGGCGGCGAAGGGCAGGGTGCTCCAGGTCGGCCACATCGAGCGCTTCTCCGCGGCCTTCCGTGCGGTGGTGGAGGCGCCCGGGCGGGACCTCGCGCTCTCCTGGGACGCGGTCCGGGCAGCGCCCTTCCGGCCGCGCAGCCTGGACGTCTCGGTGGTGCTGGACCTCATGATCCACGACATCGACCTGGTCCTGACGCTCGCGGGGGAGGAGCCGGAGGAGGTCGAAGCGGTGGGGTCGCGGGTGGTCTCCGACCACCCGGATTTCGCGGTAGCCCGCTTCCGCTTCCCCTCCGGCCGGGCGGCGGTGATCACGGCGTCCCGCGTGTCGCTGGCGATGGAGCGCCGGCTTCGGGTGTTGGGGCGGGAGGGCGAGATGGCGGTGGATTTCCTCGCCCGCGGCCTCGGCGTGCTGCGGAAGGGGGGTGCGGAGTCCGTGGCGACCATGCCGGGCTTCGGCGTGGACCGCGCGGGCTGGACGGATCATGACAGCCTGGAGGCGGAGCAGGCGGGGTTTGCCGCGTCCTGCCTGGACGGGGTGACGCCGGTGGTGGATGCCGCGGGGGGCATCCGGGCGCTGAAGGCGGCGCTCGCGGTGGAGCGGGCCATCGCGGCGCTTTAGGGTTTTGGGCTTTTAAGCTTTGGGATCTGCGGCGTTCGGACAAATCGCCGTCCCTGACCCGGGCCGCCGCCCCCGCCCTCGTAGCACGGGGGAGGGGGCCACGTAATGCCAGCGGGTTCACGGGTTCAAAGAACGGCAAGTATTCCTACAGTGCCGCTACTGGCCCGTGAAGTCCAGCGCGATCACAGCGCGAAATCCGCCGCACCCAGGCCGAACACGCCCTTCACCAGGATCACGAAATCCGCGACGCCGTCGCCCTGGATGTCGCCGAAGACCAGCGTTCCCGCCGCGATCTTGTCGAGCCACAGATCGCCTGGCTTCGGCGAAAAGGGCTTCATCCCGCTCAGCGCGAAAGCCTGGTCGCCCGCCAGCGCCGGGTCGGCGTCGATGCCGGCCAAGTTGATCATGTCGAGCCCGGTCTCGAAATCGTTGATGACGTCGTAGCCCGTGACCGGGCTGTCGCCGACCGAGAGATAGACGAACCGGTCCGCACCCGAC
>NZ_JBNXUM010000026.1:0-96090 GCF_050563545.1 Falsiroseomonas sp. HW251
GAAATCCGGCAGGTCGACGAGAGCGAGCAGCAGGCCGGCGACCCAGAAGACGTGCATGTGGGTGAAGAGCGCGAGCAGGCCGAGCACGGCGACGATCTCGAACTGCAGCTTGTGGCCGCGATGGGCCATGCGCTCGGGCAGGGTGTGGATGCGCAGGAAGACCAGCCCGAAGCCCAGCACCGAGACCAGCAGGATGCCGCCCGCCACGAGCAGAAGCGGGTCCGCGCCGTCCGCCCCCGGCAGGAAGAACGGAAGCGCATGCGGCGCGGCCGGATGCATCTCGGCAGTCGTTGTCACGGCCCCTCTTCCCCTGCCTTTGCCAGGAGGATAGCGCCGCGTGGCGCGGTCGTCACCGCCGCTGCGCCGATCCCTTCACCCCGACCGCAGCGCGAAGACGCCAAGCTCGCTGAGGCTGCGCAGCATGACCTGCAACCCGATGCCGACCTGGGTGACGCCGAGCACCACGCCGAGGATCTGCAGCGGCGTGCCCAGCCAGCGCAGGATGGCGTGGGCGTAGATCATTGCGAGCCAGTCGACCGCCAGGATGGCCATCACCACGCCGCCGACCATCAGCTTCGACGCCATGTCCTCGGCCAGCGCCACGAAGACGATGGTGGCCGCGATGCCGTAGGGCGTCACGATGGTCGGGAAGGCCAGCGGGTTCATCGCGAGCCGCCTGGCGTCGCCGGCCGGGACCTCGGCGGGTTGCGGGGCGGCCGGCGGCGTCGCGGCGAACTGCTCCATCACTGTCTTCAGCGCGACCAGGAACAGCACCAGCCCGCCAGTCAGCGCCAGGACATTCGGCGACATGTTGAAATTGTCCATCGTGCTGCGACCGAGCGCGCCGGCGACGACCAGGGCGGCGGCCGAGGCGAGGATCGCTCGCGTGGCCATGTTCCGGCGCGCCGCGGCCTCCAGGCCGCGCGTCAACCGGACGAAGGGCATCAGGATCTTGATGGGGCCGAGCATCAGAAAGAGCAGCATGAACATCTGCTTCCAGCCGATGTCCGACAGCTGGCGGGCGCTGTCCATCACGTCCGTCCCGTGAGCGCGGCGCGGATCTCGGCCACCGCCGCGTCGATCCGGAGCGGCAGGATCGCTTCGCCCCGCTCGGCCGAGGCGCGGGACGGATCGCCGGTGGCGCCGAGCGGGGCCAGCGCCGACCCGCGCCGACCTTCCAGTCGCGAGAGGTCCACGCCGCGCGGCTGAACCGCCATCAACTCCGAGGTGTCCATGATGCCGGCATGCCCGCCGATCGTCGCTGCGGTCTCCCCGCGCTCCCTGAGCCACGCCTCCTGCCGGTCCGCGGCCGTGTAGAAGGATGCGACCGAGAGCACCCTAGTGCCCCGCGCCCGCCAGGCCGCATCCAGCCGCGTCGCGACGGCCTGCTGCGGCGCCTGGCTCTCGCCATGGTCGGCGATCAGGCAGATCGCGGTGAATCCCGCCGACTTCAGGCTGCGCGCGATGCCGTCGAGCAGGCCCTCGAACACCGCGGGCGTGACGCCGATCGTGCCGGGGAAGCGCATGTTGTTCGACGGCGGATCCCAGTCGCCCTGCGGCACGAAGGAGATCACCGGCGCGACGAGCGTGCGGCCGAGCGCGCGGGCGATCCGCTGCGCGGCGTGGCGCACGATGTGGTCGTGCTTGGACAGGATCATGTGCGGGCCGTTCTGCTCGATCCCGCCGCTCGGGACGATCACGGTCCGCCAGCCCGCTTCGATAGCCGCGCGCACCTCGGGCCAGGTCATGTCCGCGAGTTCGAGCGTCTCCGGCAGCGGGGTCGCGGCCGGGCGCGGGGCCAGCAGCAGGGCCGCCCCGCCCGTTGCCACGGCGCCGAGGCCGATCCCGATGGCCGCCCGCCGTCCTCTCATCCCCGCTGCCCGCGGTCGCGTTGCGTCATGACGTGGGCTCCCCGGATTCCCTTCGGCGTCCCGATGGCCGATACTGCACGCCAGGTGACCTTCCAGCCACTGCCCCGTCACACGAGCGAATGACCTTGCCCGACTACGACCCCGCCCAGGCCGCGTCCCGCTGGCTCGACAGCCTGGGCGGGCTGCTGACCGATGCGGGCTCCCCCTTCTGGTGGCCGACGCTGCTCGCGGCGGGCGTCGCGGCGGTGCTGCTGTCGCTCTTCGCCGGGGTGAAGCTGCGCGACATCCCGCGCGCTCTCTTCCCGCACAGCCGGCAGGACATGCTGCGCGAGCTGCCCGTGGACATCGCCTGTTTCGTGATCGGCAGCGCGGTGCCCTTCCTGCTCGGTCCGGCACTGTTCCTGACCAGCATCGCCGGCGCCTCGGTCGCGGTGCTGTTCCTGTCGCCATTGACCGGAATCCCGCAGGCCGGGGGGCCGGCCCCGGGGATGGCGATGCTGGTGGCGGCGGCCGTGCTGGCCTTCACCGCGGGCGACTTCATGCTCTACTGGTCGCACCGGCTCTTCCACCGCATCCCGCTGCTGTGGCGGTCGCACCAGCTCCACCATGCTCCGCCGGTGCTGACCCCGCTCACGGCCTTCCGCTTCTGGCCGTGGGAGGCGCTGGTGCATTTCTGCTTCGGCGCCTTCGGGCAGGGCTTCGGCCTCGGCCTCTGCGCCGCCATCGCCGGGGTCGAGGTGACGCCCTACCAGGTGCTGGGCGTGAACGTGGTGGCGCTGGCCTGGAACATCGCCTTCGCCAATCTCCGCCACAGCCATGTGCCGCTGGGCTTTCCGCGCTGGATGTCTTTCGTCCTGGTCAGCCCGCACATGCATCAGGTCCACCATTCCGTGGCCGCGGAGCATCACGACCGGAATTTCGGCACGGCGCTGGCGCTGTGGGACTGGCTGTTCGGGACGCTCTACCTCCCCCGCAAGGACGAGCGCTTCCGCTTCGGCCTCAGTCCCTAGCGACGGGCTGGCGGAGACGGCGCGCCGGACAGGTCGATCAGCCGCTGCGACGCGACTGCCAGGCCGGCGTGTCGCGCATCAGGCCGAGCGCGACCAGCTGCTGCGGCCCGACATAGGCGAGGCTGCGCGGACCGGCGAGCGAGAAGCCAGGTTCGCGCTCGATCCGCGCGAGATAGCGGCGGTATTCGCGCGAGCCGTCGTAATGCGCGCCGCGCGCCACAGCATCCAGCGCGCGGGCGTGGAAGTCCTGCAGGAACTTGAAGTGCAGCAGCACGCCGGTCGGCTGGTCCTCCGCCATGGCCATCGGTGCCACCAGATGCGTGGAGGAGAGCAGCCGCGCGCCCTCGCGCCAACGCAGCAGCGGCAGCTTGGTGACGGTCGGGGAACGCGGCGGCGCAAGCCAATCGAGCCGTTCCCGCAGCGCCGGCACGCGCCAGGCCAGGTTCCAGGCGCGCTGCCGCAGCCAGGTCAGCGGGCGATGCGGGTCGGCCTCGGGGAAGAAGAGCCGTTCGCGCACGCCGCCATAGTCCAGCGCATAAGGAAAGTCGGGCACCTCCTCCCGCCTCAGCCTCGGCGCTTCGAACAGCGGCGCCGCCTCCGTCAGGTCGTCGCCGGATCGGTAGGCAACGTCGGCGAGCGGACCGCGCGGGAAGCAGTCCAGCATCACGGTCCGCAGCGCCTCCGACCCCAGCGCGTCGAGGTGATCGCAGAGCGCGGGCAGGCCGACGCGGTCGCTGCCGGGGAAGACCAGCAACTCGTCGGCATCCACGACCAGGGCCCAATGACCGCGCGCCCAGCGGTCCAAGACCGCATTGGCCCATTCGATCCCGAAGCCGGAGCCGGCGTAGCTGCCGGGCGCGTGGATCAGATGCGCCCCTGCGCCACGCGCGATCTCCGCCGAGCCGTCGGTGGAGCCGTTGTCGATCGCGATCAGCCGAGCGACGCCGAGCTCGCGCAGATGCCTCAGCGCCGCCGGCAGCCGCAGCGCCTCGTTGCGCAGGACCATGAGGCAGATCACCTCCCCCTGACGGGGACGCGGCGCGTCGCCGATCGGGGCCAGGTCGTCGGGCAGGTCGTGCGCAGACATGGCCATGCTCATGCCGCGGAAAGCGTCGCGGGGGTGGAAGGGTTCCGCCCGGCGGCCGGCGCGGCCATGATGGCGCCCGGGGAACCAGGGACACGGATCAGGACGATGACGACCCCCATCACCTCGCCGAGCGTCGCGAAGGCGAGCGCCATGCTGCTAGCCGTCCGTCAGGGCGGCGCCGTCCTTCGAGGGCTCGGCGACGGCGCGCCGGCCGACGAGGCCGAGGCCTGGGCCGTGCAGCTCGAGGTCCTGCGGCGCCGAGACGGCCGGATCGGCGGCTACAAATGCGCGACACCCCAGGGCAAGCCGACCTCCGCCGCCCTGCTGGATGCGCGAGGGCTGAAGACCTCTCCGGCGTCCTGGCCGTTGCCGGCCGGTGCGCGAATCGGGATCGAGACGGAGGTCGCCTTCCGCCTGGCGCGCGACCTGCCGCCGCGCGCCGCGCCGTACGAGGGCGCGGAGATGCCGGACGCCATCGAGTCCTGTTTTCCCGCGATCGAACTGGTGGTCAGCCGCTTCGCCGACGTCGGGGCGGTGTCGCGGCTGGAGGTGGCGGCCGACAACATCGCGCATGAGGCGCTGGTCTGCGGAGCCGCGGTGGCGGATTGGCGGCGGCTCGACCTGAACGACCTGCATGTGCGCCAGAGCGCCGGCGGTGCCGTGCAGGTGGAGCGCCGCGGGGCCTCGCCGCCCGGCCATCCCCTGCAGTCGCTTGCCTGGCTCGCCAACCACCTCCAGTCCTTCGGACTGCACCTCAGGGCGGGCGAGGTCGTCACGACGGGAAGCTGGACCGGCCTGCTCCATGTGCCGGGCGGCCAGCGCGTGGTGGGCGGCTTCCGCGAACTCGGCGAGGTCGTCGTCGAGCTAGGCTGACGCTCCGCGCAGCGCAGCCCAGACGCGCTCCGGCGTCGCCGGCATGTCGAGATGCGCGACGCCGATCGCGTCGCAGACCGCGGAGATCACCGCGGGCAGCGCGCCCACCGTGCCGGCCTCGCCCGCGCCCTTGGCACCGATCGGGTTGGTCGCCGTGGGCTGTGGGTTGGACAGCACGGCGACAGCGGGCAGGTCGGCCGCGCGCGGCAAGGCATAGTCCATGAAGCTCGCGGTCAGCATCTGCCCGCCCTCGTCGTAGCGCATCGTCTCCATCAGCGCCTGGCCCGCGCCCTGCGCGACCCCGCCATGGATCTGGCCCTTGACCAGCATCGGGTTCACGACCGTGCCGACATCGTCAACCACGGTGTAGCGGTCGAGCCGCACCGCGCCGGTCTCGGGGTCCACCTCGACCTCGCAGATATGGCAGCCATTGGGGAAGGTGGCGTTGCCCGGCGCGACGGAAGCGTTGGCGGTGAGGCCCACATCCTCGCCGGATGGCCGCGCGCCGGGCGCGAAGGCGGCGCGCGCGACCTGGTCGAGCGTGACGAAGCGGTCCGTGCCGACGACGCTGAAGCGGCCGGGCGTGAACTCGATATCGGCGGGCGAGGCTTCGAGCATATGCGCGGCCAGGCGCTTGCCGCGCTCGATCACGCGATCCGTCGCGACGATCGCCACGGTGCCTCCGGCGACGACGCTGCGGCTGCCGAAGGTGCCGCGGCCGTAGGGCAAGGCATCGCTGTCGCCGGCGACGACGCGGATCCGCTCCGGCGCGATGCCCAGGCGCTCGGCCAGGATCTGGCGGAAGACGGTCTCGTGCCCCTGGCCGTGGTTGTGCGTGCCGAGGAGCAGCGTGGCGCTGCCGTCGGGCGCGATGCGGAGCTCCGCCCCTTCCTCCATCGGCGCGTTCATCGGGCCGGCGCTGATTTCGATGGCGTTGGCGATGCCGAGGCCCCGACGCATGCCGCGTGCCTCGCTGGCGACCTTGCGCGCGGCGAAGCCGGCGAGGTCGGCGGCGTCCTCGGCCATCGCCATAGACTTCGCGAAGTCGCCGCTATCGTAGATGAAGGTCAGGCCCGTGCGGTACGGCATAGCGTCCCGGGGGATCAGGTTGCGGCGGCGGATCTCGATCCGGTCGAGCCCCAGCTTCGCCGCGGCGAGGTCGATGGCCCGCTCGATCGCATAGGTCGCCTCCGGGCGTCCGGCGCCGCGGTATGGCGCAGTCGGCTGGGTGTTGGTGAAGGCGCCGCGCACGACGGAGGCGATGGCGGGCGTGCGATAGACGCCGGCCAGGCCGCCGAGGTTGTTAGTGCTGCTGTGCGGCGTAAGGATCGTGAGATACGCGCCAAGATTGGCCGCCGTCGTCACGCGCAGCGCGAGCAGGATGCCGTCCTCGTCCAGCGCGAGCTCGATCCGGTTGTGCGTGTCGCGCGCATGCGGATCGGAGAGCATCGTCTCGGCCCTATCGGCATTCCAGTGCACCGGCCGGCCCAGCGCCCGCGTGGCATGCAGCAGGCAGAGATGCTCGGGCGTCGGGTGGCTGCGCAGCCCGAAGCCGCCGCCCATGTCGGGCGAGACCAGGCGCAGCGCCGTGTTGGGCACGCCCATCGCCTCGGCCAGCAGGTCGCGCAGGCTGTGCGGGCCCTGGCTGCCGACGCGCAGCGTGAAGCGCTCTTCCGCGGGATCCCAGCTCGCGAGCGCGGCGCGCGGCTCCATCGGCGTGCCGTTCACACGGGTGATGCGGGCATCGAAGGTCACGACATGCGGCGCGGCGGCGATGGCGGCATCCACGCGCGCGACATCGCCGGCCTTGAACTCGAAGCAAAGATTGCCGGCGGGCAGCCCGGGCCAGACCTCCGGCGCGCCGGGCGCGAGCGCGGTTTCGGCGTCCGTCACCGCCGGCAGGGCTTCCCAGGTGACCTCGACCGCTTCCACAGCGTCGCGCGCCGCGGTGACGGAGGTCGCGACGACCATCGCGACCGCATCCCCGACGTGACGCGCGGCGTCCTTCGGCAGCGCGTGCCAGGGCGGCCGCGGCATGGGCGAGCCGTCCGGCAGGTTGCGCGGCACCAGGCAGGGCAGGGGAGAGAGGCCGGCGAGGTCGGCGCCTGTGAAGACCGCGACGACGCCGGGCATGGCGTGCGCGGCTGCCGTGTCGATCCCGCCGATCCGCGCCGCGCCGTGCGGGCTGCGCACGAAGGCCGCATGCAGCGCATCGGGCGGGACGTGGTCGGCGCCGTAGCGGCCGACGCCGCGCAGCAGCCTTTGATCCTCGACGCGGCGCGGCGAACCGCCGATGCGCCAGGGCGATGCGGGAGCGTTCATGGCGGTTTGCGTGCCACGCGCGCCCGCCGGCTTCAAGCCGGTGGCTTGTGGCGGGCTGCCGGTGCGGCATTCTGATGGGCAGGAGGATGGTCCGATGGCTCATGACGGCGGCGAGGTGCCGGTCGCCTCGCGCGGCAACACGATCTGGGGCAGCGATGCGATGGCGGAGACGCTCCGCGCGCTTGGCATTCGCTATGTCGCGCTCAATCCCGGCGCGTCCTATCGCGGGCTGCACGACAGCCTGGTGAACCACCTCGGCAACGCCGATCCGAAGATGCTGCTCTGCCTGCACGAGAACGTCGCTGTCGCGGTTGCGCATGGCTTCGCCAAGGCCTGTGGCGAGCGGATGGGCGTGATCCTCCACAGCAATGTGGGGCTGCTGAACGGATCGATGGCGCTGTTCAATGCGTGGTGTGACCGCGTGCCGATGCTGGTGCTGGGCGCGACGGGCCCGGTGGACGCGGCGAAGCGCCGGCCCTGGATCGACTGGATCCACACCGTGCAGGACCAGGGCGCGCTGATCCGCCACTTCGTGAAATGGGATGCGCAGCCCGCATCCATTCCCGCGGCGACCGAGGCGCTGCTGCGCGCCGACCGCGTCGCGCGCACCGCGCCGGAGGCGCCGACCTACGTCAACCTCGATGCCGCGCTGCAGGAAGCGCCGCTGGCCGAGATGCCGCCGCGCCCGGATGCCTCGCGCTTCGCCCCGCCGCCGCCCGCCGTGCCAGCCCCGGACGCCGTCACGCAGGCCGTCGCCATGCTGCGCGCGGCGACACGGCCGGTGCTGCTGTTCGGGCGCATGTCGCGATCGCCGCGCGACTGGGCGCGCCGCGTCGCCCTGGCCGAGGCGCTGTCGGCGAGCGTCGTGTCGGAGTTCAAGGTCGGCGCTTCCTTCCCGACCGCGCATCCGCTGCATGCCGGCCCGCCCTCCATGGCGCTGGCCCCGCAGGCCGCGGAGGCGCTGAAGCAGGCCGACCTGATCGTCTCCTTCGACATGCTCGACCTCGCGGGGATGCTGAAGACGGCCGGCGCTTCTGCGAAGGTGATCAACGTCTCGCTCGACCATCTCCTGCACAATGGCTTCGGCGGCGAGCATATGGGCCTCCCGCCGCAGGACCTCCACCTGGCCTGCCTGCCCGACATCGCGCTGCACGCGATCGCCGACGCGATGGGCGTCGAGGCGGGCACCCTGCCGGGCGAGGACGGGCCGTCCTGCCCCGACCGCCTGCCGCCGGAGGCGCCGCTCGACGTGCAGAGCTTCACGCGGGCCGTCGGCATGGGCCTGGCCGGAGAGCGCGCCTGCATCGTGCGCCTGCCGCTGAGCTGGGACACCACGGCCTGGCGCTTCACGCACCCCATGGACTTCCTGGGCTTCGATGGCGGCGGCGGCATCGGCTCCGGCCCCGGCATGCTCGTCGGCGCGGCGCTCGCGCTGCGCGGCGGCGACCGACTGCCGGTGGCCGTGATCGGCGACGGCGATACGTTGATGGGGGTCCAGGCCTTCTGGACAGCAGTGCATTACGGCATCCCGCTGCTCTGCATCGTTTCGAACAATCGTTCCTTTTTCAACGACGAGATGCACCAGGAGCGCGTCGCGATCCAGCGCGGCCGTCCCGTCGAGAACCGCTGGATCGGCCAGCGCATCGCGGGGCCCGACATCGACCTTGCGGCCATGGCGCGTGCGCAGGGCGCGGTCGGCATCGGGCCGGTGACGACGGTCGGCGATGCCGCCGTCGCGATCCGTGACGGCGCCGCGCAGGCGCGCGCCGGTGGCGTTGTGCTGGTGGATGTGCGCGTCACGCCCGGCTATGGCGCCGACATGGCCGCGGTCACGCGCGGCTGAGGATCATCACGCAAGCGGCGGCTCACGCAGGTTTGCCGCGCGGCCCTGCAGGCAGCCGGCGCAGTGTTCCGCCGGCGCGCAGGGAGGCGACGCCGGCCGATGCACTCACGTCTACTGCTTCTCGTCGAGGATGACCCGCTGGTGCGGCTCACCCTCGCCGAAGCCCTGTCGGAAGCCGGCTTCGAGGTGCTGGAGGCCGAGGATGCCGAAACCGCCATCGGGGTGGTCGCCTCGCGCGACGACCTTTCCGTGCTGCTGACCGACATCAACCTGCCCGGCGCCGACGGCTTCACGCTGGCGCGCGCCGCGCGGCGCCTGCGGCCCGACCTGGCGGTGGTCTATGCCTCGGGGCGTCTGCATGAGCCCGATCCGCGCCGTGCGCTGCCGGGTGCGGCGTTCCTCGCAAAGCCCTTCAGCGTGTCCTCGGCCGTCCAGGCGCTTGAAGGCGCGCTCGAGCGGTAGCGGTCACAGCCGCGCCAGCACCGCCTCCACGGACGCGGCCGCGCTGCCGAGATAGCCCGCGGGATCCGTGAGCGTCGCGATTCCTGCTTCGTCCAGCACGGCGCTCACGCGCGGGTCCTTCGCCAGCGCGGTCGCGAGATCAATGCCTTCGCGCAACGCGGCCTGCACGGCGTGGTGAACGACCTCATGCGCGGTGCCGCGGCCAAGCTTCGGCGCGAGCCCCATCATCACGGCCTCCGCCATGATGAGGCCGCCGCCATCGCCGAGGTTGCGGCGCATCCGCGCGGCATCCACCTCCAGCCCCTGCGCGATCGGCAGGAAGGTGACCAGCGCGCCATGGGTCAGCAGCAGCACCTGGCCGAGGGCGAGCTGTTCCAGCTGCATCGCGCCGGCGCCGCGTTCATGCTCGTGGATCATCGCGTTCAGCAGTTGCGGCACCTGGCCCTGCGCCGCGCGCGCCTGCACCAACACGTATTCGCAACCGATGGGGTTGCGCTTCTGGGGCATGGTGGAGCTGCCGCCCTTGCCGGGGCCGGCGGGCTCGCTGGCTTCGCCCACTTCCGACTGCATCAGCAGCATCACGTCGGTCGCGGCCTTGGCCAGCGTGCCGTCGAGCAGCCCGCACCAGCAGCCGAGCTCCGCGATGCCGTCGCGCGCGACATGCCACGGGATGGCGGGCAGGACGAGATCGAGTTCCTTCGCGAGTTCCGCCGCGACACGCGGGCCGTCCGCGCCGAGTGACGCGAGCGTGCCGACGGCGCCGCCGAACTCGAGCTTCAGCAATCGGGGCTTGAGCTGCACCAGGCGCTCGCGCGTCGTGATCAGCGGATCGAGCCAGAGCGCGACCTTGTAGCCGAAGGTGATGGGCAGGGCCTGCTGCGCATGGGTACGGCCCGGCATGACGGTGTCGCGATGCGCACGCGCCAGTGCGGCAAGGGCAGCGATCAGCGCGTTCAGGTCGGCCTGCAGCAACGCGATGGCCTCGCGCAGCTGCAGGACCAGCGCGGTGTCCAGGATGTCCTGGGTCGTCGCGCCCCAATGCGTCCAGCGCCCGGCCTCCGGCCCCGCCAGCGCGGAGAGCTGCTTCACCAGGCCGACGGTCGGGAAGCCCATGGCGGCAGTGGCCTTCGCCAGCGCCGGCAGGTCGAGGCGCGCAACGTCGGCGGCCGCCGTGATCGCCGTCGCAGCCTCGGCCGGGATCAGGCCGAGGCGGGCCTGGGCGCGGGCCAGCGCGGCCTCGACGTCGAGCATCCGTTGCAAGGCGTTGCGCTCGCCCATGATCGCGCGCATGGCATCGCTGCCATACACCGCGCCCATCACCGCGCCATCGGCGGGATTGACGGACATCACCCCTCCTCGGCGAGGATGCGCTTGGCGATCTTGAGCGCGGAGTTGGCGGCGGGCACCCCGGCATAGGCGCCGACCTGCAGCAGCACCTCCGCGATCTCCTCCGGCGTCACGCCGGTGTTGCGGGTGGCGCGGACATGGAGCTCGAACTCCTCGTGCCGGCCGAGCGCGGCCATCATCGCGAGCGTCAGCAAGCTCCGCGTGTGGCGCGGCAGGCCGGGGCGGGTCCAGACGCCGCCCCAGACATTCGCCGTGATCCATTCCTGGAACGCGGTGTCGAGGGGCGTGACGTTCGCCTGCGCGCGCGCGACATGCGCCTCGCCGAGGACCGCCTTGCGGATGGTCAGGCCGCCTTCGCGCCCGGGCTGCGGCGACAGGGCCGCCAGGTGATCCAGTACCGCCTGCGTGATCGGCGCCTCGCGCTCGAAGGTCGGGATATGCGCGGCTTCCTGCACGACGACGAGCTTCGCGCCGGGGATCATGTCGCGCAGTGCCTCGGCGGAGGCGACGGGCGTGGCGACGTCACGGTCGCCAACGATAATGGTCGTCGGGCAGGCGATGCGGCCGGCGAGGTCCGATGCGCGGGCATCGCGCAGGGCGGCGGCGGCGGCGGCGTAGCCCTGCGGGTCGGTCGCCAGCAGCATCCGGCGCAGGCCATGCGAGGAGGCCAGCGACTGGTCCAGCACCCAGCGCGGCATGATCGCGTCCACCATCGCGGCCATGCCCTGCGCCGTCGCGGTGTCGATGCGCTGTTGCCAGAGGTCGGGCGGCGGAAACTCGGCGGCGGTGTCCATCAGGACCAGCGAGGCCACGCGGTCCGACGCCTCGGCGGCCATCTGCTGAGCGATGCGGCCGCCGATGGACAGGCCCACGACATGCGCGCGCTTCACGCCGAGCGCGTCGAGCAGCGCGACGGCATCGCGGGCGAGGACCGACACGGTCGCGGGCTCGGCGATGGTGGCGGACAGGCCATGGCCGCGCAGGTCCATGCGGATCGCACGGCGCGTGCGGGCAACGGCCGCGGCCTGCGGGTCGAAGACGTGCAGGTTCGTGCCGATGGAGTGGAGGAAGAGGACGGGCGCGGCGTCCGCGGTGGGGGCGGGGCCGTCGAGCTGGGCGTGGACGCAGAGATCGGCGAGCTGGAGGAACATCGGGGGGCCTCCGGGAGGGGGGGCGTTCTTGCCCCCTCCCCATCCCTCCCCCGCGACAGCGGGGGAGAATCCTGGGCGGGGGAGAGAAGGAGTGGGCGGCGAAAGTGATCAGACGCGCTCGAGCACCATCGCGATGCCCTGGCCGACGCCGATGCACATGGTGACCAGCGCGTAGCGCTGCTTCCGCAGGTGCAGCTCGGCGACGGCGGTCTGCACCAGCCGCGCGCCGCTCATGCCGAGCGGATGACCCAGTGCGATCGCGCCGCCGTTCGGGTTCACGTGCTCCGCATCGTCGGGCAGGCCGAGGTCTCGCGTGACGGCCAGCGCCTGGGCGGCGAAGGCCTCGTTCAGCTCGATCACCGCGATGTCGGAGAGCTTGAGTCCTGCCTT
Source organism: Falsiroseomonas sp. HW251 (assembly GCF_050563545.1). Taxonomy (NCBI): domain Bacteria; kingdom Pseudomonadati; phylum Pseudomonadota; class Alphaproteobacteria; order Acetobacterales; family Roseomonadaceae; genus Falsiroseomonas; species Falsiroseomonas sp. HW251. Next base: position 12,357 of record NZ_JBNXUM010000026.1, read on the forward strand.
CTCCAGCACCTTGCGCGTCGCCGGCGCCGGGCCGAAGCCCATGATGCGCGGGGCCACGCCGGCGGTGGCGGCGGCCACGACGCGAGCGCGCGGCGTCAAGCCGTGCTTGCGCGCGGCGGCCTCGCTCCCGACCAGGATGGCGCAGGCGCCGTCATTCACGCCGGAGGCGTTGCCGGCGGTCACGCTCCCGCCCTCCTTGCGGAAGGGCGTGGGCAGCTTGGCCAGCGCCTCCAGCGTCGTATCCGGGCGCGGATGTTCGTCGGTGTCCACGACCACGGGATCGCCCTTGCGGCGGGGGATGGTGACCGGGACGATCTCCTCCTTGAAGCGGCCGGAGGCGATCGCCTTCCCCGCGCGCTGCTGGGACCGCCAGGCGAAGGCGTCCTGGTCGGCGCGGCTGACCTGGAAGTCCTGCGCGACGTTCTCGGCGGTCTCCGGCATGGAATCGATGCCGTGGGCCGCCTTCATCCTTGGGTTGACGAAACGCCAGCCGATCGTCGTGTCGTAGATCTCTGCGGAGCGGCTGAAAGCCTCCTGCGCCTTGCCCATGACGAAGGGTGCGCGCGTCATGCTCTCGACGCCGCCGGCCAGCATCAGCTCTGTCTCGCCGGCCTTGATGGCGCGGGCGGCGACGCCGACGGCGTCCATGCCGGAGCCGCAGAGGCGGTTGATCGTCGCGCCGGGAATGGTGTCGGGCAGCCCGGCCAGCAGCAGCGACATGCGGGCAACGTTGCGGTTGTCCTCGCCGGCCTGGTTGGCGCAGCCGAAGATCACGTCCTCCACCGCGGCCCAGTCCATGCCGGGGTTGCGCGCCATCAGCGCCTTGATCGGGATGGCGCCGAGGTCGTCGGGGCGGACCTCCTTCAGGCCGCCGCCGTAGCGGCCGATGGCGGTCCGGGCGGCATCGCAGATGAAGGCGTCGGCCATGGATTGGTCCTCCTCTTGGGAGGGGTTTCCCGCCGATGCGGGCGGGCGTCAACTGAGTGCCCGGACCAGCCACAGCGAGAGGCCAGGGAAGAGGACCAGCACCACCAGACGGATCACGTCCATGCCGATGAAGGGCAGCACGCCGCGATAGGTGCTGGCGATCGGCACGTCCTTGGCCAGGCCCGAGATGACGAAGACGTTGAGCCCGATCGGCGGTGCGGTCAGCCCGATGCCGACCACGACCAGGACCAGGATGCCGAACCAGATCGCCGTCTCCTCCGTCGTCAGGCCGAAATCCAGCGCGGTGATGACGGGGAAGAAGACGGGGAGCGTCAGCAGGATCATCGCGAGCTCGTCCATCACCGCGCCCAGGATGATGTAGGCCACCAGCAGGATCACCAGCACGCCGTAGGGCGGGAAATCCTGCTCCGTGATCCAGACCGCCAGCAGGTCCGGCGCCTGCGACAGGGCGAGGAAGGCGTTGAACACCTCGGCGCCGAGCAGGATGACGAAGATCATCGCCGTGGTCTCGGCGGTCGCAAAGAGACTGTCGCGCACATGCCGCGTCTTCAGCGTGCCGCGCAGGACGCCGACCGCGAGGGTTGCGATGCAGCCAACCGCGGCACTCTCGGTCGGCGTGAAGATGCCGCCATAGATGCCGCCGACCACGACGAAGGCGATCAGCAGCACGGGGATGACGTTGAGGAACGCCTCCCGCTTCTCCGCCGCACTCGGCGCCTCGCCGGGCGGGCCGAGTTCGGGCTTGAAGCGGACCATGATCGCGATCGCGACGATGTAGAGGAAGGTCGCGAGCAGGCCGGGGATCAGCGCGGCCATGAAGAGCTTGGCGATGTTCTGCTCGGTGCTGATGGCATAGACCACCAGGATGACGCTGGGCGGGATCAGGATGCCGAGCGTGCCGCCGACCGCGATCGTGCCGGTGGAGAAGCCGGGATCGTAGTTGTAGCGGCGCAGCTCCGGCAGAGCCGCGCGGCCGAAGGTCGCCGTCGTCGCGACGGACGACCCGCAGACCGCGCCGAAGCAGGCACACGCGCCGATCACGCCCATCGCCATGCCGCCGGGCCTGCGCCCGAGCAGGGCGTTCGCCGCGGCGAAGAGGTCGCGCGCCAGTCCGCCGCGTTCCGCCAGCGCGCCCATCAGGATGAAGAGCGGGATGACGGAGAGCGTGTAGTTCGCGAAGAGATGGTACGGCGTGGTCTTGAGGTAGTTGCCGAGCGCCGTCCAGTCCAGGATGTGGACATAGCCGCCCATGCCGACGATCAGCATGGAAAGCCCGACCGGCGCACGGATGGCGATCAGCCCGAGCAGCACCGCGAACCCCGTCGCGGCCAGGACGAATTCCTCGACCATCAGCGACGCAGCCCGAACAGGCGCGGCAGCCACCACAGCGCCGCGAGCGCGGTCGCGCCGAAGCAGATCGCGCCGAAGGCCACCGCCCACCAATAAGGAATGGCGAGCAGGCCGATGGTGCGCGTGCCACTCCGCCAGGTGTCCCAGGCGCCGAGCGTCATGCGCTCCGCCAGCCAGAGCGTCAGCGCGGCCCAGACCAGCGTCCAGAAACCATCCATGACGTCGGTGACGCGCTTCGGCAGCCAGGTCGTGAAGCTGTCCACCAGGATGTTGGCCTTCGTCAGCGTGCCATAGGCGAGGAAGCCGAGCACGCCGAGGCCCGATGCGATCGAGACGATCTCGAAGTCGCCACGGATCGGCTGGCTGGTGGTCCAGCGCATCAGCACGGAGATGGTCGTCACGCAGCCCGCGACGAGCAGGGAGGCGCCACCCGCGAAGGCGAGCAGCCGCGCCAGCGTCGGGATGACGCCGGCCGGCGGGCCGGAGGGCTGGTCGCTCACCCCCGCGGCTTACGCCGCAGCGTCCGCGTGTTTGGCGATCAGCCGCTGCGCGTCGGCCAGCAGTGCGGCGCCGTCGAAGCCGGCCTGGCGGGAATTGGCGATCCAGGCATCCACGACGGGCTTGCAGGCATCGACCCAGCGCTGGCGCTCGGCCTCGCTGATGGTCTGGACCTTGTTGTCGCGCCGGCGCTCGACCTGCGCGCGGACCGTCGGCGCCGGCTCGTCCCACGCCTTGGCGGCCATCGCGGCGGCGGCCATGCCGGAATTCGCGTCCAGCACCTGCTTCAGCTCCGCCGGGAGGGAGGCGTAGCGCGCGGCGTTCATCGCAAGGATGAAAGTGGTGGTGTAGAAGGTCGGCGAGCCCGGGATCTCGGTGTGGTAATGCACGAGCTCCGCGAGCCGGAGCGAGGGCACGATCTCCCACGGCACCACCGCGCCGTCGATCACGCGTTGGCTGATGGCCTCCGGCACCTGCGGGACCGGCATGCCGATCGGCGCGGCGCCGAGCGCGCGCAGCGCCTCGCCGGCCTGGCGCGTGGGGAAGCGCAGCTTGAGGCCGCGCAGATCCTCCATGCGGGTGACTTCCTTGTTCGCATGGATCACGCCGGCGTCGTGCGACCAGACGCAGAGCGGCCGCACTTCGCGGAACTCGTCGCGGAGGTGGGTTTCGTAGAATTCCTGCGTCGCGCGCGCATTGGCGGCGGCGAGCCGGTTGGCGACGAAGGGCAGCTCGAAGACCTCGATCTTCGGAAAACGCCCCGGCGTGTTGCCCGGCAGGGTCCAGACGATGTCGGCGACGCCGTCGCGCGCCTGGTCATAGAGCTGGGGCGGCGCGCCGCCGAGCTGCATCGCGGGGAAGATCTGGATGCGCAGCCGGCCCTGGCTCTCGGCCTGCACCTTCTGCGCCCAGGGCGCGAGGAAGATGCGGTGCACGTTGGACACGGCGGGCAGGAAGTGGTGCAGCCGCAGCGTGACCTCCTGCGCCTTCGCCTCCCGCACCAGGGCGGGGACGGACAGGCCGGCCGAGGCGGCCAGCAGCAAGCTGCGTCGAGCGATCATGACCTGGAGCCTCCTGGGCGCGCTGAGCGGCGCCTTCAGAACCGGAATAGATGCGCCGCTCCCGGCGATCAAGCCGCCATCAAGGCGCGGGCCTTGGCGGCGACGATCGCCGGCGTGTCGCCTGGCCTGTAGATCGCGCCGCCGATGCCGAAGCCCGCGGCACCGGCCGCGCGCCATGCCGGGATGTTGCCGGCATCGATGCCGCCGACCGGCAGGAGCATCGTTCCCCTCGGCAGGACCGCAAGCAGCGCCTTCAGCACGGCGGGCGAGCCCGCCTCGGCGGGAAAGAGCTTCAGGGCGTCCGCGCCGGCCTTGAGCAGCGCGAAGGCCTCGGCCGGCGTGAAGAAGCCCGGCACGGCCAGCATGCCGGACGCCTTGGCGGCGCGCACGACCTCGGGGTCGGCGTGCGGCGTGACCACCAGCTTCCCGCCGGCCGCGGCGATGCGGGCGCAATCCGCGGGATCGGTCACCGTGCCGGCGCCGACAAGCGCGCGGTCGCCGAAACGCGCGGCCAGGCGACGGATGCTCTCGACCGGCTCGGGCGAGTTCAACGGAACCTCGATGACCGCGAGGCCCTCGCCGACCAGCGCCTCACCGATCGCCTCGGCTTCCTCGGGCCTGACGCCGCGCAGGATCGCGACGAGCGGGCAGCGCGACAGCCAATCGTTCATGCCCATCGGAGGCTCCGCGCGACGTGGTGCAGGCCGGCGGCGACGAGGTCGGGGTCGTGACGGCGCACGGCGACGCCGTGCAGCGCCAGCGCCTCGGCATAGAGCGATGCCAGGCCCTCGGCGCCGACGAGTTCGACCTGCGTCGCGCCGGTCTCGGCGACGGCAGCCGCGATCTCGTGGCCGATCAGCAGGCCCGAGAGGTAGCTGCGGGTCTCCTCCTGCCGCAGCCGGTCCATCAGGTGCAGGGTGCGCGCGCCGAAGAGGTGATGCAGCAGCCCGCCCGGCTGGCGCGCGCGCTCCACGCCGCGCGCGAAGGCCGCGGGGACATCGGGTCCCTCGATGCTGGTGCGGGCGAGGATGGTGTTCTGCGAGATCGCGGCGAAGGCTTCGCCGGTCATGTGCGTCGTGAAGGTCGCGACGCGCCCGGCCTCGAGCCGAGCCCATTTGCTGTGTGTGCCGGGCATGCAGGCGATCGCGCCCGCGGCGCCCAGCCGGTCCGCCAGGGCGATCAGCTTCGTCTCCTCGCCGCGCATGACATCGGGCACGCCGCTGGCGTCCTCCGTCGTCAGGCCAGGGACCAAGCGGATCTCGGCGCCGTCGAAGGGGATGGCGACGGTCGCGGCGGCGATCTCCTCGGGCCCCGCAGGGCAGCGGAGGTAGGGTGCCTCCACCCAGCCCTGCCGGCTACCGACCATGCCGCAGAGCAGGATCCTCGTTTCGCCGGCGGCGAGCCAGGCTCCGATCGCCTCGCGCAGCGCGGCGGGGAAGCCGCCTTCGGGCACGGTCAGGATGCCGCCGGGCCGGTCGAGCCGGTCCGTCACCGCGCCGCCCGCCCCCAGGCGGTAGGCGCGCAGGCTGGTCGTGCCCCAATCCACGCCGATCATGCGCCCTCCCAACGCGACTGCCCCCGCCTGGATGCCCCGCCGCGTGTCGGCGCGCAATTCGGCGGCGGCTTGCCGAGGCCAGCATGGGCTGCGGCAACGGCGACGAGGACACGGCGAGCCTGATCGACCTCAGCGGCCCGTCCGCGACCTGGCGGGCCGTGACGACGATCACCGTCGGCCAGACGCCGGAGGGGATCCAGGTCAGCCCGGATGGCCGGCTGGTCGCGGTGACGGTGATGAACGGCTCCAACAAGCCGGACAATTCGCCCTTCCGCGGGCCCGGGCTGGTGCGGACTTATCGCGTGGAAGGGCAGGGCCCGGCGCTGCGCATGGTGCCGGCGGGCGAGGCGCGGGTCGGCACATGGGCGCAGGGCGCGGCCTTCAGCCAGGACGGGCGGCGGCTCTTCGTCGGCAACATGGTGGAGAACAACATCTCGGTGCTCGCGGTCGGCGCGGACGGCGCTCTTAGCGAGGGCGGGCCGGCGATCCCGCTGCCGGGCGGCAGCGCGGCGGTCCGGACGGCGGAGCGATAATGCGCATTTTAGGCTTTTAGGATTTTAAGCTTTTAGCCCTAAATCAGCATCGCGGGTGCACAGCCCGAAAAACGAAGGCGGCCGGCACCGCACTGGCAGCCGACCGCCTTAACCTGGGTATTCTAGCCTAGCGAGCGCCGGGGTGCGAGTGAAATCAGGCCCCGCCGAACTTCACCTGCTGCTGGTCGTTCTGCCCGCGCGTCGCCCAGCCCGTCGTCCGGTTCTCGATGGTGACCGCCGCGACGTACATCGCGACACCCATCACCGCCGTCATCATCAGCCCCGCGAAGACCAACGGCACGTCGAAGCGCGAGCTCGCCAGGATCATGAGGTGGCCGATGCCCTTGTTCGCCGCGACCGTCTCCGCGATGATCGAGCCCACGAAGGCCACCGTGATCGAGATCTTCAGCGAGGCGAAGAAGTAGGGCATCGCGCGCGGCAGGCCGACCTTCCTGATGATATCGGTGTGCCGCGCGCCCAGCGCGCGCAGCACGTCGCGCAATTCCGGTTCCACCGTGGCGATGCCGGTCGCGACGTTCACCATGATGGGGAAGAAGCTGATCAGGAAGGCGGTGATCACCGCCGGCACGGTGCCGATGCCGAACCAGATCACCAGGATCGGCACCACCGCGACCTTCGGCACGGAGTTGAACCCGATCAGCAGGGGATAGAGCCCGTGATAGAGCAGCGTCGAGCTGCCGATCGCAACGCCGAGCATCAGGCCGAAGACCACCGCCAGGCCGAAGCCGATCAGCGTGGTCATCAGCGTCTGCCAGGAATTCTCCAGCAGCGGCGACCACCACTTCACCATGCTCGCCGCGATGTCGGACGGCGCGGGCAGCACGAAGGTCGGGACCTGGAAGGCCTTCACGGCGATCTCCCAGATCACGAACATGCCGATGATCACCATCCAGGGCAGGGCGGCCTGCAGGCGGCGGCGGCGCTTCGCGGCAGCCGCCATCTGCTCCAGCCGGCGCAGCGCCTCGGCCGACATGCCGTTGTCCCCGGCGACGGCGCCGGGGCGGATGACGGAGCCGGTGTCGTCAGGCATTCGCGACCTCCTCGCCCTTGCGGGCGGCGCTGATGTGCTCGCGCAGGTCGTGCACGAGGGCGACGAATTCCGGCTGGTAGGTCGTCTCCAGCGTGCGCGGGCGCGGGAAGTCCACCTTGCGCTCCGCGATGATCCGCCCCGGCCGGTTGGACATCACCAGCACGCGGTCCGACAGGAAGGCCGCCTCGCGCAGGTCGTGGGTGACCAGGATCACCGTCGGGCGGCGCGCGATCCAGACATCCTGCAGGACGGACCAGAGGTCCTCGCGCGTGAAGACGTCGAGCGCGCCGAAGGGCTCGTCGAGCATCAGCAGCGCGGGTTCGTGGATCAGCGCGCGGCAGAGGCTGGCGCGCTGCTGCATGCCGCCCGAAAGCTGCCAGGGGAACTTCTCCTCGAAGCCGCCGAGGCCGACGAGGGCGAGAAGCTCCTTTGCGCGGGCGACGTATTTCGTGCGCTCCCTGGACAGCAGGCGGCGATGCGGCTCCACCACCTCGAGCGGCAGCATCACGTTGTCCAGTATGTTGCGCCAGGGCAGAAGGGTCGGGTTCTGGAAGGCCATGCCGGCGATGGAAAGCGGGCCCGCGACCTCGCCCCCGGACACCACGACAGTGCCGGCGGTGGCGGGCCAGAGCCCGGTTACCAGGCGCATCAGCGTGGACTTGCCGCAGCCCGAGGGGCCGACGACGGCGACGAACTCCCCCTTGGCGACATTCATCGTGCAGCCCTGGAGGGCGAGCGTGCCCTCCACGCCGCCATAGCGCATCGCGACACCCGCGATCTCGACGAAAGGCCGCTCCATCGCCACCCCTGACTTTCCTCTGGCGCTCGCATGTGCGCTACCGGGGCTTCCCCACGCAAGACGCAGGCCAACCGCGTCGGGCGCGCTGCGCCGCAACATGACAGCTAGTTAAGCCGAATCGCGGTGCGCTCTGCCTAGGGATTGGGCGCGGAGAGCAGCGCCGAGCAGGCAGCGGGCAGGCGCGGCGGCGTGCGAGGGCCCGGCGGAGCGGCAGGGGGGCGGCGCGCCTCGGCGGAAAACCACCATTCGAGGCTCGAGTCGCAGCCATCGCCCTGAGGCGGCGGCGCCTGGTCGCGGCATTCCGGGCTGCCGGGCTGGCAGCGCAGGCGGACATGCATGTGGCTGTCATGGCCGTACCAGGGGCGGACGTTGCGCAGCCAGGCCGCGCCGCGATGGTCCTGGCAGAGCCGCCGCTTGATCGCGGGGTTCACTAGGACGCGGTCGATGCCGGGGCTGGAGGCCGCGATGCGGATCAGGGTGGCGTGGCGGTCGGTCCAGCGCGCGGGGTCCACGGCGTCGCCGCCGGGCAGGACGAGGGAGGGGATCGAGAGATCCTCGCGCTGGGGGAGGGGCATGCGCGGCTTGGGCCGAAGGTCCAGCCAGACGTCCACGTCGAGCCCGGTCTGGTGGCTGGCATGGCCGAAGGTCAGCGGCCCGCCGCGGGGCTGGCCCATGTCGCCGATCCAGAGGTCGGGCAGGCCGGCGGCGCGCGCCTCGCCGGCGATGTGGACGACGGCCTCGACGGTGGCGGGATGGCCCCAATGCCGGTTCCGGCTGGTCCTTATGGCCTGCCAGCCCGGCCCGTCGGTAGGCAGCGGGACGGCGCCGGCGATGCAGCCGAGGGTCGTGGTGCCGATGGACCGCGTCGGCCCCGGCGAGGGCAGGGCCATGGCGGCCCAGTCCGCCGGGCGGGCAACCGGGCCCTCCGCGGCGAGGGTGGGGGCGGCGATGACGCAGAGGAGAGCGGCGAGACGGAGCACAACGGAATGGTAGCGCGGCGCGCGCGCAGCAGCGAATGGGCTTGAGGATTGGCGGCGGCGCGCCGGGCGAAGCCCCCAGCCAGACCCTCCCCCGCAAGCGGGGGAGGGAAGGCGGCAATGGCCTGTCTAGAACCGCCGCTCGAAGACCGTCACGACGTCGCCGGGCTGCAGCAGCGCCTGGCGTCCGGCCTTGAATTCCTGGGCCTGCCCGTCCGGTCCGACGCGCGTCACCGACACCGTGTCCTGCAGCGCGCGATAGTTGAAGCCGCCCGCGACGGCGACGGCCGAGAGTGTCGTCATGCCGGGCTGGTAGGGGAAGCGGCCGCCGCGCTCGACCTGGCCCAGCACGAAGACCGGGCGGTATTCCAGCACCTGGATTGCCACCGAGGGATCCCGGAACAGGTTGCGCTGCGCCATGACGCGCTCGACGGAACGCTCGACTTCTGTCGTCGTCTTGCCGGCCGCCGGCACGGATCCCACCAGCGGCAGCGCCAGCATGCCGTTGTCCGTGATGCGGAACTCGCCGGTCAAGCGCGGATCGTTGAACACGGTGACGCGGACCTGGTCCTCGGGGCCAAGGCGGTAGCCCGTGAAGCTTTCCTGCGGAAGCTGCGGCAGCCCCGCGGTCGGGTCGGCACAGGCGACGAGCGCCAGCGGGGCCAGAAACGTGGCGCGGCGGGTGAGCATTGGCGGTCCTCTCTCTCCGGTTTGGCGAATGGCGTCACCATTCCTGCCTCAGGCGACGCGCTGGCGGGCGCCACGTTTCCTTGCGCAGCCGGCTCATCACGGCCTTGTTTGGCGATGGTCGGAACCGCTGCCCCACGGTCCGGTTGAAGCCAGGGCCCCCGCCGCCGGCGCGCTGGGCCATGGTTCGGCGCTGCCACCCGATGGCGCTGAACCGCCGCTTCCGGGGAGAGTTTCACCGCGATGCTCGACAGACCTGTCGCCGAGCCCCGGCCGCCCGTGGACCGGCGTCCGGTCTCGCGCCCCGTTGCGCCGCCCATCGAGCCGGAGGGGCTCAACCTCACGGCCCTGTTAGGGGCGCTGCGCCGGCGCCGGACGGTGCTCGTGGCCTGCCTGGTGCTGTTCCCGATCCTGGCGCTGGTCGCGGCGAAGAACCTGACGCCGCGCTACACCGCCTCCTCTACCGTCATGTTCGAACCGACGGAGTACGCGGCGCGCGAGCTTCAGAGCATCCTGCGCGACGAGAGCACGACGGATGCCGTGCTGGCGTCGCAGATCGAGATCGTGAAGTCGCTCTCGGTCGCGCGACGCATCGTGGCGCGGTTCGGCCTGACGGAGCGCCGGGAGTTCGCGTGGTGGCTGGAGGACCGTGACCGGGCTGGGACGCTGCCCTTCCGCGTCCGTGAACGCCTCGCGGAGCGGCTGCAACCCGTGCTGCCCGATCTCGCGGAGATGATCGCACCACGCCCGATCGCCGATCCGCCGCCCGGCGAACTCGCCGAGATCCAGGCCGCGGAGGCGCTCATCGGGCATCTCGACGTGCAGGTCGTGCGCAACTCCCGCGTGTTGCAGATCCGCTTCACCAGCGAGGACCCGCAGCTTGCCGCCGCGGCGGCGAACCTGGCGGGGGAGCTCTACATCAGCGACCAGCTCGACGCGAAGTTCAACGCCGTGCGGCGCGCCAATGACTGGCTGGATGGGCGTATCGCCAACCTGCGGGCCGAGGTCAGCCGCAACGAGGTGCAGATCGCCGAGCTCCGCCAGGAAGCAGGGCTGACGCGCGGTGTCTCGGCCGGGCTGCAGACCGAACAGATCAGCCGCATCACCCAGGACCTGATCGAGGCGCGGAACCAGCTTGCCAGCGCCGAGGCGCGGCTCGGCGCGGTGCGCGCCGGCTCCGGGGCGGCGGACCTGACCGCACTCGGCGCGGCGAACCTGGTCACTCAGCGCGCCGCACGGGACGAGGCGCAGCGCGAGCTCAATCGGTTGAGCGCGGTGCTCGGCAACGGGCACCCGGATGTGCGGGCCGCCGCCGGGCGGCTTGCGGCCGCCGAGCGCGCCGTCGGCGCCGAGACCGCGCGCGTCGGCCAGGCCCTGGATGCCGAGATGCGCACCGCCCGCGCCCGCGTCGTGAGCCTCGAGCAGAGCCTGTCCGAGCAGCAGGAGCGGCTGAACCGCACCCAGGGCGCCGAGATTCGCATCAACGCGCTGGAACGCGAGACCGAGGCCGCGCGCAGCCTGCTTCGCGCCGTGCTGGAACGCAGCCAGACCACCGTGAGCCAGACCGCGATCGAGAAGCCGGACGCGCGCATCCTCTCGCCCGCAACGGTGCCCGGCGTGCCGTCCTTCCCGAAGCCGACGCTGTTTGTCGCCGCCGCGCTCGTGCTCGGCGCGCTGTTCGGGCTGTTGCTGGTCTGGTTCCTCGAGCAGGCCGACAGCACGCTTCGCAGCGGCGACGAGGTCCGCTCCGCGCTCGGCCTGCCATGCCTGGCGCTGGTGCCGCGGCTGCGGCGCGGGATCCTCGGGCGGATGCGGGCGCAGGACTATGTCGCGCACAAGCCGCTCAGCCCCTTCGCCGAGGCAATGCGCACCCTGCGGGCGTCGCTCTGGCTGGGTTCCGACCCGCCGCGCGTCGTGGTCGTGACGGCGGCGCGCCCCGGCGAGGGTAAGACGACGACCGCCATCTCGCTCGCGCGGTCGGCCGCGATGAACGGCGAGCGGGTGCTGCTGGTGGATTGCGACATTCGCCAGCCTGCCATCGGGCGGCTGATGCGGGCCGAGGGCTTGCCCGGCGTCACCGACCTGCTGCTCGGCCAGGCGGAGTTCGAGACGATCCTGCGCCGGGACCACCTGACGGGCCTCGACTTCATCCCCGCCGGTGCGGCGGAGGTGCATTCGCTCGGCCTCTTCATGAGCGAGGGCATGGCCGGCTTGCTGGAGAGAGTGCGGCGCGACTACGACCTGGTGGTGCTCGATGCCCCGCCGGCGCTGGCCATGGCGGATGCCCGCGTCGTATCCCGCCTTGCGGATGCCACACTGCTCTGCGTGAAGTGGCGCGACACGCCGCGTTCCGTGGTGCGCAACTCGCTCGCGCTGCTGGAGGATGCCAAGGCCCGGGTGGTCGGGGCGGCCCTCACGCAGGTGGATGCGAAGCTGCATCGCCGCTCGGGCTACGCGGACAGCGAAGTCTATCACCCCCGCTACAGCGGGTACTTCAGGGAGTAGTCGCTTGTCTCGCTACCTCGTCACCGGCGGCGCCGGCTATGTCGGCAGCCATACCGTGCTGGCGCTGCTCGATCGCGGGGACGAGGTCGTGGTCCTTGACGACCTGTCCAAGGGGCACCGCGGTGCGGTGCCGAGGGGGGCGAGGCTGGTGCAGGGCCGCTGCGCCGACCCGGTCGTGCTGGAGCAGGCCTTCGCGCTCGGGCCCTTCGACGCGGTGCTGCACTTCGCGGCGCTCTCCCTGGTCGGCGACAGCATGCGCGATCCCATGCGCTACATCGGCGACAACCTGGCCGGCGTGACGAGCGTGGCAGGCGCGGCCGTGAAGGCGGGCGTGCGGAAATTCGTGCTGTCCTCGACCGCCGCGCTCTTCGGCTTCCCCGAGCGCGTGCCGATCGACGAGGAGCAGAAGCTCGAGCCTGTCTCGGCCTATGGCGAGAGCAAGCTGGTCTGCGAGCGCGCGCTGGACTGGGCGGACCGCGTGCATGGCATGCGCTTCGCCGCGCTGCGCTACTTCAACGCTGCCGGCGCCGACCCCGCGGGTCGCGCCGGCGAGGACCACGACCCCGAGACGCATCTGGTGCCGCTTGCGATCGGAGCCGCGATGGGCACGCGCGCGCCGCTGACGGTCTTCGGTACGGACTACGACACGCCGGACGGCACCTGCATCCGGGACTACGTGCATGTCAGCGACCTCGCCGACGCGCATCTGCGGGTGCTGCCGCTGCTGGGTGAGCGGTCGGTGCGCTTCAACCTCGGCACCGGCACGGGCTATTCCGTGAAGCAGGTGATCGAGAGCGTGGGGCGGATCGGCGGCAAGCCCGTGCCCTTCTCCACCGGTCCACGCCGCGCGGGCGATCCGGCGGTGCTGGTGGCGTCCTCGGCAAAGCTGCGGGAGGCGACGGGGTGGTCGCCGCGCTATGGCGCGCTGGACGACATCGTGCGCACCGCCTGGGCCTGGCACTCGGCGCATCCCCGGGGCTACGCGAAAGCCGCCTGACGCGAAGGTTTCGACCGCGCGCGGTTCCGGGCCGGGAACCACGCGTGCTTCTTTCCCGTTCGACCGCCGGTGGAATGGGGAGCAGCGGATGGCGGCGCGGGAGCCGGTGCCGGCAGCGGCGATTGTGCTGGCGGGCCTGCTGCTGGCCTGGCCGGCGGCCTGGAACGGCTATCCCCTCGTCTTCGCCGACAGCGGGACGTATCTCGGCCAGGCGCTGATCGGCTACCTCGGCTGGGACCGGCCGCCGCATTACAGCCTGTTCCTGCACCTGCTGCATTGGCGCGTCTCGCTCTGGGCGATCCCGGTGGCGCAGGGGCTGATCACGGCTCACCTGCTCGCGCTGGTGCTGCGCGCGCTGGAACGGCCCGGGCCCTGGCCGTTGCTGATCGGCGCGCTGGGGCTGGCCGTCGCGACGGGGCTGCCCTGGCTGGTCGCCCAAATCATGCCGGACCTCTTCACGGGGCTGCTGGTGCTGGCGCTGTGGCTGATCGGCTTCGGCTGGCGCGACCTGTCCCGGGTGGAACGCGCCTACGTCATGCTTCTGGCCTGCGGCGCGGCGGCGCTGCACCTGACGCACCTGCCGATCGGTCTGGGACTTGCCCTCGTGGGCGGCATCGCGGCCGGGCGCGCCGGTGTCGCGGGACGCATGGCCGCGCCGGTGCTGATCGGGATGATCGCCGTTGTGGCGGCCAATGCGGCCGGGCATGGGCGCGTGTCGCTCTCGCCCTTCGGCGCCGTCTTCATGGGGGCGCGGCTGCTCGAGGACGGGCCGGCGCTGCGGACCCTGGACGCGGACTGCGCGGTCCAGCAGTGGCGCGTCTGTGCGATGCGGGCGGAGCTGCCGATGGCGGCGAACTACTTCCTCTGGCTGCCGGACGGGCCGTTGCAGCGGCTCGGCGGCGGGAAGGCCTGGGCGGCCGAGGCCGGCGAGATCGTCTCCCGCAGCGTGTCGCGAGAGCCCGGCACGGTCGCACTGACCGTGCTGGACAACGCGGCGCGGCAGTTCGTGATGCTCGGCACCGGCGACGGGCTGGAGGCCTGGCGCGGCGAGCCGGGGCCGGAGCCCATCATCGCGCGCTTCTTTCCGCGCGAGCTCGACGCCTATGCGGCATCGCGGCAGTCGCGCGGCCTGCTCCAGGGCGACGTCGCGCAGTTCCTGCCGCTGCATGTCGCGCTGGCCTGGGCGTCACTATTCCTGCTTCCGATGCTCGCCTGGGTGTGGCGGGCACGCGCGGCCGGCGCCCTTTGCGTGCTCGTCCTGGCCGCTGCGCTCGGCAACGCCGCGGTGACGGGCGGGCTGTCGGGGGTGAACGAGCGCTACCAGGGCCGGCTTGCCTGGCTTTTCGTCTTCGCTGCCGGCGCGGCGCTGGCGGCCTACCCGCAGGGAAGGCTGCTAGTCCGTCATGCGGTCCAGCGCCGGGACGCGACGTAGCACGAGGCGCTTGAAGAGGATCGGCAGGAGCAGCCCCGCGGCCATCAGGACGGGCGCGTGGATCGCGAAGCCCTGCTCGGTCCAGCCGATGCCGGCCGCGATCAGCACGGCCTTCACCAGGCCGATGGCGATGACGTTGAAGAGGTAGATCGCCATCGTCTCTCGCCCCAGGCTCAACGGCCAGCGCCAGCGCGCGACCGGCGCGACCAGCATCGAGCCGTGCAGCGCCGGTATGGCGAGCAGGCCGCAGAGCAGCATCGAGGATTCGCCCGGCAGCCAGAACCAGGCCATGCGCCAGTCCAGGACGGCTAAGACCAGCGCGGCCGCGAAGAGCCCCCACCACAGGGGCTGCGCCTCCGCGAAGCGCGGCAGCAGCCGCGCCTCGTGCTGCGCCACCGCGATGCCGGCCGCGAAGAACACGGCGTGACGGGCGAAGCGGTCGAGGTAGAAGACCGCCGGCAGCCCCGTCGCCATCAGCACGAGCCCCGCGATCAGCAGCCCGGGCGTCCCGATCCGCCGCCAGGCCGGCGGCGCGACGACGCTGCAGAGGAACAGCACCCAGAGGAACCAGATGAAGGTGGCCGGGCTGTTCTCCGTCGTCAGGACGAGGTCGCGGAGGCCGCCCAGCAGGCCCTCGGGCTGGTTGTCCACATGGACGACGCGCTCGGCCGCGAGCTTGCCGAAAAGCACGATGACGCCGAGGAGCAGGAAGGGCACGAGCAGCCGCTTCGCGCGGCGCCAGGCGAAGGCCGGCAGGTCGCGGTCGCTCGTGCGGATCGCGCCGCTCAGCCAGGCCGCGTAGCCGCTGAGGTAGAGGAAGAAGGGCATGTGGAAGCGGTAGATCGCGTAGCGCAGCGTGTCCCACCACTCGACGCCCGGCGGCGGCGTCGTCGCCACGATGTGGCCGAACACGACCAGCAGGATGGCGACACCCTTCGCGCGGTCGAGGTCGAGCCGCCGCGTGCGTGCGGCTGGCGGCGGGGCGAGAACGTTCACGCCTCGGCCAGCCGACGCGCCAGCTTCTCTCGCAGCAGGTCGGGCGGGCGCGCTTCCTGTCGCGCACGCCCGATCGCGGCGGCGAACCAGGCGAACTGGATGACCGCGGTGCTCGCGATCAGCGTGTTGTCGAAGGCGCTGTGGATCAACGCGGCCAGCAGCGCCGACCGCAGCACCAGCCGGTCCGCCGAACCCACCCTTCGCGTGCCCGCCCAGACCCAGGCGATGATGGCGCCGAAGATCAGGGCGCAGCCGATCATCCCGGCATCCACCGACAACCGCAGATACTCGTTGTGCGCGGCGTTGGAGCGGATCAGGCGGATCTGCGGATCCTCGGGGTCCACGATCAGCTTGCCCGCGCCGAGCCCGTAGCCGAAGAGCGGCCGCTTCTCGATCGCCTCGACGAAGTAGGGCCAGATGATGTCGCGACCGGAGAACTGCTCATAGGCGGGCGCGCCGAGGAAGCGGTCCACCACGGCCAGGATGAGTGGCCCGAGCAGGAAGACCGCCGGCAATGCACCGGCCGCGACCAGGTCGAGCTTGCGTTTCGCCGGGAAGATCCGCCGGTCCGACAGGGCGAAGACGAGGGCCAGGAACACCGCGACCGCGATCAGCGGCGCGCGTGCCTGGGTCGCCAGAAGCACCGCCAGGGCCGCCCCGCCCAGCAGCAGCCA
The DNA here is from genome assembly GCF_050563545.1 of Falsiroseomonas sp. HW251. NCBI lineage: Bacteria > Pseudomonadati > Pseudomonadota > Alphaproteobacteria > Acetobacterales > Roseomonadaceae > Falsiroseomonas > Falsiroseomonas sp. HW251. Next base: position 28,420 of record NZ_JBNXUM010000026.1, read on the forward strand.
GCGCGTCTTGAAGCCGCGGAGATATTCCAGCGTCGCGGCGAAGATCGCGGTCGTGCAGAAGCCCGCGAGGAAGGGCGGCGAATGCAGGCCCTGGAAGCGCCAGTTGTTGTCGAAGGGCGAATAGAGCCCGGTCGGCCAGACGAGGAAGGCGAAGGCCGCGGAGATCAGCGGCACCAGCACGATGGCCTTGCAGAGCGCCGACCAGACGGATCGCGGCGCCGCGGCGAAGGCGAGCACGAAGGGCGCGGTCGAGCCGATGAAGCTGCGCAGCATCTCTCCGTTCGACGACACGCGGCCCATGGGCAGCACCACCAGGCTGATGCCGGCGATGATCGCGAAGGCGAGGAACGGCCAGTTGATCGTCGGCGCGAAGCCGTAGCGCAGGCAGAGCATCGCCGCGATCGCGAAGGGGATCACCTTGACCGCCGCCGCGCCCATTGCGCCGCCGCCGGAGTCCAGCAGGCCGAGCTGGATGTCGAGCGCGAGGCCGTAGCACGCCACCAGCAGCCCGACCGCGAGCAGCGGAGCCTCGTAGAACAGCATCGCGATCATCACGGCGATTGCCGCGGGCAGCAGGGTGATGGCGGTCTCCGGCGCCACGATCGCGGTCAGCAGAAGCCCGGCCAGGGCAACGAGCGCGAGCAGGGCGGAGAGGAGCGCCGGCGGAACGGTGCGCATGCCCTCACGTTATGGGCGCGCGGCCGCGGGCGGCCCAATCAGCTTTCGGTCAGGAGAGGCCAGCCTGGATCAGATGAGTGAGCGTCCGCGCGCCCTGGGCGCCGAGGTCCCGGAGCGCCTGGCCGCGCTGACGCGGCTGCGCGGGCTGCTGATCGGCTGGGTGGTCGTCTATCACCTCGAACTCGCGCTGCACGGGCTGGGTCGCGTGCCCGTCCTGGGAAACGTGGTGATGAAGGGCTATCTCGGCGTCGACGGCTTCTTCCTGCTGTCGGGCTTCGCGTTGTTCCTGGGATATCACCGTCGGCCGCCGCTCGGCACCGAGGGCTGGCGCGGCTTCGTGCGCAGGCGCGCGGCCCGCATCTTCCCGCTGCATCTCGCCGCCCTTGCCTTGCTGCTGGCGATCGTCGTCGCGGCGGCGGCGGCGGGTGTCTCGATCCGCAACCCCGAACGCTTCGGCGCCTGGGAATTCGTCATGCAGGCGATGCTGGCCAATGCCTGGGAGACGACGCGCATCCATGCCTGGAACTATCCGTCCTGGGCGCTTTCGGCGACCTGGGCGGGTTATCTGCTCTTCCCCGCGATCCTGCCGCTGGTGCTGTGGCGCCGGCCCGCGGGCGCCTGGGCGATCGCGGCCGCCTGCGTCGTTCTGCTGACATGGCTGGGTGCCGAGGAAGCGGTGCAGCTGAACCTGACCTTGCATCTCGGCCTGCTGCGCTTCGGCCTCGAATTCGTGCTGGGCATGGCGCTGGCGCGGCTGGTCACGCTGCGGGAGATGCCGGGCCTGGCCGCCGCGGCGGCCGCGCTGCTGTTGCCGCTCGGTCTCGCGCTGCGCCTGGATGCCATGGCGGTGGCGGGGCTCGCCGGGATCATCGCCCTGCTCGGCAAGCTGCCGCCCGCCTCGGCGCCGCCGCGCGACCTTCTCTGGCGGCTCGGTGAGGCGTCCTTCGGGGTCTACCTCTGCTGGGTCTTCGTGGAGGGCGGGCTTGTCCTGCTCCAGCGCGCCGCCGATCCCGGGCCGGTCCTGCGGGTCGCGCTGATGCTGGGCGGCCTCGTCGCGACGCTCGCGCTGGGATGGCTTGCGTGGCGTTTGGTGGAGGTGCCGGCAGCCCGCCGCCTGGCGCGTCTCATGCCCTGATCGCCGCGGCGAGACGCGGCCGCAGCGCCGGCCCGTCGCCCTGCTGCAGTCGCCAGTGCCCGCCATGGGTTATGGCCCAGAGCGTGGCAGGCAGGCCGAGGCGGCGCAGCACCGGCAGCGCACGTCCGAGATCGTCGGCCCAGGCGGCCTCGTTCTCCTCGTGACCGCGCGCCCCGCCGAACTCCGTCACCATCGCCGTCACGCCGTGCCGTCGTGACCAGTCCGCGACCTGGCCGAAGCGCCAGGCCACCGCACCGGCATCGCCGCCCTCGTAGTCATGCACCTCGGCGATCGTGAGGGGATCGGCCGGCGGCGCGAGCGGCAGGAGGGATCGCCAGGAGCACCATTCATGCCCGCCCCAGAGCAGGACATGCCTCGGCGCGACGGCCCGCAGGCCGCCCAGCAACCTGTCGCGCACCGGCCGCCAGGCCTCGGCCGAGGGGAAGGCAGGCTCGTTCACCGCGGCCAGCGCGACGCGCGACGGATCCGCCGCACGGTTGAAGAGCCGCGCGCGGTCCATCACGCGTCGTGTTGTCGCCTCGTCCCAGGGCGCGTCCGAGGCGTAGAGGTCCTCCATCGCGACCAGCACGCGCAGCTCCGCCGCGACGGCGTCCTCCACCGCGGTCAGGAAGAGGCGCGGCACCTCCTCTCCGCCTCCGGCGTCGCGCGGGAGGAAAAGGCGCGCATGGTCGAAGCCGGCCTCCCGAAGGCCGACCCACCAGGCGCGACCCAGGCGGCGCGGCCGGTTGTCGGCGGCGATCGGAAACCAGCGCTCGAGATTGGCGCCCAGACGAAGCCTGGCGAACGCCGTGCGCGGGTCCGGCTGCGCGGCGGCCGGTGTCGCGAGACCGGCGGCGAGCAGGCTGCGCCGCGCGATCATGTCATGCGCCCTGCAGCGCGCCGCGGAGATAGCCGAGGTTGTAGGCCGCGCCGCAGCGCGCGCGCATGAGCGTCGCCTTGCTGGCGGGCCAGAGCAGCAGCGGCGCCTGCAGCAGCAGCTTCGCTGCGGCGCCGGGGGCGCGCCGCGGCAGGCCCGCCCGGCGGTCCCGCAGGGCATCCGTCGCGCCTTGCCAGTGCAGCCGCGACAGCAGCCAGTCCGGCCGCATCCGGGCGGCCTGGATGCTGTGCCGGACCGTGATCCGGCCGTCGTAGAAGACGCCGAGGCCGCGCGCGCGGAGGCGGTCCAGGACCTCGACCTCCTCGCCCGAGAGCAGGCGATCGCCGATCCGTCCGAGATGCTCGGGGAAGCCGCCGGCCTCGCGCAACGCGTCGGACCGGAAGGCCATGTTGGCGCCGTAGACCTCGACACCGGCCGGGACGTCGCGGCCGATCTCGCCGGCCCCCTCCCACTCCACGATCGTCAGCACGCCGCGGAGCGAGGCCGGCCACCAGCCGGGCAGGGGACCTTCCCAGGCCGGCAGGATGCGCCCGCCGAGCGCGGCGGCGCGGTTGGGCAGGGTCTCTATGGTCGCGGCCAGCCGCGCCGCCCAGTCGGGCTCGGGCACGGCATCGTCATCGAGGAAGGCGGTCCAGGCGGCGGGAGACGCCGCGAGGCCTGCATTCCGCGCGACGGAGAGCCCGGGCGCTTCGCAGCGGAGCAGGGTCGCGCCTGCGGACGCGGCGATGCCGACGATCTCGCGCGCCGCGTCGGGCGGCGAGGCGCTGTCCACCACGATGACAGGCGATGCCTCCGCCTGCTGGCGCGCCAGCCCGGCGAGGCACGCGGCCAGGTAGCCCGGCCGCGCATGGGTGCAGACGACGACGGCGAAACCGGGGTGCCGGCTCACCGCGCCGGCTCAGCCGTTGAAGCGGAACGCCCCGGCCACCTGGTCGGTCGCCGCGGCCGGCGCGGGCTCGGCCGACGCAGCAGGCTTCGCCTGCCCCATGGCCTCCTTCGCGCGCTGTTCCACTTGTCGGGTCACTTCCCCAAGGACGCGCGCGAGAACGGGAAGTTGCATGACCGGCACTACCAGCAGGCCCGAGGCCTGGGTCTGCGGCTTGGCGTCCGGCGCCTGGCCGGGCTGGCCGACGACGGCGCCGAGGGTGATGCGGGCCACGCCGTTGGCGACATGCACGTCGATGATGCCGTCACCGAAGACGGTTGGAATGCCTGCCATGTTCGTTCCTCTCGGGGTTGTCGTGCCGTGATCACGCGTCCCGCGCGGCGCCCTCTCCCGCGGAGGGGAGAGGGCCCAGCTTCACTGCTCGCGGAAGGCGCGGTGGAAGCTGTCGAAGACGGGCTGCAGCAGATAGCGGCCGAAGCTGCGCTGGCCCGTCTGGATCTGCGCTTCCGCCATCATGCCGGGCCGCAGCTGCACGCCTTCCAGTGCCTTGAGCTGGTCCTCGTCGATCTGGATCTGCACGCGGTAGTACATGGTGCCGCGGCGCTCGTCCTGCGTGACGTCGGATGCGACGAACGTCACATGACCGTTGAGGTAGGGCACCAGGCGCTGCTTGAAGGCGGGCAGCCGGATCTCCGCGACGAGGCCGGGGTGAACGAGCTCGATGTCGTTGGGCTGAACGTTCACCTCGGCGATCAGCCGGTCGCGCCTGGGAACGAGGTCCATGATGGGGTCGCCAGGGCGGACCACGGCGCCGACGGTGAAGACGCGCTGCCCGATGATGGTGCCATCCTCCGGCGACACGATCTCGAGCCGGGTCGAGACGTCCTCGGCAGCCCGGAGCTTCTCCTCGGCTTCCGCGAGCCGGACACGGACGTCGCGCAGCTCGGTCGAGGCCTCCTGGCTGCGCTGGTCCTGGATGCGCTGGATCTCGCGTTCGTTCTCCGCGATCTGCGCGCGGGTGCGGTCCATCTGGTTGCTGATGTCGGCGATGTTGCCCTCGGTCTGCGCGACCTGGCGCTGGATGGCGAGCAGCTGCGGAAGGCGCGCGAGGCCCTGCTGGAGGAGTTGGGCGGTGTTCGTCTCCTCGGCTCGCAGCAGCGTCAGCGTGCGCTGCTGTGCCTCGGTCACTGCCATGGATGACCGGATCTGCGCCTCCGCCTGGTCCACGCGGGCGCGCAGCACCATGGTCTGGCTTTCGAGTGCGACGCGGCGCGCCTCGAACAGGGCGCGCTGGCCGTTGACGGCGTCCTGGGCGCGGTCGGCGGTGGCGTTGAGGAGGTCGCGGGGGAAGGCGATCTCCCGCGCGCCGGCGAGTTCGGCGACGAGGCGTGCATCCTGTGCCATCAGCGCCCAGCGCTGGCTGCGCAGCGTCTCGGTCTGCTGCGCGGCTTGCGGCTGCTCCAGCCGGACCAGCACCTGGCCCTGGCGGACCTCGTCGCCATCGCGAACGAGGATCTCCCGCACGATGCCGCCTTCGAAGTGCTGGATCGTGCGGCGCGTGCCCTCGACCTTCAGGATCCCGGGCGCGATCGCGGCCTCCGACAGCTGCGCGAAGGCGGTCCAGCCGCCCAGGCCGACGACGAAGAGCAGGACGATCGCGTAGCCCAGCATCGTCGGCGTGCGCGTGCGGGGCCGCGGCGCGTCGAGAATGAGCGGTTCCTTCGGCGGCTGCCAGGGGGCCGGCGGGCCGGCGGCAGGCCGCGGGGCAACGGCGTTGCGGGGCAGGGCGACCTCGCTCATCGGGCGCCTCCTTCGACACGGGCAGGCACCTCGGCGGGCCGGGCCTGCTGCTGCACGAGCCGCTTGAGCACCTCGGCGCGCGGGCCGAAGGCCTCGACCGCGCCGTCGCGCATCAGCAGCACCTTGTCCACGCCCTGCACCAGGGTCGGGCGGTGGGAGACCAGGATGACGGTGGTGCCGCGGCGCTTGACTTCCTCAAGACCGCGGATGAGCGCCTGCTCTGCGTCGCCGTCCAGGTTCGAGTTCGGCTCGTCCAGCACGATCAGGCGCGGCCTGCCGTACATCGCGCGCGCGAGGCCGATCAACTGGCGCTGGCCGCCGGACAGGTGCTGGCCGCCATCGCCGATCTCCGTGTCGTAGCCCTGCGGGAGGCGCAGGATCATCTCGTGACAGCCCGCGACCCTCGCGGCCTCGAAGACTTCCTCCGGGTCGGGCTGGCCCATGCGGGCGACGTTCTGCATGACCGTGCCGTCGAAGAGCTCGACGTCCTGGGGGAGGTAGCCGACATATCGGCCGAAATCCTCGCGCATCCAGGTGAAGACGTCGGCGCCGTCGAGCCGGACGGTGCCGGCCGAGGGCTGCAGCGTGCCGATCAGGAGGCGGATCAGCGTCGTCTTGCCCGCGGCCGAGGGCCCGATGATCGCCAGCGATTCACCCGCCGCCAGGCTGAAGGAGATCCCCTTGATGATGGCGACGGGCTGGCCCGGGAAGCCGAAGGTCACGCGCTCGATGGACATGCGTCCGGTAGGCTCGGGCAGCGCCATGCCGGGCGGCCGCAGCCGGGGCAGGGACAGGAAGCCGAGCAGCCGGCGATAGGCCTGGCGCGCCTGGACCAGCTGTTTCCAGCCGCCGATCATCTGCTCCACCGGCGCGAGCGCGCGGCCCATGATGATCGAGCCGGCGATGGAGGCGCCCGAGGTCAGTTCCTGGTTCAGCGTGAGATAGGCGCCCATCCCGAGCAGGGCGACCTGGATGGCGAGCCGGACGAAGCGCGTGACGGACAGCATCAGCGCCGCGCGGTCGGCGGCCCGCTCCTGCATGGGGAGCGAGGCCGAGAGGCCTTCACGCCAGCGCTGCAGGACGGCGCCGCCCATGCCCATGCTGTCGATCACCTCGGCGTTGCGCACGATGCTCTCCGCCCGGCGCTGGCTGGACATCGCGCCGGTCGAGGCCTGCCGCAGCAGGCCGCCCGTGGCCCATTCGTTGGCGAGCGTCAGCGCGAACAGGATCAGCGCGCCGGCCAGCGCGATGAAGCCCAGCGTCGGGTGCAGCATGAAGATGACGGCGAGGTAGATCGGTACCCAGGGCACGTCGAACACCGCCAGCGAGGCCGGCGAGCCCAGCCAGGAGCGGCAGACCGCAAGGTCGCGCAGCGCCTCCATCCGGTAGGGGCGGTTGCGCAGCTGGCTCTCGATGGCGCGGATGAAGGCCTCGGGCGCGGCCTTGCCCTCGATCCAGGCCGCGAGGCGCTGCATCACCTGGCCGCGCAGCCCGTCGAGCACCGCCATGACGAGAAGCGCGAAGACGGCGATGGCCGTGAGATAGTAGAGGGTGTCCATGCTCCGGGTGGAGAGCACCCGGTCGAACACCTGCATCATGTACAGCGAGATCGTCAGCTGCAGGACGTTGACTACGCCGCTGAAGATCGCGACGGCGACGAGCTGCGTCCGGCAGGCAGCGACGGCCTTGGACAGGACCGTGTCGGCCGGCCTGTCGGGTATTCCCATGTTGATCGGCATTGGGCGCAGCATGGCGGTCAGGACCCCGCGTGGAACCGCGCAGCCAGCTGCGCCAGGTATGCGTGAAGCTTGCCGAAGACGTCGGGCGCGGCAATCCAGACGACCGCGATCAGGGCCAGCGCCACGACCAGGCTGGCGAGGTTTGCCAGCACGACCCCCCAGAAGGAGAGCCCGCGGGGAAACCTCGCGAGATGGTCGTCGACGGCCTGGCGGCGGATCGCTTCCGCCTGGTTGTGCAGCACCCGGAAGGCATGGGCATCGAGCTCAGCCTCCGCCTTCCGGCGGAAATCGGGCACGCCATCGGTGCCGAGCGGGCGCCCGGCCTGGACAGCCATGCCGAAGGCCAGGAGATCGCGCAACCGCTGATCGTCATCCGAAAGGAAGTCGCGGAGGGCGAAGCCGACGGCCGGGCGGCCTGCCGCGGCCGCAGGAGGCGGCTCCGGGCCGTCCGTCCGTGGTCCCGCCTGCTCATTGGTCGTTGCGACCATGGGACCTGTGTTGTTACGATCGTTCATGCGAGCCCAGTCTTGAAGGCATCGTGAAGCGGTCTGCCGTTTCGTTGAAGACACGCTTCCTGTAGTCGAGTGGTAGCACGGCCGGTCAGGCCTACAAACACGGGAGTGCCGCGGTGCGGGCTGGACGCCAATGGATCATTGCCGGCCTCGGCGCGCTGTTGCTGCCCCTGCCGGCGGGGGCACAGGACGTCCCGCGCGTGGATACCCAGCGCGGCGTGACCGTCTCGGGCCGGGCCCGACCGGATTACGATCCCGTGGGCATCCGGCTCGGGGGGTTCCGGGCGGATGCGGCGGCGGAGATCGGTGCGGGCTACGACAGCAACATCCTCGGCAACAACAACGGCCGCCTTAGCGACGGCTTCGCAAGCCTGGGCGCGGAGGCCGGGGTCCGCAGCGATTGGAGCACGCATGCGCTGGGCGTCACTGGCCGCGTGCTCAACCGCACGTATGCCAGTGAGGGCCAGCAGGACTGGACGGATTTCGCGGTCGGGCTCTACGGACGTTACGACTTCACACCGTATACGAGTGTCTCGGCCGCCTACAACCTGGTGCAGGAGCACCTGAGCGCCAGCAGCATCGATGTGCAGGAAGCCGGCCTGGCCCGGCCGGTTCCTTACTACTACAACGAGTTCAACGTGCAGGCGCAGACACGCCTTAATCGTCTAGGCTTTCTCGCCCTGGCCAATTGGCGCGGTTATCGCTTCTCCAACGTGGATGCCGGCCCGGCCGCCGTCCCGGGGCAATTGCCGCCGGGCGATGTCTCGGTCTTCGACTTCGACTCGATCATCGGCGCGGTGGGCACCAGCTACGAACTCTCGCCCGGCCGCTTCGTGAACGCCACCTTGCGGTACCAGAATATCAACTACTCCGACGCGTCGCAGAGCCCGCGGGACAGCAACACCTGGGAAGGCACCGTCGGCTTCACCTACGATTTCGACGGGGTCTGGGGCTTCAACGGCGAGGTCGGCTACCTGCAGCGCGACTATTCCGGCGCGGGCATCAAGACGCTCTCGGCGCCGGCGTTCCGCGGCACCCTGACCTGGCAGCCGACCCTGCTGACTTCGGTCAGCGCCTTCGTCGGGCGCAGCGTGCGGGAATCGATCCGCGACAACGCCGTCTCCTACACCGCGACCGTCGGCTCGCTGCGGGTGGACCACGAGTATCTGCGCAACGTGATCGTGGGCGCGGAAGCCGGGGTGGAGTGGGACCAGTATCAGCAGCCCAGCCAGTCGTCGACGGATGCCTACGGCGCCGTTTCCGCGCGCTGGCTGATCAACCGCAGCTTCTCGCTCGTCGGCTCCTACCAGTATTCCTGGCGCCTGAACGCGAGCGCAGGCTTGCCGGACTACAACCGCAACCTGGTCCAGTTTAGCCTGCGCATGGCGCTGTGACGGCTCTGCTGGGGCTGGACTTTGCGGATCTCGACACCGAAGGCGCCCTGGCGATGCTGGCGGCGCGGCCAGCCGCGGCGCCGTTCGGCTATCTCGTCACGCCCAATGCGGACCACCTTGTCCGCCTGGCGCGGCAGCCCGCGCTGTATGGCCCGCTCTACCGCGAGGCCGAATGGCGGCTGCTCGACAGCCGCGTCGTGGCGCATCTGGCGCGGGCGGTCGGCTTGCGTCCTCCGCCCGTCGTGCCCGGCAGCGACCTGACCGCGCGCCTGTTCGCCGAGGTGATCCGGCCCGGCGATCCCATCGCGCTGCTCGGTGGCACGCGACGCACCGCCGAGGCCATCGGGGCACGGTTCGGTCTCTCGGCGCTGCGCCATCATGCCCCGCCGATGGGCTTCGACAGCGCCCCCGCCGCGTTCGAGACCGCGCTTCGCTTCGTCGAGGACGCCCCGGCCCGCTTCGTTTTCCTCGGCGTCGGCTCGCCCCGGCAGGAGATCGTGGCGAGGGCCCTCGCCGCGCGCGGCAAGGCGCGCGGCACCGCGCTCTGTGTCGGGGCGAGCCTGCTGTTCCTGTCGGGCGAGGAGCGGCGCGCGCCGCGCGCGGTGCAGGCGATCGGGCTGGAATGGGCCTGGCGACTCGCCCAGGATCCGCGGCGCCTCGCCCGGCGCTACCTCATCGAGGATCCCGCGATCCTGGCCCTGCTTCTGCGCGAGCGTTCAGCGCGGCCCGCGGGCCGCGGCGGGTAGGGCGCCGAGGACTTCGCCCCGCAGGCGTGCCAGCGCGCCGCCACGATGCGCGGCATCGGTGCGGGCGAGGTAGTCGCGGGCGGCCGGCGAGGCCGCATAGAGATGCGCGGTGCCGGCCGGCGGGCGGAAGCGCCTTGCCATGCTCAGCGCGGCCGGCCCGGCCTTCAGCCCCTGCGCCAGGACGCCGTTGCGCGCCCCGCGGAGCTGGTAGGCGAGGAAGCGCGGGAGGAGCGTCGCCGGCGACGCGCCATGCTTCATCTCGAGATAGAGGCGGTTGCGCACGAAATGATGCCAGCGCGTGCCGGACCAGGCGAAGCGGTGCTCGGCGCTGACCTTGTGGCGGATCGCGACGTCGCCGCGGTAGCGGATGCGCCGGCCCATCTTGATCAGGCGCAGGGAAAGGTCGAATTCCTCCCAGGTGAAGAACAGCGCCTCGTCATAGGCGCCGGCGGCCTCGAAATCGGCGCGGCGCAGGGCATGGCCGGCGCCCACGAAGGTCGCGACGTCGAAGCACTCGGCCGCGCGAGGCAGCAGCGATCGCGGGAACCCCCAGGAGGAGAGGTCGTCCTCCGCCGTCGAGTGCACCAGGATGCGACAGGCGACGGCGGCGATGTCGGGCGCCTCGTCGAGCGCCGTCGCGGCCTGCCACAAGGTGTCGGGCGTCGCGAACTCCGCGTCGTTGTCGAGCGCGAAGACGACCGGTGCCCGCCCCAGCGCCGTTGCGCGGTTGCGGCCGCCGGCCACGCCGTGGTTGCGATCGAGCCTGACCAGCGTAGCATCCGGCGCCCCGTCAACGGCTTGCGCGATGGCCGCCAGTGCGTCCGGTCGGCTGCCCTGGTCGACGATCCAGACATGCTTCGCGACGCCACGCTGCAGGCGGGCCGAGGCGATCGCCGCGACGGTGTCCGCGGCCCGGTCGAGCGAAAGGATGATGACGTCCACGTCCACCGGTCGCTGCGGCGCCTCGGCGCCCGCGACATGCGCCGCTTCTGTCACAGCGCGTTGCGCATGCGGACCACGACCAGCAGCGTGCGCAGCACGATCGCGATGTCGAGCCAGGGCGACCAGTTCGCGATGTATTCGAGGTCGCTTTCGACCCGCAGCAGGATCTGGCGCTCGGTTGGCGTCGGCCCGCGCAGGCCACGCACCTGCGCCAGCCCGGTCAGGCCCGGCTTGACGCGATGTCGCGCGGCATAGTTCGCGACCACCTCGTCGAACCGCCGGTTGCCGGCCAGCGTGCCCGGCGCATGCGGGCGCGGGCCGACGAAGCTCATCTCGCCGCGCAGCACGTTGAAGAGCTGCGGCAACTCATCCAGCGATGCGCGCCGCAGGACGCGGCCGACCCTTGTCACCCGGGGATCGCCGGGCAGGACCTGCCGTTGCGCCTGGTGGTCGGTGGCGTCGGCATACATCGTGCGGAACTTGTAGACGTCGAAGTGTCGGTCGTTGAAGCCGGTGCGGCGCTGGCGGAACAGCACGGGACCCGGGCTGTCCAGCTTCACGGCGACGGCGATCGCCAGCATCGGCAGCGCGGCGACCGCGAGCGCGATTCCCGCAAACATGTAGTCGGACACCGCTTTCACGGCCGCCCGCCAGCCTGCGATCGGGACGGCGAGCATCAGCGGCGGCACCGGCGGGCGCCCGTCATCGGGCATCCGCATGGCGATGAGGTCCGGCGCCAACCGGACTTCCACCGGGCAAGCCGAGAGCTGGCCGATCAGTGCCTCGGCCCTGCGCTCCTCCGACCAGGGGAGGGCGATGATCACGACATCCACCTCGCCGCGACGGACCATCGCGAGCAGCTGCGGCATGCCGCCGAGTGACGGCAGGCCGTCCGGCGGCTGCAGCCCGCGCAGTCCACGCTCGTCGAACAGGCCAAGCAGTTCGAGGCCGGTGCGCTCGCGGCGCAGCGCGTCGGCCAGCCGGTCGGCCTGCGGGCCGGCCCCGAGGATAACGGCACGACGCGCCGCCCGGGGCGTGCCGCGCAGGCAAGCCGCCATGACGACCCGTGCTCCCGCCAGGCCGACGGCGCCGAGCGCGACCGCCATGGCGAGCCACGTGGCGTCGAGGCGCCAGAGCACACCGAAGGCCGCCGCCGAGCCGATCGTGATGGCCAGCGCCGAGAGGGCGGCAGCGCCGACGGCCCGAGCCTGACGCCGGCCGCTGAACAGCACGGGATGGTCGTATGCTCCGCTCGCCAGGCCGATGGCGAAGGTCAGCGCGACGATCAGCAGCGTAATGCGGCCATGCGGGCCGCCGCTGACGCCGCTGAATTGGTCCGCCGCGAAGCTGGCGGTCAGCATCGCCAGGATATCGATCGCCACGACCGCCGCGCTGAGCAGTGTCGGCGGCAACGGGCGCGGCAGGGCACGCCTCGCGTCGTTGGCCGCCGGCAAGGGGATGGTGGCGCCATCCTGGCGCCCGGGCCGCAGCGGCGTGACGCCGGCGAGTTCCGGCGCGGGCAGGCCATGGACGGTGTCGAGGCGAGCAGTACCGGGCTGGGGAAGGCCTCCCTCAGGGCGCAGGTTCTGATCGGCCTTGGGGGTCGCTGCGCGCATCAAGCTCTGTCTTGGTCAGGAAGGACCGACGCGGGACGCGCCGCCGAATACGAAACGTCGCGACAGGAGAAAGTTTCCGATCATGCCCGCGAGGCTGCCGGCCGCCACCCCGATCACGGGATATCGCGCTGCCAACGGCACCGTGGAGACGAGCGCCGCATAGGTCCCGTAGTTGCACGCGAAACCGACGAGGCAGACCATCAGGAACGTCGCCCATTGCTGCAGCGCCGGCTTGTCGCCCTGGCCCCGGAAGGTCCAGGCCCTGTTCAGGGCCCAGGTCGTGGTCGCCGCCACCAGATACGAGATCGCCCGTCCCCCATACAGCCCGAGCCCGAGGGCGAGACCGGCATAGAGGACCGACGTATCCACGACGAACCCAACCGTACCCACGACGCCGAAGCGCAGGAACTGCAGCGCCAGGCGGCTCCGCGCCGGGCCGATCAGGCCGGCAAGTCTCGTCGTCAGGACGCCGTCGGACATGATCATCCCTTGTTGCGGCGCAGCATGGCGCGCCCCATGCGAACGCTCAAACCACGCCCCGGTGACCGAAGAAAGGCAGAACGGGCAAGGGCGGGGTAGAGCCTGGACCTCCCCGCTCACGGCTGCGAGGCTTCGGGCGTTCGTGAACAGGATGGGGTGGGATGCGGATCGGTCTGGTGGGACTCGGGCGCATGGGGGCGGCCATGGCAGGCCGTCTCGCCGCCCAGGGCCTGGATGTCGTGGGGTTCGATTCCGACAGCGGGAGAGGCGGCGTGGACCAACTCGAGGCGGTCGCCGCGCCAACCGTCGTGCTGTCGCTGCCCAACGAGGGCGCGGTAGCGGGCGTGCTGGACCGGCTGCTGCCGGCCCTTCCGCGCGGGGCGGTCGTGGCGGATACCTCGACGCTGTCGCCGATCGCCGCCCGGCAGTTCGCCTCCCGCGCGGAAGCCGCGGGGTGTCTTTACCTCGACGCGCCGGTTTCCGGCGGCCCGGCCGGCGCCGCAGCGGGCACGCTGACGGTCATGGCGGGCGGAGAGGCTGCGGCGCTGGACGCGGCCAACCCGGTGCTCACCCGTCTTGCGGCCCGCATCCTGCACGTCGGCGGCCCCGGCGCGGGGCAGGTGGCCAAGCTCGTCAACAACCTGCTGGTGGCGACGCATCTGGTCGTGGCCGGCGAGGCACTGCGGATCGGAACCGCGGCCGGCGTGCCGGCGGAGGCGCTGCTGTCCGTGATCAACTCGGCGTCCGGCCGGTCCGCAGTCACCGAGGTCAACCTGCCGCGCTGGATCCTGTCCGGCAGTTTCGATTCGGGCTTCTCGGCAGGGCTGATGCGGAAGGATGTGCGCCTGGCGCTCGAACTAGCGGAGGCAGTGGGGGCCGATCCGGAGACCTGCGCACGGGCGGCTCAGGCCTGGAACGCCGCCGAGGTCGGGGACGGCGACGACTTCAATCGGGTGACGGCGCTTCTGATGGGAAGGGCCAGGGCATGAGCGCGCCCGCGGTCCTCGAGCACGGCGTGCGGCTGCGCCTCGGCGGCAAGGTCGGCAGCCTGGTGGACGGCACGATCCGGGAAGGGCAGGGAGGGCCGGTTCCGCTCCAGGATCCCGTCACGGGGCTCCGCCTCCCGGGCTATGCCGATGCGGGCGGCGAGGTCGCACGCGCCGCCGCCACCGGCGCCGCGCGGGCGCAGCGCGCCTGGATGAGCCTGACCGCGGCCGAGCGCGGCCGGCGGCTCTGGGCGCTCGGGGGGCTGATCCGGCGCGACGCCGAGGCTCTCGCCCGGCTGGAATGCGCCAACACGGGCAAGCCGATCCGCGACTGCCGGGCCGAAGCTGCGCGGGTGGCCGAGATGGCGGAATACTGGGCCGGCTGGTGCGACAAGATCGAGGGCCGGACGATCCCCGTCCCCACTGGGCACCTCGTCTACGTCCGGCGCGAGCCGTGCGGCGTCGTGCTGGCCATCACGCCCTGGAACGCGCCGCTGTTCACCTGCGGCTGGAACGTGCTGCCGGCGCTGGCAGCCGGAAACGCCGTCGTGCTCAAGCCGAGCGAGCACACGCCGCTGACCTCCGTCGCCTTCGGCCGCCTGGCGATCCAGGCCGGGCTGCCGGAGGGCGCCGTGCAGGTCGTGGCGGGCCTTGGCGTGACATCCGGCGCCGCGCTGCTGGCAGCGCCGGAGGTCTCGATGGTCACCTTTGTCGGCGGGCCCGCGACGGGCGCGCAGATCGCGGCGGCCTGCGCCGCGCGCACCGTACCCTGCGTGCTCGAGCTCGGCGGCAAGAGCGCCAATATCGTGTTCGACGACGCCGACCTGCCCGTCGCGGTGCAGGGCGCGCAGCAGGCTATCTTCGCGGGCAGCGGGCAGAGCTGCGTCGCCGGCTCCCGGCTGCTGGTGCAGGCCAGCATCCACGACCGGTTCGTGGAGGCGCTCGCGAAGGCGTCGCGCCGCATCGCGCTCGGCGATCCGCTGCTGCCGGAGACCGAGGCCGGCCCCGTCTGCACGGCGCGACAATTCGAGCATGTGTCGTCCCTTCTGGAAGCCGGGGCGAAGGAAGGCGCCCGCGTGCTGGCTGCGCCGCGCGGCGAAGCCTTGCCGAAGGGTGGCTTCTGGGTGCCGCCGACCATCCTGGCTGGCGTCGAGAACGACGCCCGCGTGGCGCAGGAGGAGATCTTCGGCCCGGTCGTCGCCGCCATTCCCTTCACCGACGAAGTGGAAGCCGTCGCGCTCGCCAACGCCACGCGCTTCGGCCTGGCCGGAGCGGTCTGGACGCGCGATGTCGGACGCGCCCATCGCGTCGCGGCCGGCGTCCGGGCCGGCACCTTCTGGGTGAACGGATACCGCACCATCCATGTCAGCGCGCCCTTCGGCGGTTTCGGTGCTTCCGGCCACGGCCGTTCCTCCGGCCAGGAGGCGCTGAATGCGTATACGCAGGCCAAGGCGGTGTGGGTGGAAACGGCCGCCGTCCCGGCCCTGGGCTTCGGGCATCGGCCGCCCGGCGACCTCAGGTGACAGGCGCCGTGCGGCCAGTGACATTTCGCCATGGCCCAGGCGCCTTCCGCGTACCGGTCCCTATGCGCTAGCTTCGCGCCGCTTCATACGGGAGACAAGAAACATGTTCCGTCGCGACCTGCTCGGCGCTGCCGCCGCAGCCTCGGCATCGGCGTCCCTGCCGCGCTTCGCCATTGCGCAGCCCGCGCAGCAGCGCGTGATCAAGTACGTGCCGCACGCCAATCCCGGCAACATCGACCCCTTCACCAACACTGCCTTCATCGCGCGTGACCACGCCTACCTGGTCTACGACCAGCTCTATGGCATGAACGAGCGCTTCGAGATCCAGCCGCAGATGGTGCAGGGGCATGTCGTCGAGAATGACGGCCTGCTCTGGCGCTTCACGCTGCGCGAGGGCCTGAAGTTCCACGACGGCTCCGCCGTGCGCGGGCGGGATTGCATCGCCTCCATCCGCCGCTGGGGGCGTCGCGACGCCTTCGGGCAGGTGCTGATGGCCCGCGTCGCCGACATGACGGAAGAGAGCGACCGCGTCTTCATCATCCGGCTCAACAAGACCTTCCCGAAGATGCTGGAGGCCTTCTCGAAGGTCACGACCAGCTGCCTCTTCATCATGCCGGAGCGCCTGGCGAACGTTGACCCCTTCACGAACATCACGGAGGCCGTGGGCTCGGGTCCGTACCGCTTCATCGCCAACGAATGGAACCCGGGCTCCCGCCTGGCCTATGCCCGGAATGCGGATTACGTGCCTGCCCCGTCCGGCACCGCTTCGATGACCGCCGGGCCGAAGGTGGCGCATTTCGACCGGGTCGAATGGCACATCATCTCGGATCCCTCGACGGCGTCCGCCGCGCTGCAGGCCGGCGAGATCGACTGGTGGGAACAGCCGACCGCCGATCTGTTCCCGGCGTATCTGCGCGGCGCGAATGCGCGCAACATCCAGGTGGACGTCATCAACGGGTCAGGGCTGATCGGCATCTTCCGCCCGAACCACATGAGCGCGCCGTTCAACAACCCGGCGGTGCGTCGCGCCGTGCTGACGGCCATCAACCAGATCGACTTCATGACGGCGGTGATCGGCACGACCGGGATTGAAGGACGGGCCGACCTGCGGCGGGAGGGCATCGGCTTCTTCGCGCCGGAGTCGCCTTCCGCCTCCAATGTCGGCCTCGACCGGCTGCGCAAGAGCGTCGATGCGGCTCGCGCCGAACTCCAGGCGGCCGGTGCGATGGGGGCTCGCCTCGTCCTGCTGAACGCCACGGACCTCGCTTCGATCAACGCGGCGACGCTGGTCGGCGCGGATCTGTTCCGCCGCATGGGGTTCAACGTCGAACTGGTGTCGGCGGACTGGGGCACGGTGGTGGCCAGGCGCGCGAGCCGCAATCCGCTCGAGCAGGGCGGCTGGTCGGGCTTCTTCACCTTCTGGTCCGGCGTCGACCACTGGAATCCGGCGAGCCACGCGGCCATTCGCGGGAATGGCGAGAATGCGTGGCCGGGGTGGCCGACGATCCCCGCGATCGAGGCGCAGCGCGACGCCTGGTTCGATGCGCCGAACGACGCGGCGGCCAGGGCGGCAACGGCGGAGATGCAGCGCATCGCCTTCGAGGAAGTGCCCTACATGCCGACCGGCATGTACTACCAGCCCACCGCCTATCGCCGGAACCTGACCGGCATGCTGAAGGGCCAGCCGCCGCTATTCTGGAACATCCGCCGCACCTGATGTCCCACGAGGGGCGGCGTCGCGCCGCCCCTTGCCTGGCTGCACCGCTTCCTGTTGATGGCGGGGATCCGGCACGAGGGCCGGGCCTTGCGGAGGTTCTCTTGTGATGTTGCGACGCCGCCTGCTTTCTGGCGTGGGTTCCGTTGTCGGTCTGGCCGCCCTGGGCTCGCCTGCGCTCGGGCAGGGCACGTCCGGGGCACCGCGGGTGCTGAAGTTCATCCCGCAGGCGGACCTCGCGGTGCTCGATCCCGTCGTCACCACGGCCTATGTGACGCGGCATCACGGCTACATGGTATGGGACACGCTGTACGGCTTCGATGCCGACTACAGGCCGCAGCCGCAGATGGTCGAGAGCCACAGCGTCGAGAATGACGGCAAGCGCGTCACCATGCGGCTCCGCGACGGGCTGAAGTTCCACAACAACGAACCCGTCCGCGCCCGCGACGCCGTCGCCTCCATACGCCGCTGGGCGGCGCGGGACCCGCTGGGCCAGGTCCTCATGGCGGTGACCGAGGAACTGTCGGCGCCGGACGACCGTTCGATCCGCTTCGTGCTGAAGCGGCCCTTCCCCATGCTGTTCGAGGCGCTGGGGAAGCCCTCCACGCCGGTCTGCTTCATCATGCCGGAAAGCCTGGCGAGCCAGGATCCGAACCAGCCGCTGCGCGGCGACCTCATCGGCTCCGGCCCGTTCCGCTTCGTGCCGGGAGAGCGGGTTCCCGGCGCACGTGTCGTCTACACGCGCTTCGAGGAATACGATTCCCGCGACGACGGCACGCCGAGCTGGACTGCCGGCCCGAAGCGCGTGCATTTCGACCGCGTCGAATGGCACGTCATGCCCGACCCCGCGACCGCCTCCGCCGCGCTGCAGAACGGGGAAATGGACTGGTGGGAACAGCCGACCGGCGATCTCCAGCCCGCGCTGCGGCGCAACCGGAACGTCGTGATGGAGATCCCGGATCCGACCGGGCTCTGCGCGATCGCGCGCTTCAACCATCTGCATGCGCCCTTCGACAAGCCGGGGGTGCGTCGGGCCCTGCTCGGTGCCGTGAACCAGGCGGATTTCATGACAGCGGTGATCGGCAATGATCGCAGCCTGTGGCGCGAGGAGGTCGGCTTCTTCCCGCCGGGCACCCCGATGGCGTCCGATGCGGGCCTCGCGGCACTGACCTCGGCGCGCAACATGGACAAGGTGCGGGCCGACCTGGCGTCCGCAGGCTACAATGGCGAGCGCATCGTCCTGATGGCGGCGTCCGACTTCCCCAGCCTGAACGCGCTGGCCCAGGTCGCCCACGACATGCTGCGCCGCGCGGGCATGAATGTGGAGTTCGTGTCCACGGATTGGGGGACGGTCGTGCAGCGTCGAGCCAGCCGCGAGGCACCGGAGCGCGGCGGCTGGAGCATGTTCTGCACCTTCTTCGCCGGCGTCGACATGTTCAACCCAGGCGTCCACACAAGCCTGCGCGGCAACGGGCCCGAGGCCTGGTTCGGCTGGCCGACGATCCCGCGCATCGAGGAGTTGCGCCAGGCCTGGTTCGACGCCTCCGACCTGGCCGGGCAGCAGCGGGCCGCGCGCCAGATCCAGGAAGTCGCCTTTGCCGAGGTGCCCTACCTCCCGCTCGGCCAGTATTTCCAGGCGACCGCCTATCGACGCGGCCTGACGGGCGTCCTGAAGGGGCTACCTCTGTTCTGGAACGTGCAGAGAAGCTGAGCCGGATGCTGATCTACGACGTCGGCATGCACAACGGTGACGACACCGACTACTACCTCTCGAAGGGCGCGCGCGTGGTGGCGATCGAGGCGGATGCGGAGCTCTGCGCCGCAGCGGCCGCGCGCTTCTCCGGCCCGACCGGCGAGGGCCGCCTGACGATACTGAACCTCGCCGTGTCCGGCCGTGACGGCGAGGCGGATTTCTTCATTCGGGACCATGAGACCGTTCTGAGCAGCCTCCAACCCGGGGGCAAGGGGCCGCAGCCGAGGGTGGTTCGGGTGACGCTGCGCCGCCTGTCCGGGATCTTCGCCGAACACGGAACGCCGGATTTCGCAAAGATCGATATTGAAGGTTCGGATCATCTTGTCCTTCGCGATCTGAGAGAAGCCCGGGCGCTGCCGGCCCATCTGTCGGTCGAGGCCCACACCTTCGACGTGGTGCTGGAGTGCCTGCGTGCCGGGCATTCGCGCTTCCGTCTGGTGAACGGCAAGACGGTGTCCCGACGCTTCGGTTCGGCACGGATCAAGACGACGGCCGGTTCCGCCGCCTTCGCCTTTCGCCACCATTCAAGCGGGCCGTTCGGCGATGACCTGCCCGATCCCTGGCTGAATGCCGAGCAGTTCGTCATCCACTGGCTGCATCGCGGCACACTCCTGGGTCCGGGCTGGTACGACGCGCACCTTCTGCAATGAGTATCGCTTGCGGCGCTGCGGAGGTGCTGATCTGATGGGACAGCAAGGATAGTGGCGAATGAGGACCATGCGCCGTAGGACGTTCGTGGGAGCCGGCGCGGCCGGCGTCATTCAGGTCGCGCTTCCACGGCCCGCCCTGACGCAGCCCGCGTCCAGCCGGCTGATCAAGGCGGTGCCGCAGGCAAACCTGACCAGCCTGGACCCGATCTGGACGACGGCGAACGTCACCCGCAACCACGGCTACCTCGTCTACGACACGCTGTTCGGGACGGACGCCAATTTCCAGCCGCAGCCGCAGATGGCCGAAGGCGCGACGAGCGAGGATGGCGGCCGGCGCGTCGTGGTCACGCTGCGAAGCGGGTTGAAGTTCCATGATGGCGAGGCCGTGCGCGCGACCGACTGCGTGGCGTCGCTTCAGCGCTGGATGAAGCGCAGCCCGATCGGCCAGAAGCTCGAGACTTTCGTGGACGCGCTGGAGGCCGATGGAGACCGGCGGATCGTGTTCCGCCTCAAGCAGCCCTTCCCGCTGCTGACAGCCGCGCTCGGCCAGATATCCAACAGCCCGCCCTTCATCATGCCGGAGCGCATCGCGCGCACCGACCCCTTCCAGCAGATCCGGGAGGTGATCGGCAGCGGGCCATGGCGCTTCATCCCGCGCGAATTCAACTCCGGCAGCCTCGTCGCGTATGAGCGCTTCGCGGAGTACAGCCCGACGCCGGTCGGTCGCCCGAGCCTGACCGCGGGGCCCAAGATCGCAAACTTCGACAGGATCGAGTGGCACATCATCGTCGATCCCAGCACGGCGGCGGCCGCGCTGCAGACCGGGGAGATCGACTGGTACGAGCAGCCGCCGCCCGAGATCCAGATGCTGCTCCGCCGCAACCGCGCCGTCGCGGTCGAGCCGATCGATCCGCTGCCCCTAACCGGCGTCATGCGCTTCAATCACCTGCACCCGCCCTTCAACGACAAGCGGATGCGGCAGGCGATCCTGCCGGGAGTGTCGCAGACCGACTTCATGCAGGCGATCAACGGTCCCGATCCGTCGCTGATCATGACGAATGTCGGCATCTTCACCCCGGGCACCCCGCTGGCGAACGACACCGCGCTGGGCGCCCTGATCGGCCCGCGCAGCGTGGATCGGGCCCGCCAGCTGATGCGCGAGGCGGGCTACACCAACCAGCCGATGCGCGTCATCGGTCCGACCGACATCCTGGCACCGGCTGCGATGACGCAGGTCGGGGCGGACCTCGTGCGGCGGCTCGGCTTCAACGCGGACATCGTGCTCACGGACTGGGGCACCACGGTGCAGCGGCGCACGAGCCGCGAGCCGGTGGAGCGCGGCGGCTGGTCCATGCTGTTCACCAGCTTCTCGTCCTTCGACTTCGTGGATCCTTCCGCGCATTTCCCGCTGCGCGGCAACGGGCTGCAGGCCTGGCCTGGCTGGCCGACGATCCCGCGGCTCGAGGAGTTGCGCGACGCCTGGTTCCTGGCGCCGAACCTTGCCGCGCAGCGTGATCTCGCGCGCGAGATCCAGGAGGTCGCGATGGACGAACTGCCCTATGTCCCCGTGGGCTCCTATCTCTCGATCACGGCGTTGCGGCGCAACCTGGTGGACCGCGTGGCCGGGATGCAGCTTTTCTGGAATCTGCGGCGGAGCTGAGGCCCGCCTTTCGTCGGTCCAACCTGGTTCAGGAAAGAGAGCAATGCACGGCAGGCGCGGCGTCATGGCGGCGGGAGCGGCGGCAGTTGTCGCGCCGCGCATCGCGAATGCGCAGAACGCGGCGACGCGGACGTTGCGCGTGATCCCTCAGGCGAACCTGACGGCGCTCGATCCCGTCTGGACGACGGCGGTCGTCACGCGCAATCACGCCTACCTCGTCTACGACCAGATCGCCGCGGTGAACCTGGCCGGCGAGCCGAAGCCGCAGATGGCGGAGGGCTGGACCGTCGAGAATGACGGCAGGACATGGACCTTCACCCTGCGCGAGGGACTCAGGTTCCACGACGGGGAGCGGGTGCGCGCCCAGGACTGCAGCGTCTCGATCCGCCGCTGGGCCCAGCGCGACACCTTCGGCCAGGCGTTGTGGCAGGTCGTGGACGACCTCTCGGCCCTGGACGACCGGCGGTTCCGCTTCCGGCTGAAGAAGCCTTTCCCGCATCTGGTCCTGGCCATGGCGAAGAGCCAGAACCCGGCCTTCGTCATGCCGGAGCGGCTGGCGAACACCGATCCCTTCCAGCAGGTGCGGGAGGCCGTTGGCAGCGGTCCCTTCCGCTTCGTCCAGGCCGAATGGAACCCGGGCCAGCGAGCGGTCTGGACCCGCAACGCGGACTACGTGCCGAGGCAGGAGCCGGTGGACGGTCTGGCCGGTGGCCGCGTGCCACGGCTGGAGCGCGTGGAATGGACCATCATCAGCGATCCCGCCACCGCGGCCTCGGCGCTCATGACGGGCGAGCAGGACTACTGGGAGTATCCGCTGCACGACCTGCTGCCGCTGCTGAAGCGGAACCGCGAGGTCGTGTTGAACCAGCGGCTGCAGGAGGGCACCTACGGGGTCTGTCGGTTCAACCATCTTCATCCGCCCTTCAACAACGTCGCGGTGCGCCGCGCCTTCGCCATGGCCGTGGATCAGCGCGACTACCTGCGCGCGGTGGCCGGCACCGATGCGGACGCCTGGGGCACCTGTGAGGGGGTCTTCGCCTGCGGCACCAGCCTGGCCAGCGAGGACGGCAGCGACCTGCTGCGGCAGCACGACATCGATCGCGCCAAGGCGGCGCTCGCGGCGTCCGGCTACGCCGGCGAGAAGGTCGTGCTGATGGCGCCCGGCGACTATCCGCAGATCAACGCCCTGTCCCTCGTCTCGGCCGACCTCATGCGGCGCCTCGGCATGAACCTCGAGGTCCAGTCCACGGACTGGGGCACGATGGTGCAACGGCGCGCGAGCAAGGAGCCCGTGGATCGCGGGGGGTGGAGCATGATCCATACCACGACCTCCGGTACCGACATCGCCGTGCCGGCGATCCATCTTTTCCTGCGCGCCAATGGGGCTGATGCCTGGTTCGGCTGGCCGAGCGATGCGCGCATCGAGGAGTTGCGGACGCAATGGCTCGACGCCTCGTCACCGGATGAAGGCCGGCGCATCGGTGCCGAGCTGAACCGCCGCGCCATGGAGGTGCTGCCCTATGTGCCGCTGGGCTTCTACTGGCAGCCATCGGCCTGGCGGCGGAACGTGACGGGTGCCTTCCGCACGCCCACGACGGTCTTCTGGAACATCAGCAAGGGTTGAACCTGATGCGCTTCTCTCGCCGCGCCGTGCTCGGCGCAGCCGCCGGCCTGGCCGCACCCCGGATCGCCTTCGGACAGGCGCAGGCACGCACGCTCCGCTTCGTGCCACAGGCCAACCTCGCCAGCATCGATCCTATCTGGTCCACCGCGGTCGTGGTGCGGAACCACGGACTGATGGTCTACGACACGCTCTACGGGCTCGGCGCCGATCTCCAGCCACGGCCGCAGATGGCGGCGGGGCATGAGATCGGCGAGGAGGGTCGGCGCTGGACGATCACCCTGCGCCCGAACCTCCGTTTCCACGACAACGAACCGGTCCGTGCCCGCGACTGCGTGGCCTCCATCCAGCGCTGGATGAAGCGCGACGTGCTGGGCCAGCGCCTAAATCTGCTGATGGACGAGATCCGCGCGCTGGACGACAGCCGCTTCGAGATCCGGCTGAAGAAGCCCTGGCCTGGGCTTGCCTATGCCTTCGGCAAGCCGTCGGCGAACATGCTGGCCATCATGCCGGAACGCGTCGCGCGCACGGATCCCTTCACGCAGATCACCGAGGCCGTGGGCAGCGGGCCCTACCGTTTCCGCCAGGATCAGTTCCGCCCGGGCGACGTCGCGGTCTACGAGCGTTTCGCCGGCTATGTCCCGCGCGAGGAGCCCGTCAGCTTCCTGGGCGGCGGCAAGGTCGCGAATTTCGATCGGGTGGAATGGCGCATCATTCCTGATCCTGCCACCGCGGCGGCCGCGCTGCAGAACAACGAGGTGGACTGGTGGGAGACGCCGCTGCCCGACCTGTTGCCCCGGCTGTCGCGCAGCCGCGACATAGCCGTCGACCTCGTCAGCAGCGCGGGCAACCTCGGCGTTATCCGCTTCAATTTCCTCCACCCTCCCTTCGACAATCCGGCCGTGCGCCGCGCCTTGCTGCCGGCCATCGACCAGCGCGCCTTCATGAACGCGGCAATCGGCACCGATCCCGCGCTGTCGCGCGTGCCGGCCGGCGTGTTCACGCCGGGCACGCCGCTTTCGAATGACGCCGGGCTCGAGGTGCTGACCGGGCCGCGCGACATCGAGGCATCCCGGCGGGCGCTGCGCGAGGCCGGCTACAGCGGGCAGCGCATCGTCCTGCTCTCCGCGACCGACCTGCCGGTGCTGCAGAACCTGGCGGAGGTGGCGTCCGACCTGCTCCGGCGGATCGGCTTCAACGTGGATTTCCAGCAGATGGACTGGGGCACGCAGATCCAGCGGCGCACCAACCGCGGTCCTGTGGACCAGGGCGGCTGGAGCGTCTTCTGCACGACCTGGGAGGGGCTGGACGTCTCGGTGCCGGGCACTCACGCTCCGATCCGGGGCAATGGCGCGAATGCCTGGTCGGGCTGGCCGACCATGCCGCGCCTCGAGGAACTGCGGGAGGCATGGTTCGAGGCGCCCGACCTGGACGCCGAACGGCGCGTCGCGCGGGAGATCCAGCAAACCGTTTGGCAGGAGGTGCCCTTCATCCCGCTCGGCCAGGTCCTGCCGCCGATGGCCTACAGGCGCAGCATCACCGACGTCGTGAAGGGCGGCCCGGCGGTGTTCTGGGGCGTTCGGCGGGCGTGACGCCCGCTGCCCGGCCGGTCCGCCCGCGCCGTGGCATGACGCGTGCTTCGGCCGGAACGTACTGTGGCGGATTTTCGCACTGATCGGAGACCCCGGCTTGCCGCTTTGCAGCCGGGGACGCTGGCGCGCCGCTCATGGATAGGGCAGTTTGCCCCGGTCTGGGGCAGAAACAACGGGGAGAGATTGCATGGATCGTAGGTCGTTCATCAAGGCGGGCGCAGGCGCCATCGCGGCGACCGGCGGCCTCTCCGCCCCCGCCTATAGCCAGGCGGCCACTCGCACGCTGCGCTTCGTCCCCCAGGCGAACCTGGCCAATTTCGACCCGATCTGGGGGACGCAATACGTCGTCCGCAACGCGGCGGTGCTGGTGTGGGACACGCTCTATGGGTTCGACGACAAGCTCGAGCCACAGCGCCAGATGGTCGAGGGCGAGGAAGTCTCCTCCGACGGGAAGACCTGGACCTTCAAGCTGCGCGAGGGCCTTCGCTTCCATGATGGCGAGCCCGTGCGCGCGCGCGACGTCGTCGCCTCGATCAACCGCTGGATGCCGCGGGACCCGATGGGGCAGCTGCTGCGCGCCCTGAACGTCGAACTCGCTGCCGTTGACGACCGGACCTTCCGCTGGGTGCTGAGCGCGCCCTTCAGCAAGATGAGGATGGCGCTCGGCAAGAATGCGACGCCCATGTGCTTCATCATGCCGGAGCGCATCGCGACCCGCTTCGACAGCTTCACCCAGATCAACGAGTATGTCGGCTCCGGTCCGATGCGCTTCGCGCGCAACGAATGGGTGCCGGGCGCCCGGGCGGTGTTCACCCGCTTCGACCAGTATGTGCCGCGCAACGAGCCCGCGAGCTGGCTCGCCGGCGGCAAGCGCATGATGGTGGACCGCGTCGAGTGGATCGTGATGCCCGATCCCGCCACGGCCTCGGCCGCACTGCAGAACGGCGAGGTCGATTGGTGGGAGAACCCGATCACCGACCTCGTGCCCGTCCTGCGCCGCAACCGGAACATCCGCGTCGATATCGCCGATCCCCTCGGCAACATCGGCAGCTTCCGCATGAACCACCTGCATCCGCCCTTCAACAACCTGAAGGTGCGCCAGGCCGTGCTGACCGCGCTGAGCCAGGAAGACTACATGCGGGCGCTGATCGGCGACGACCGCAACCTGTGGCAGGTCATGGGTGGCTTCTTCACGCCGGGCACGCCGCTCTTTACCGAGGAGGGCGGCGAGATGATGAAGGCCGCCAACCTCGAGCGCGGGCGCCAGCTTCTGCGGGAGTCCGGCTACAACAACGAGCCGGTCATCTGCGTGGTCGCGCAGGACCAGTCGATCACCAAGGCCTTCGGCGACGTGACGGCCGACCTGCTGAAGAAGCTCGGCATGAACGTGGATTTCGTCGCGACGGATTGGGGCACGGTCGGCCAGCGCCGCGCGATGAAGAACCCGCCCAACCAGGGCGGCTGGAGCATGTTCCACACCTGGCATGCCGGCGCGGACGCCATCAATCCGGTCGTCTACAATGCGGTCCGCGCCAATGGCGACGGCGCCTGGTTCGGCTGGCCGAACATCCCGGCGCTGGAGGCCGAGGTGCCGAACTGGCTTGCCGCCACCAGCATGGAGCAGGAACGCGCCGTCATCGGCCGCCTGAACCGGGCGGCGGTGGAGAACGTCGTCTATGCGCCGACCGGCTTCTTCCTGAGCTACCAGGCCTGGCGCAGCAACGTCTCCGGCATCGTGAAGGGGCCGATCCCCTTCCCCTGGGGCGTCTCCAAGTCGTGAAAAGGCAGCCGGCTGCCGGATGTGCGAAGCGGGTAGGCTTCGGTGCCCGCTCGCCCCATCCGGCGGCCGGCACCGCCGCAGGCAGGTACTGAACCATGTTCGCCTACGTCATCCGCCGCGTCATCGCCACCATCCCCGTGATGGCGGTCGTGGCGTTGTTCGTGTTCTCCTTGCTCTATATCGCGCCGGGCGACCCTGCGGCTGTGATCGCCGGTGACCAGGCGACCCCTGCGGATGTCGAGCGCATCCGCGCGAGCCTTGGCCTCGATCGTCCCTACCTCGTCCGCTTCGGCGCCTGGGTCTGGGACATCCTTCGGGGCGACCTCGGCACCTCCATCTTCACCAACCTCCCGGTCAGCACGATGATCGCGCAGCGCATCGAGCCGACGCTGTCGCTGATGATCGTGACCTTGATCCTGGCGGTGTCGCTCGCCGTGCCGATGGGCGTGGTGGCGGCCTGGAAGCAGGGGACGCTGATCGATCGCGCGGTGATGGCGTTTGCGGTGCTGGGCTTCTCCGTGCCCGTCTTCGTCGTGGGCTACCTGCTGGCCTACTTCTTCGCTCTCGAGTGGGACATGCTGCCGGTGCAGGGCTACACGCCGTTCGCGCGAGGCTTCTGGCCCTGGCTCGAGAACCTGATCCTGCCGGCGATCGCGCTGGGGACCGTCTACATCGCGCTGATCGCGCGCATCACGCGCGCCACCATGCTGGAGGTGCTGCAGCAGGACTACATCCGCACCGCCCGGGCCAAAGGGCTCGGCCAGACCGCGATTCTATTCCTGCATGCGCTGAAGAACGCCGCCGTGCCGATCGTGACCGTCATCGGCATCGGCATCGCGCTGCTCATCGGCGGCGCCGTGGTGACGGAGAGCGTCTTCGCGATCCCTGGCCTCGGGCGCTTGACGGTGGACGCGATCCTGAGGCGCGACTACCCCGTCATCCAGGGCGTCGTGCTTCTGTTCAGCTTTGTCTACGTGCTGGTCAACCTGGTGATTGACCTCGCCTACACCCTCTTTGATCCGAGGATCCGCTATTGAGCACGGCAACCCTCCAGGCCGCAACGACGGCCACGGCCGGGGTGGCGGCGGCGCCCCCGATGCCGGACATCATGCCGCCCGTGAAGGCCCGTAGTGGCATCCTGGGCTTTCTCTGGCGCAATCCGACCATCGCGATCGGCGGCCTTCTGGTGCTGCTGATGCTATGCATTGCGGTCTTCGCGCCCTGGCTGTGGACCAAGGACCCAACCGCGCTGGCGCCGGCGCTTCGCACGCGTGAGCCCTCGGCCACCAATTGGTTCGGGACGGACATGCTGGGGCGCGACGTCTATTCGCGTGTTCTCTACGGCACGCGGGTCTCGCTGACCGTCGGCTTCTCCGTCGCGATCTGTGCGTCCTTCCTGGGACTGACGATCGGGCTGATCTCCGGCTTCATCCGCGCGGCGGACGCCGTGATCATGCGGATCATGGACGGGATGATGTCCATCCCCTCGATCCTGCTGGCCATTGCGCTGATGGCGCTGACGCGGGGGTCGGTCGGGAACGTGGTCCTCGCCATCACCATTGCGGAAATACCGCGCGTGTCGCGCCTGGTGCGCGGCGTCGTGCTGTCGCTGCGCGAGCAGCCCTATGTGGACGCGGCCGTCGCATCGGGCACGCGGACGCCGATGATCATCCTGCGCCACATCCTGCCGAACACGCTGGCGCCGCTGATGGTCCAGGCGACGTACATCTGCGCCAGCGCGATGATCACCGAGGCGATCCTGTCCTTCATCGGTGCCGGCACGCCGCCGATCATTCCGTCCTGGGGCAACATCATGGCCGAGGGCAGGGCGCTCTGGCAGGTGAAGCCCTACATCGTGTTCTTTCCCGCGCTGTTCCTGTCCGTCACCGTCCTGGCAGTCAATCTGCTCGGCGACGGTCTGCGCGACGCGCTCGATCCGCGCATGGCCAAGAGGCTGTAAGTCATGATGCCCTCAAACGCCGGGCGGCCGCTCCGCGGCCTTGGCTTCGCGGCACTCGCCGCGGCCGCCGTTCGGCGGCTCGGCCCGCCTGAAGCGTGGCGGACTGCCTGCCAGCCCAATCCGGAGACGGTCTGACGTGGCACTGCTCGAAGTCGAGAACCTGCAGACCCACTTCCGCACGCCGGATGGCATCAACCGCGCCGTGGACGGGCTGAGCTTCCATGTGAACGCCGGCGAGACCATCGCCATCGTGGGCGAGTCCGGCTGCGGCAAGTCCGTGACTTCCATGTCGATCCTGCGGCTCATCCCGGAGCCCCCGGGCAAGATCGCGGGCGCCGTCCGCTTCAACGGCAAGGACCTGCTCAAGCTCTCCGACAGGGAGATGCGCTCGATCCGCGGCAACGAGATCAGCATGATCTTCCAGGAGCCGATGACGTCGCTAAACCCGGTGCTGACCGTCGGGCGGCAGATCGGCGAGACGCTGCGCCTGCACCAGGGCATGAACAAGCAGCAGGCCGAGCAGCGCGCGATCGAGATGCTGCGCCTGGTCGGCATCCCGGCCCCGGAGCGCCGGGTGAAGGAGTACCCCCATCAGCTGTCCGGCGGCATGCGCCAGCGCGTGATGATCGCCATGGCGCTCGCCTGCAACCCGAAGCTGCTGATCGCCGACGAACCGACGACCGCGCTCGACGTAACGATCCAGGCGCAGATCCTGGACCTCATGCGCGACCTCAAGCACCGGGTCGGCGCGGCGATCGTGCTGATCACCCACGACCTCGGTGTCGTCGCCGAAGTCGCGGAACGTGTCGTCGTCATGTATGCCGGGCGGAAGGTCGAGGAAGCCGCCGTTGGCCCGCTCTTCAGGAACCCGCGCCATCCCTATACGCAGGGGCTGCTGGGGTCAGTTCCCAAGATCGGCTCGTCTCTGACTGGCACCGAAACCCGGCTGGCGGAGATCCCCGGCCTGGTGCCGAGCCTCAAGAGGAAGATCGAGGGGTGCGTCTTCGCCTCGCGTTGCCCGCACGCGACCGATCTCTGCCGCAGCATCTCGCCGGCGCTGGAGGAGAAGGCCCCGGGGCACGTGGCGGCCTGCCACTACGCCCTGCGCGAGGGAGCCCTCGCGGCATGAGCACGCCGGTCCTTCAGGTCAACGATCTCAAGAAGCACTTCCCGATCCGCGCCGGCTTCCTCGGCGGCACGACCGGCTATGTGTACGCCGTGGACGGTGTGTCCTTCGACATTGCAAAGGGCGAGACGCTGTCGCTCGTCGGCGAATCCGGCTGCGGCAAGTCCACCGTCGGTAAGGCCGTGCTCCGGCTTTTCGACATCACCGCGGGCCAGGTGATCCTGGACGGCCAACGTATCGACGACATGGCGGCCGGCACGCTGCGGCCGATGCGCCGGCGCATGCAGGTGGTCTTCCAGGACCCCTTCAGCTCGCTCAATCCCCGCATGCGGGTTCGGGACATCCTCGCCGAGCCGATCCGCAATTTCGGGATGGCAAAGGACTCCGCCGACCTCGAGGCGCGCGTCGGCAAGCTGATGGACACTGTCCGCCTCCCGCGCGACGCCGTGAACCGCTGGCCGCACGAGTTCTCGGGCGGCCAGCGACAGCGCATCGGCATCGCCCGCGCGCTGGCGGCGGAGCCGGACCTGATCATCTGCGACGAGGCCGTCAGCGCGCTCGACGTCTCGGTCAAGGCGCAGATCGTCAACCTGCTGCAGGACCTGCAGACGGAACTCGGCCTGGCGCTGCTCTTCATCAGCCATGACCTCGCGATCGTCGAGCACATGACGCATCGCGTCGCTGTCATGTATCTCGGCAAGATCGTGGAGGTCGCGCCGAAGCGGAGCCTCTTCGCCGCACCGAAGCACCCCTACACCGAGGCGCTGCTGTCCGCTGTTCCGGTGCCGGAGCCTGGCGCGGCGCGCGAGCGGATCATCCTGAAAGGCGACGTGCCGAGCCCGATCAACCCTCCCCCGGGCTGCCGTTTCCACACGCGCTGCCCCTATGCCTTCGACCGCTGCCGCGTCGAGGAGCCGCCTCTGCGTGTCGTGGCCGACGCGGTGGGTGAGGGGCATGTCGCGGCCTGCCACCTGCATGACCGCCCGGCTTCCGAGAACCCGCTGGCCGGGGCGAAGGGTGCGCAGATCCTGGCAGTGGGCTGACTGCTTCTCCCCGCGGGACGGCCGCGTTCAAGCTCTCCGTGGGGGCCGGGCTATCGCCGACGCCGGCAGTTCACGCGGCCGCGCTTGACGGAATGCCGGACCGGGGCGACCTTTCCGGCACGCGCGGCACGTCTGGGGCCGCCGATGACAGACGCATAGTCGGGGAGGTGTTCATGCCGCAGGTCACGCTGACGGTGAACGGGACCAAGCACACGGTCGAGGTCGAGGCGCGGACGCTCCTGGTCGAACTCCTGCGGGAGAAGCTGCGCCTGACCGGCACCCATGTCGGCTGCGACACCAGCCAGTGCGGCGCCTGCGTGGTCCATATGGGCGGGGACAGCGTGAAGTCGTGCACGATCCTCGCCGTGCAGTGCGACGGCGCCTCCGTCACCACGATCGAGGGCCTGGCCAAGGCCGACGGCACCCTGCATCCCATGCAGGAAGCCTTCCGCGAGTATCACGCTCTGCAGTGCGGCTTCTGCACGCCAGGCATGGTGATGTCGGCGATCGACCTCGTGAACAAGCACCCGGGCGGCCTCACCGAGCAGGAGATCCGCGAGGGTCTCGAGGGCAATCTCTGCCGCTGCACGGGCTACCACAACATCGTGAAGGCGATCGGCGCCGCAGCCGAAGTGATGCAGGGCCGCCGCAGCGAGATCGCCAAGGCCGCCGAGTAGGCAGTTCCGCGGGGGCGGGCCGGCCGGCGCGTCGCCGCGCCCCGGCCCGGTTCAGCGAGAACGGGGAGGACAAGCAATGAACGTCGTGGCACCCTTCGAGGGCATCGGCGCGTCGGTACGCCGCAAGGAAGACTTCCGGTTCCTGGCCGGGCGCGGGCAGTACACCGACGACATCAATCGGCCGGGCCAGACCTACGCCTTCATCCTGCGCAGCCCGCATGCGCATGCCACGATCAATCGCATCGACACGGCGGCCGCGAAGGCGATGCCGGGTGTCGTGGCGATCTTCACGGGCGAGGACATGGCCGGGATCGGCGGCCTGCCCTGCGGTTGGCAGATCCACAACAAGGACGGCTCGCCGATGGCGGAGCCGAAGCACCCTGTCCTGGCCGAGGGCAAGGTGCGCCATGTCGGCGATCCCGTCGCGGTCGTGATCGCGGAGACGAAGGCGCAGGCGCGCGACGCCGGCGAGGCGATCGTGGTGGACTATACGCCCCTCGCGGCCGCCGCGACGCTCGACCAGGCACTCAAGGCCGGCGCGCCGCAGGTCCATGACGGCGCCCCGGGCAACCTCTGCTACGATTGGCATATCGGCGACAGGGCAGCGCTCGATGCGGCCTTCGCCAAGGCGCACAAGGTCGTCGCGTTCGAGACGACGAACAACCGCCTGGTGCCGAATGCGATGGAGCCCCGAGCCGCGATCGGCGAATACGATCCGCAGTCCGGCGACTACACGCTCTACACCACCAGCCAGAACCCGCATGTGATCCGGCTGCTGATGGGCGCCTTCGTGCTCAGCATCCCCGAGGCGAAGCTGCGCGTCGTCGCGCCCGACGTCGGCGGGGGCTTCGGCAGCAAGATCTACCACTACGCCGAGGAAGCGATCGTCACCTGGGCGTCCGCCAGGGTGAAGCGCCCGATCAAGTGGACCGCCGAGCGCACGGAATCCTTCATGTCCGACGCGCATGGCCGCGACCATGTGTCCAAGGCGGAACTGGCGCTGGACGCCGAGGGCAGGATCCTCGGCCTGAAGGTCCATACCTACGCCAACATGGGCGCCTATCTCTCGACCTTCGCGCCTTGCGTGCCGACTTATCTCTACGCCACCTTGCTGGCGGGCGTTTACAGCACGCCGGTCATCTACGCCGAGGTCAAGGCCGTCTTCACCAACACCGTGCCGGTCGATGCCTATCGCGGCGCCGGCCGACCGGAGGCGACCTACCTGCTCGAGCGGCTGATGGATGTCGCGGCCGCCGAGATCGGCATGGATCGCGTCGAGTTCCGGCGGAAGAACTTCATCCCCGTCGACGCCTTCCCCTATCAGACGCCGGTAGCCCTGCAATACGACAGCGGCAACTACTTCGCGACGCTGGATGCTGCGCTCGAAGCCGCGGACTGGAAGGGCTTCGAGGCGCGGCGCGCCGCGGCGAAGGCTAGGGGCAAGCTGCGCGGCATCGGCATCTCCACCTATCTCGAGGCCTGCGGCATCGCGCCCTCGGCCGTGGTCGGCAGTCTCGGCGCGCGCGCCGGCCTCTATGAGGTCGGCACGATCCGCGTGCATCCCACCGGAAGCGTCACGGTACTGACGGGAACGCACAGCCACGGGCAGGGGCACGAGACGACGCTCGCCCAGCTCGTCGCCGACCGGCTCGGCGTGCCTCTGGCGAATATCGACATCGTGCATGGAGACACCGCCAAGGTGCCCTTCGGCATGGGCACCTACGGCTCCCGCTCGCTCGCAGTCGGCGGCTCCGCGATGTTCAAGGCGATGGACAAGATCATCGCCAAGGGCAAGCGCATCGCCGCCCACCTGATGGAAGCCGCCGTCGAGGACGTGGAGTTCGACCGCGGCACGTTCCGTGTCGCTGGCACGGACAAGACGAAGACGCTGACCGACATCAGCCTCGCGGCCTATGTCCCGCACAACTACCCCATCGAGGAGATCGAGCCCGGCCTCGATGAGACGGCGTTCTACGACCCCAAGAACTTCACCTATCCCGGTGGCTGCCACATCGCCGAGGTCGAGATCGACCCGGAGACGGGCAAGGTCAGCATGGTGAACTTCACCGCGGTGGACGATGTGGGCCGCGTGATCAACCCGATGATCGTCGAGGGCCAGGTGCAGGGCGGTGTTGCCCAGGGCATCGGCCAGGCGCTGCTGGAGAGCGCGATCTACGACGCGGACGGCCAGCTCATCAGCGGCTCCATGATGGACTACACCATGCCGCGCGCCGACGACCTGGCGCCGATCAGCGTGGCGACGCACACCACGCTTTGCACGCACAACCCGCTCGGGGTTAAGGGGTGCGGCGAGGTGGGGGCGATCGGCTCGCCGCCGGCGGTCATCAATGCCGTGGTGGACGCGCTGAAGGACCACGGCGTCCGCCATATCGAGATGCCGGCGACGCCGGCGAAGATCTGGAACATCATCAACGGCAGCCACAGGATGGCGGCGGAGTGAGGGAGACCCACCATGTATGATTTCTCCTACCATAAGCCCTCGACCGTCGCCGACGCGGTGAAGCTGCTCGCGGGCGATCCGGACGCGCGCGCGATCTCAGGCGGCATGACCTTGCTGCCGGCGCTGAAGCTGCGGCTGAACAAGCCGACGGCGCTCGTTGACCTGTCCGGCATTGCCGAGCTGCGCGGCGTGAAGCGCGAAGGCAACACGGTTGTCATCGGGGCGTTGACGAAGCACTACGAGATCGCGACCAACGCCGACATCAAGGCCTCCATCCCCGCGCTCGCCGCCATGGCGTCCACCATCGGCGACACGCAGGTCCGGAACCGCGGCACGATAGGGGGCTCTGTCGCGAACAACGACCCGTCGGCGGACTATCCCGCGGCGCTGATGGCACTCGGCGCCACGATCCAGACCAACAAGCGCAAGGTCGGTGCCGACGACTTTTTCCAGGGCATGTTCGCCACCGCGCTCGAGACCGGTGAGATCGTCACCGCTGTCCATGTCCCGGTGCCGGAGAAGGCGGGCTACGCAAAGATGAGGAACCCGGCGAGCCGTTACTCCATGGCCGGCGTCTTCGTCGCCAGGGGGCCTGCCGGCGTGCGCGTCGCGGTCAACGGTGCCGGCGCAAACGGCGCGTTCCGCGTCGCGGAGATGGAGAAGGCGCTGACAGCGAACTGGTCGCCTGACGCCGTCGCCGGCATCAAGCTCGACGCCGGCATGATGAACGGCGACATCCATGGCAGCGCCGAGTACCGCGCGCACCTCGTGACCGTGATGGCCAAGCGCGCCGTCGCCGACGCGGGCTGACCGCCGCTTTCGACACGAGAGTAGAGCAGGCGCCGGGGAAACCCGGCGCCTGTCGTTCTTGCCGTCCTATTAACGCTCGTAGATCAGGCGGGCGCGGACCGTCCCCGGCAGCGCCCGCAGTTCTGCCAGGATCGCGTCGGCGTCGTTGCGGGCTTCCACGCTCTCCACCACGACGTAGCCCAGCTCGGAATCCGTCTGGTAGTACTGCGCCGCGATGTTCAGGTTCCGGCGACCAAAGCTTTCGTTGATGCGGGACAGGATGCCAGGCGCGTCGCGGTGCAGGTGCGTCCAGCGCGCGCCTGTCGGGCGGGCCGGCAGCTGGACCTGTGGCATGTTCACCGCGCCCACCGTCGCGCCGGTGTCGCTGTAGTCCACAAGTTTGCGGGAGACCTCGGCACCGATACGGTCCTGCGCCTCGGCCGTGCTGCCGCCGATATGCGGGGTGAGGATGACGTTCGGCAGGCCCTGCAGCGGCGACACGAAGGGATCGCCGTTGCGCTTCGGTTCCTCGGGGAAGACATCGATGGCGGCGCCGAGGATCCGCTTCTCCCGCAAGGCCGCGGCCAGCGCGTCCACGTCCACCACCGTGCCGCGGGCGTTGTTGATGAAGACCGCGCTCGGCTTCATCAGCGCAAGCTCCGCCGCCCCGATCATGCCGATCGTCTCCGGCGTCTCCGGCACATGGATCGTCACGACGTCCGACCGCCGCAGCAGATCGCCGAGGTTGGCGCAGGGCTCGGCATTGCCATGCGGCAGCTTCGTCGTGTGGTCGTGGTACATGACCCGCATGCCGAACGCCTCTGCCAGGACCGAGAGCTGGCTGCCGATATTCCCGTAGCCGATGATGCCGAGCGTCTTGCCGCGCATCTCCCAGGAATTCGTCGCCGACTTGTCCCATCCGCCGGCATGCGCGGAATTCGACCGGTCCAGGATCCCGCGCAGCAGCATCACCGCTTCGGCCAAGGTCAGTTCCGCGACGGAACGCGTGTTGGAGAACGGAGCGTTGAACACCGCGACGCCTCGGCGGGCCGCCTGTTGCAGGGCAACCTGGTTGGTGCCGATGCAGAAGCAGCCGATCGCGATCAACCGGTCCGCGGCATCCAGCACCTCCTCCGTCACCTCGGTTCGCGACCGGATCCCGAGGATGTGGACGCCCTTCACCGCCTCGATCAGCGCCCGGCCTTCGAGGGCGCGCTTCTCGCGCTGGATCGTGGTGTAGCCGGCATGGCCGAACAGCTCGACAGCGCTGTCGGCGATGCCTTCCAGCAACAGGATGCGGATGCGTTCCTTCGGCAGGGAGATGCGGTCGGTCATGACAGTGAATCCGGGGAGGGGGCAGCGTTCTGCCTGCGTTGCGGCTGCCGGGCAAGTGCGGCGCCCAAGCCTTGCCGCACGGCCAGGGCGGGATTACGCGACCTTCACAAGGCAGCCGCCGGTAAGGAGCCCAGCTTGTCCATCGACACGGTCGTCTTCGATGTCGGCAACGTCCTGATCCGCTGGGATCCGCGCTTCCTCTATCGCAAGCTCTTCGCGGAGGAGGCGGCCATGGAACGCTTCCTGGCCGAGGTCTGCACGGACGGCTGGAACCTCGAACAGGATCGTGGCCGGCTCTGGGCTGAAGCGGTAGCCGAGCGGGTGGCGCTGTTCCCGCAGCATGAGCCGCTGATCCGGGCCTATTCCGAGCGTTGGCACGAAATGGTCCCGGGCGAGATCGAGGGCACCGCGGCAATCCTGCGCAACCTCCTGGCCGCGGGCGTGCCGACCTATGCCATCACCAATTTCAGCACCGAGAAGTTCGCCGAGGCCCAGGCCCGCTTCCCCTTCCTGCGTGACTTCCGGGACGTCGTCGTCAGCGGTCTCGAGGGGCTGGTGAAGCCCGACCCCGCGATCTACCGGGTCCTGTTGGAGCGCAATGGCCTGGTCGCCGGCCGATGCCTCTTCATCGACGACAGCGAGAAGAATGTCCGTGCGGCGGAGACGGTCGGCATGCGGGCGCACCATTTCCGGGACGCCGCGACCCTGGCGGAGGAACTGCGCGAGCTTGGCCTGCCGGCCTGACCGATCTTGGCAAACGGCTCCGGCTCGCGTACGCGGCGCGGGAAAGCGCGCGGAGCGGAACGGACATGTCCGACATCGAGATCGTCATCGCTGACGAGGTCTTCCACGCCAGATTCGAGGTCAAGGATGCCCCCAGGACGGTCACGCGCTTCCGCGAACTCCTGCCCTTCAGCGACCGCATCATCCATGTCCGCTGGTCCGGCGAGGCATGCTGGATCCCGATGGGCGAGCGGGACCTTTCGCTCGGCTTCGAGAATGCGACAAGCCATCCCGCCCCCGGCCAGGTCATCGTCTACCCCGGCGGCATGCCGACCAGCGTGAGCGAGACGGAGATCCTGGTCGCCTATGGTCCGTGCTGCTTTGCCTCCAAGGCCGGGCAGCTCGCGGGCAACCATTTTCTCTCCATCCTGGACGGCGGCGAGCGCCTGGCGAAGCTGGGGCGCGCGGTCCTTTGGGAAGGCGCGAAGTCCATCACCTTCCGCCTGAAGGTCTGAGCGCTCAGCGGTCGGCGAGGTCGGCCAGCACGCCCGCCAGCACCCGCGCGCCGGCCGCGAGGTGCGCGGGAGAGGTGTATTCGCTGGGATGATGGCTCACGCCGCCGCGGCTCGGGACGAAGATCATGCCGCTTGGGCAGACCCGCGCGAGGAACTGCGCGTCGTGGAACGCGCCGGAGGGCAGGCGTAGCGTGCCGAGGCCCTGTGCCCGGGCCGCCTTTTCCACGGCGTCGCGCACCAGTCGGTCGAAGGTGATAGGGTCGGCGTTGAAGCGCTCCGTCACGGTGGCCGAGCAGGTGGTCAGGGCGCCCTTCACCACGCGCTCGATCGCGTCGCCGCGCTCGGCCAGCACGGTGCGGTCGGGATGGCGAAAATCGATGCTGAAGCGCGCGCGCTCCGCCACCGAGTTCGAGCTGTTCGGGCTGATCTCGATGCGGGCCACCGTGAATCGCAGCACGTCTTCGGGGTCGTGCATCAGCGCGTTCAGCGCGGCGATCGCCCGCAGCATGTCCTGCACGGCGTCCTTGCGGAGCCGCAGCGGCGTGGTGCCCGCATGGTCCGACCGGCCGTGGATCTCGACCGTGAACCAGCGGCTGCCCTGGATGCCGGTGACGACGCCGATCTCGAGGTCCTCGGCCTCCAGTCGCGGGCCCTGTTCGATATGCGCCTCGACATAGGCGGAGGGGGTAGCGCCATCCACCACGCCGAGGCCGCGCCGCGGGATGTCCCTTTCGGCTTCCAGCTGCCTGCGCAGCTCGGCGCCGAAGGTCAGGCCCTCCGTGTCCGTCACAGCGTCCCAGGTGTCCGGCGGCCGGTAGCCCGTATAGGCCATGGAGCCCATGCAGCCCGGCGCGAAGCGGCCGCCTTCCTCGTTGGTCCAGGCCACGATCTCGATCGGGCGGCGTGTCGCCATCCCGGCCTCCCGGATGGCCTGCACGGCCTCCAGCGCGGCGAGCACGCCCCAGATGCCGTCGAAGCGCCCGCCATTGGGCTGGCTGTCCATGTGGCTACCGGCCAGCACCGGCGCCAGCGCGGGCTCGGTCCCCTCCATGCGCAGGAAGAGATTGCCGATGACGTCCACGGAGGGGGTCAGGCCGAGCGGCTCCGCCCAGGCGATCAGCAACCGGCGCGCCTGGCGGTCGAGCTCCGTCAGGCAGGCCCGGTTGACCCCGTCGCCGGGTATGGCGCCGAGCTTCGCCATTTCCATCAGCCGGTCCCATTGCCGGGTCTCGCTGACGGCGGACGCCGGATCGGCCGCGACGCGGTCCATGCGCAATCTCCTCTCCGCGCGGGACGCGGGCGGCAGTCGCCCTAGCGCGCCGTCACGGTCAGGCCAAGCTGCTGGATCGCACCGGCGGGATCGCCGCCGAAGCGCGCGCCGAGTTCGGCCATGCCGATCGGCTTGGGGGGACGCAGCGAGATCTCCAGCGTGCCGGGCTGGCGGATGAAGCTGGCCAGCGCCTGGCGGGCTGGCGCCAGGGGATCGGCCGCCGCCGGCCCCTTGCCCGGCGCGGCCTGCCCTCGGCTGGGCGCTCCGCCGGGCAGCGGCATGGCCAGGACCATCTGTGCCCATTGGTCACGAAGGCGCGCCTCGGGCACGCGCTGCTGGCGCGCCTGCTGCGCCAGGATTCGGCCGAGCAGCCCCTGGTCGCGCAGCGTGATGGTCGCGTCGGCGAGTCTGGCGGCGGCCAACTCCGCCATCATCGCATCCGGGTTGACCGGAGAACCTGGTGGCGGCGCCCCCGGCATGCCTTCGAGCTGCGCCGAAAGGCTCAGCGTTGCAGCGCGCAGCCACTCGACGCGCAGCGGTGCAATCTCGAGCCGCCCGCCACCGCGGTTCGCGGAGCCGCGCAGTTCCAGGCCGCCGGCGACTTCGGTGTAGCCCAGCTCCTCCAGCCAGGGCGCCTGGCCGCGTGGGGGCGTGACGCGCAGGCCGTCGAGCGCCATCGCGCCCGTGGCCCGCCCGTTCTCGAGCCCGCCCCCGGTGGAGAAGCGGGTGAGGGCAGCCACGGGCTGGCCTTCGAGCGACATCTCCAGACCTTCCATGGCCAGTCGCTGAGACGTGCCGGGCAGCGGATCGGGCACTTGCACACCCCGCACCAGCGCCGCGACGGTGCCCGCGGCATCGATGCCTGATGCCGCGATCCGCGCGACGGAGAGGTCGGTCCTGCCGGTGCTCGGCGTCGGGGTTGCGATCCGGACCTGCTCGATGGCCAGGGAGGTCAGCCGGCCGGGTACCCAGTCCTGCAGCGCAAGTCGCCCAAGCGCCACGGTGACGTCGTTCCTGGGGTCTCGGACATCCATCGCCTCCGCCGCCAGACGGGAGGCCCGGAAGGCGAGCGGGTCGAAGGCGTCGCCCGACAGCGGCAGCGTCAGCGCTTCCAGCGCCACGCGGCCAAGCCGGAAGACCTGGCCGTCATTGGGGCCGGCACCGGCAAAATCGAGTCCCTCCAGCGTGCCTGAGCCAAGCCCGCTGCGCCGTGCATCGCGCAAGGCCAGCCGATCCAGGCGGAACCGGCCATTTCCCGGCGACTGCCCCTGGGCGCCTTCGATCTCCAGCACATCCGCCGACATCGCCGACCAGTCCACGGGTTTGCCGGCGACGGGGATCGGCACGCCGGCCATCACCACGCGCTGTGCCTGGCCGGCGCTGCCATCGGCGCCCTCGTGCCGGATGCGAACGGCCTCGGCCCGGCCGATACGGGTGTCCGTGACGTCTGTCAGCAGCAGTTCGGGGATCGAGAGCCGATCGGTCCCTTGGGACAGCACGACGTCCGTCAGCGTCGAGCGTCCTGTGACGGGGTCCACGCGCCGACCGC
The DNA here is from genome assembly GCF_050563545.1 of Falsiroseomonas sp. HW251. NCBI lineage: Bacteria > Pseudomonadati > Pseudomonadota > Alphaproteobacteria > Acetobacterales > Roseomonadaceae > Falsiroseomonas > Falsiroseomonas sp. HW251. The sequence goes on from NZ_JBNXUM010000026.1 coordinate 67,973, forward strand.
CGATAACGAGGCTTCCGCCCGGGCCAAGGGAAGCGCGGAGACGCTCGATCGCGGCATCCAGGCGGCGTTCCGCTTCGGCCTGCGCCAGGGCTCCGGCAGCCAAGACCATCATCACGCCGGCCGTGGCGTAGGCTGGAAGTCGCGATCGCATGGCTTGGCCTCCGACAGGTTCCGGCAGCGGCGCAACTCTACGGCGCGAGAAGGCGGCTTCCAATCCGGCGCTTCGTCCCGCCGGGCTTGCCGCGCGGTCTGGGCGGCGCGATTGTTGCAATGCACAGGGACGATGAAGCCCCGGGACCCCGATCGTCATGGACTCTGCCTACCTCGCTGAATGGGCGAACCTGCTGGTCCGCTGGCTTCACCTGATCGCGGGCATCGCCTGGATCGGGACCAGCTTCTATTTCATCGGGCTCGACAATCAGCTTGATCCGCCGCGCGACGGCAATCCGCGCGTCAAGGGGGAGCAATGGTCGATCCACGGCGGCGGGTTCTATCACAAGCAGAAGTATGCGCTGGCGCCTGCCGAACTGCCGGAGAAGCTGCACTGGTTCAAATGGGAGGCCTACTGGACCTGGATCAGCGGCTTCACTCTCTTTGTGCTGATCTACTGGTGGAATGCTTCGACCTACCTGGTCGACCCGCAGGTGCTCGACCTGCCGCCCTGGCTGGCGGTCGTGCTCAGCGCGTCGATGCTTGCTGGTGGCTGGGTGATCTACGACCAGATCTGCCGGTCGAACTTCGGCGAGGACGAAAGGAAGCTTTCCATCGCCATGGTGGCGCTGCTGATCGTCGCGGCCGTGCTCGCCTGCAACCTGTTCAGCGGCCGCGGTGCCTTCCTTCAGGTCGGCGCGATGACGGGAACGATCATGGTGGCCAACGTCGCCATGGTGATCATGCCGGGCCAGCGCCGGATGGTGGCGGCGATGCAGGCGGGGCGGGAGCCGGACCCCAAGGACGGCCGCTGGGGCAAGCAGCGCAGCGTCCACAACACCTACCTCACGCTGCCGGTGTTGTTCCTGATGATCAGCCCGCACTACCCCATGACCTGGGGCAGCCGCTGGAACTGGGTGGTGCTGCTGGCGATCGTGCTGGCCGGCGCCCTGGTGCGGCAGTATTTCGTCTCGCGGCAGTTCGGGCGCAATCCGATCGCGCTGCCGCTCACCGCGGCCGCCGTCGTGGGCGGTTTGATGATCGTGCTGAGGCCCGCCCCCGGGCCGCAGCTTGCGGGCATCGACGTGCCTTCCTTCACGGAGGTCCAGGCGATCGCGGCCTCGCGTTGCGCCAGCTGCCACGCGGCGCGCCCGACCTTCGACGGCATCGCCGCGGCGCCGAAGGGTGTCATGCTCGACACTCCACAGAACCTGCGTCGCTGGGCCCAGTCCATGCGCCAGCAGATCGCGACCGAGGCGATGCCGCCAGGCAACCTGACCGAGATCACGCCGGAGGAACGGGCGAAGCTGCTCGCCTGGATCGCTGCCGGCGCACCGGCGAACTGAGCCATGGCCAAGCCCTCCGCCCTGACCACCCATGTCCTCGATACCGCCGCCGGGCTGCCGGTCCAGGGCGTGAAGGTGGAGCTCTGGCGCCTCGAGGCCTCGGGCCTCGTCAAGGTCACGGAGCGCCTGACGAACGCCGATGGCCGAACGGACAGCCCGCTGCTGACGCCTGACGATTTCGTGGCGGGCTCCTACGAACTGCGCTTCCACATCGGCGCGCATTTCGGGGGTGCCGGCTTCCTGGACGTCGTGCCGATCGCCGTGAAGCTGCAGGTGGGGCAAGGACATTACCACGTCCCGCTGCTCTGCTCGCCATGGAGCTACGCGACCTATCGCGGGTCCTGAGGTGGTCTTGCCGGACCGGCCATGCCGGAGGCAGGGTCAGCCAGGCTTCACGGGAGGAAGACGATGACGCGGGTCGCGGTGCTGGGCGCGGGCACGATGGGTCATGCGCTGGCTCTGGTTTATGCCCTGGGCGGCCATGAGGTCCGGCTGACCGACAACTCCATGGCGATGCTCGACAAGGCCGGCGGCCTGATGGAGACGGCACTGGCCTCCCTGGTTGAAGCGGGCGAAGCGCCGGAAAGCTGCACCGCGGAGTGGCTGCAGAACCAGGTCACGCGCCTGCCGACGCTCGCCGAGACGCTGGAGGATGCCGAACTCGTCGTCGAGGCCATCGTCGAGAATCCGGAGGCGAAGCGGACGCTCTACGCCGAGGTGGACCGTATCGCGCCGGCCGATGCGGTGATCGCGTCGAACACCTCCTATCTCGATCCCTTCCCGCTGATCCCGGAGCGCCGCCTGACGCGGTCGCTGATCATGCACTGGTACACGCCGCCCTACCTGGTTGACCTCGTGGACATCGTGGCCAGCCCGCAATGCGAGTCCACCACCGTTGAATGGGCGGCGGGCCTGGTCTCCGCCATGGGCAAGGTGCCGCTCGTCATGAAGACCTTCGTGCCGGGTTACATCGCGAACCGTATTCAGTCCGCGATTCATGCCGAGGTCTACCGGCTGATCGACGAGGGCGTTGCGACGGCCGAGGAAATCGACACCGCCGTCGTGCACGGCCTGGCGCTGCGCATCCCGATCGTAGCCGTCATGGCGAAGGCCGATTTCACGGGACTCCCGCTGCTTCAGCACGCGCTGCGCAACGCGACCTACCAGCCACCGCCGCCGTCCGAGAAGAGCGATACGCTCGACAAGCTGATTGCCGAAGGGCGGACCGGCGTGATGGCAGGCAAGGGCTATTACGACTGGGACGCCGATACGCAGAAGCTGTTCGCCGCGCGCGACCGGCGTCTTATGGCTCTGAAGAAGGCGATGCGCGAGATCGGCACCATGGCCGGCGCCACCCGGGCGACGGAGTAGGACCGTGACGATCACCTACGACCTTCGCGGGAAAGCCGCGCTCGTCACCGGAGCCGCGTCCGGCATCGGCTTGGCGACCGCGACGATGCTGGCCAGGGCCGGTGCGACCGTGGCGATCAACTTCCTGCCCGGTGACGCCCGCGGCACGGAAGCCGTCGAACGGCTCCGGTCGGAGGGTGCCAACGTCATCGCGGCGCGCGGCAACGTCGGCGATGCCGAGGACTGCGCGCGCATGGTGAACGCCGCGGTGCGCGACCTCGGGCGCCTGGACTACCTCGTCAACAACGCCGGCACGCCCGGCACGCGGACGGCGATCGCACCACATGAGCTGGACCGGCTGACCGAGGATCTCTGGCATGAGGTGCTGGAGGTCAACCTGATCGGCGTGTTCCGCTGCACCAAGGCCGCGGCGCCTGCGCTCAAGGCGGCACGCGGTGCCGTGGTCAGCACGGCGTCGATAGCCGGCCTCAACTCGCCAGGCTCGTCCATGGCCTATGGCGCGAGCAAGGCCGGCGTGATCAGCCTGACCAGGAACCTGGCGCGTGGCCTCGCACCGGAGGTGCGGGTCAACGCCATCGCGCCAGGTGCCGTCGATTCGACATGGATGATCGAATGGACCAACGAGCAGCGCGTGAGCTCGATCGAGAACGCGTTGCTGAAGCGCCGCTGCACGCCGGAGGACCTGGCCGAGGTCATTGTCTTCCTGCTGGCCGGCGCGGCGATGGTGACGGGGCAGACCATCGTGGTGGATGGCGGGCTGACCACCTGATCCGCCCGCGACCGAAGGAGAGCATTCATGCCGAAGGTGGACACCGCGCGCTTCATCGCGGACCTGCAGGCGCTGCGGAAGATCGGCGAGTTCAAGACCGGCGTGCATCGCCCGACCTACACGCCGGAGGACATGGAAAGCCGCCGCTGGCTGATGACGCGCATGGAGGAGGTCGGGCTGGAGTCCGAGCTCGACGGCATCGGCAACGTCATCGGCCGGCACAAGGGCCCGGGCCAGAAGCTGCTGGTCGGCAGCCATATCGAGACCCAGAACGAGGCCGGCTGGCTGGACGGCGCGCTCGGCGTCCTCGGCGGCGTGGCGCTGGCGCGCGCGGGGCTGCCCGTGGACGTCGTGGCCTTTGCCGACGAGGAAGGCCACTACGGCGGCTTCATCGGCAGCCGCAGCTTCATCGGCCAGCTCGAGGAGGAGGAGATCGACCGGCTCGCCAACCGCTACCACGGCAAGCCGTTGCGCCAGGCGCTGAAGGAGGCGGGGCTCGAAGGCCGCCCCCGCATCCGCATGGAGCCCGGCCGCCACAAGGGCTTCCTCGAGATGCATATCGAGCAGGGGACGCAGCTCGAAAGCGCCGATCTGCGCATCGGCGTGGTCACGGGCATCGTCGCGATCCGCCAGTACCGCCTGACCTTCACCGGCATGCAGGATCATGCTGGCGGCACGACGATGGAGGAACGCCGCGACGCCGGGCTTACGGCCGTGCGGCTGCTCGCCGAGATCGACCGTCACTTCCCCCTGGTGCGTGGACCGCGCAGCACCTGGACGACGGGGCGCATCAGCCTGGATCCCGGCGCGGCATCCATCATCCCTGGCCGTTGCGAGGTGCTGTTCCAGTTGCGCGATGTGGACAGTGCCGTCATCGCCCGCATGGAGGACTGCCTGCGCGCCCTGGTGCAGGAGAGCAACCGGCGCGAGAAGTGCCCCTGCGTGCTGGAGCCCGTCGCCCTCTCGACGCCGGCGCTCTGTGATCCCGAGATGCAGCAGGCCCTGGCCGATGCGGCGGAGGCGCTGGCGCCCGGCGCCTGGCAGCGCATGCCGAGCGGCGCGGGGCACGACGCACAGTATCTCTCGCGCGTCATGCCGGCCGCGATGCTCTTCGTGCCCTCGATCGGCGGCATCAGCCACCACTGGGCCGAGGACACGAAGGAGGAGGACCTCGCGCTCGGCGTCGAGGTCCTGGCGGAAGGGGCGGCGCGCTACCTCGCGCGATAGCTCGCTATTCCGCCTTGATCTGGGCGGTGCGGACGACCTCGCCGAACTTGGCGTGCTCTGCGCGCATGAAGGCGCCGAAGTCGGCGGCGTTGCGCGCGCGGACCGTGGCGCCTTGCTGCGAGATCCGCTCCGCCATCGCGGGCTCCGAGAGGGCGCGCAGCGTCTCGGTTTCCAGCTTCTGCAGCGCGGCGGCGGGCACCCCGTTCGGCGCGACCAGGCCGAACCAGATCACCATCTCGTAGCTCGGGATCCCGGCTTCCTGCACGGTCGGGACATCCGGCAATTGCGGGTGCCGGCGGCTGCCGGAAACGGCGAGCGGGCGCAGCGCGCCGGACTGGATGTGCGGCAGCAGCAGTGGGATGCCCTCGAACCCCACGTCGATCTCGCCGGCGAGCAGCGCGGTCGCGACCGGCGCGGCGCCGCGATACGGGACATGGGTGATGTCCACGCCGGCGCGCAGCTTAAGCAGTTCGAACGCCAGGTGCGTGCTGCCGCCGATGCCGGCCGAGGCATAGTTCAGCGCGCCAGGCCGCGCCTTCGCCTTGGCCACCATGTCGGCGACCGAGATGATGCCGGCGCGCGGCGGCGAGACCAGCACGATCTCGATCTCCGCGCAGCCGCAGACAGGCGTGAGGTCGCGCAGCGGATCGAAGCCGGCATTCGCGAAGAGGTGCGGGTTGATGGCGATCGTCGCTGTGTTGGCGATGCCGATCGTGCGGCCGTCAGGGCGGGCCTGCACGACTTCCCGCGTGCCGATCATGCCACCGGCGCCGACCTTGTTGTCCACGACAACGGTCTGGCCGAGCGAGGCCGGCAGCCGGTCCGCCAGCAGCCGCGCCAGGCCGTCGTTGAAGGCGCCAGGCGGTGCCGGAACGACGATGCGGAGCGCGCCGTCCTGCGCGCGCGCGATCGCGGGCAGCGCCAAGCCAGCCGCCAGCAGGGTCCGTCGCTTCATCGGTCCTTCCTCCCTCAGTCCGGTCCGAGCCCGCGCATGTTCCCGCGCGGCGGTCAGTCCAGCAAGGTGGCTGCGACCCGCAGCAGGGAGCCATCAGGCACGCGCAGCGCCTCCAGGACCTGGAAGTGATCGGCGCCGGGCACCGGCACCAGCGGCCCCGGCGCATGCGCCGCGCTGCGGAGCGCATGGAAGTCCCGGGATTGCCGGCAGAGCTCCGGCAGTTCCGCGCTGCCATACGCGATGGCCAGTGGCTTGTGCACCACGGGCCGCCGCATGGGCGATAGCTCCGCAATCTCCTCATCGCTCAGCTTCAGCGCGGCGTTGAGGTAGGTGTCGCGGATTGGCGCGAGCTCGAAGATGCCGGAGATGGCGAGGCCGGCGGTGACCGCGGGATGCTCGAGCGCCAGGGCGGCCAGGTGGCCGCCCGCCGACCAGCCGGAGGCGACGATCGGACCGCCGATGCCGTGCTCCGGTCCGTGCGCGGACAGCCAGTCCAGCGCCGCCTGCACCTGCCAGGCAATCCGCGTCAGCGACGCCTCGGGCGCCAAGCTGTAGCCGTTGAAGGCGACCGACCAGCCCATGGCGAGCGCACCTTCGGCATAATGCGCGAAATCCTCGCGACGGTTGCGCTGCCAGTACCCGCCGTGGATGAAGACCAGGCAGGGCGCGTCCCGGCGCGGCCCAGGGAACAGGTCCCAGGCCTCGCGATCCGCTTCGCCGTATCGGAGGTCGAGACGGGCCGGATGCGCGGTCCGGAACGCGGCGGCCGCGGCGTCCCGTTCCGTGGTCCATTGCGCGCTGCAGGCCACCGCGGCCGCGTTGTTGTAGGCGGCGTCGCGCTCGGCCTGGCTCGCCGATGCCCAGAAGGCCGGCAGTCGGGTCATGGCTGCATCTCCCGAATCGGGCTGCCCGCGAGATAGGCCTCGATCACCTCGACGGCAGTGCGGAAATAGGCCTCGTAGTTCTGGGTCGAGACGTAGCCGAGATGCGGCGTCAGCATCGTCCCGGGGCAGGACAGCAGCGGATGCCCGGGCGGCAGCGGCTCCTCGTCATAGACGTCGAGGCCGGCCCGGATGCGTCCCGCCTTCAGCGCGGCGACCAGCGCGGCCTGGTCGATGAGCGGTCCGCGCGAGGTGTTCACGATCGCAGCCCGGGGCTTCATCGCGCCGAGCTCCGCTGCGCCGACGATCCCGCGCGAGCGGTCGGACAGGATCAGGTGCAGCGTGACGACGTCGGCACGGGCGAAGAGCTCCTGCTTCGACACAAGCTCCGCCCCGGCAGCGGCGGCCTTCTCGGCTGTGAGGTTCTGGCTCCAGGCGATGACCTTCATGCCGAACGCAGCGCCGATCCTGGCCACTCGCGTACCCAACTTGCCGAGCCCGACGACGCCGAGGGTCAGCCCCTCGACCGAGGTGCCGACGCTGGTCTGCCAGTCGCCGGCACGCAGCGAAGCCTGCTGCGCCGGGAGGTCGCGCAGCAGGTTCAGGATCAGCCCCCAGGTGATGTCCACGGTCGGCGCGCCAAAGCTCGCCGTCCCGCAGACCGTGATGCCGCGCGCCTTGGCCGCGGCGACATCGATGCCGCGGTTACGCTCCCCCGTGCTGATCAGGAGCCTGAGGTTCGGCAGGCGCTCGATCAGCGCCGAGGGGAAGGGCGTGCGTTCGCGCATAGCGAGGATGCCGTCGAAGGGCGCGAGCCGCGCGACCAGCGCGTCCTGGTCCTTCAGCGTGTCGCGGAAGACATCGATCTGGACGCGGCCGGACAACCGGTCCCAGGGGCCCATCGACAGGGTCACGCCCTGGTAGTCGTCGAGGATCGCGAGGCGCTTCAGCGTGGGCATGTCCGTCTCTCCCGCAGGCTGGCCCCGCTTTGCTGCGTGGGCAGGACGGCGTCAATCGGCGCCGGGTGCAGCGACGACCAACGCGGCCGCGGCAGCGCGAAGGCTTTCTGGCAGGGGCTGCGGCTTCGTCTGGGTCGCGCGGTCGACATAGACGTGGACGAAGTGCCCCTCGGCGCTCGCGGCCTCCTCGTCCTCGCGGAAGATCGCGATGCCGTAGCGGATGGCGGTGTTGCCCAGCCGGTCCACGCGCAGCCCGGCCGTGACGGTCTCCGGGAAGGCGACCGGGGCGTGGTAGCGGCAGAGCGTCTCGACCACGACGCCGATGACAGGACTGTCCGTCAGGTTGATCGCGCCGGAAGCCAGCAGGAAGCGGGCGACGACCGTGTCGAACCAGGAATAATAAGTGACATTGTTGACGTGCCTGTACACGTCGTTGTCCATCCAGCGGGTCGGGATCGCGAGGAAGAACCGGTAATCGGCACGGGTCGGCAGGCTCTTGGCCATGGGGCGGCTGGCTCCGTCGTCAGCAGAAAGCAGGGTAGGGGGTGCCCGAGTCGCGGTTGCATGAATGCCTCAGGATTTTCGGCCAAGTCGTTCTGTTTCGGAACAATGGCCTCGCGCCGCTTCGCCGCGAGCCAAGGCGCTGCTATGCAGGAGTCACAGACCCGATCCCGAGAACCCGAAGCGCGATGTCCGCGGCCTCCAGGCCCCCTGCCGCCCGTCTTGAGCCCTTCCGGCTGCGCGGGGCCAATTTCAACCTGCTGGTTCTGCGTCTGCTCGATCATCGGGCCGAGGCGGTCGTTCCGGCGCTCGGCGACCAATTCCGCCGCGCGCCCGGCTTCCTGCGCTTCGCCCCGATCGTGATCGGCCTCGACGACATCCAGGCGCAGCCGGCGGAGGTGGATTTCGCCGCGCTGGCCCAAGGGCTGCGGGCGATCGAGATTGTCCCGGTCGGCACGACTGGCGGCACGCCGGAGATGCGGAACGCCGCGATGGGCGCCGGGCTCCCGCCGCTGAAGCTGGCCGGCGGCAAGGAGACCGACATCCCCCTGGCCGAGGCGCCGGTCTCGACGGTCGCGGAACCCGCGCCGCCACTGCCTCCGGCTCCTGCGGCGGAACCGCAGCCGGCGGGGCTTGGTAGGCCGTCCCTGGTCGTGGACCAGCCGGTGCGCGCGGGCCAGCGCATCTGGGCCCAGGGTACCGACCTCATCGTCATCGGCACGGTCAACCCGGGCGCCGAGGTCATCGCGGACGGGAACATCCACGTCTACGGCCGGTTGCTCGGCCGGGCGATCGCGGGCGGGCAGTCCGAGATGGGTGCACGGGTCTTCGCGACGCATTTCGAGCCCGAGCTCGTCTCGATCGCCGGCTACTACGCCGTGCGCGACGGGCTGGGGAATGCCCCGATCGGCAAGGCCGTCATGGCCCGGCTTGTCGGCGAGCAGATGAGGTTCGATCCGCTGGGCTGATGCCCAGTGAGGTCCCAGGTGTCCGGGCAGGGGGTAAGCATGGCGGAAGTCATCGTCATCACGTCGGGGAAGGGGGGCGTCGGCAAGACCACGAGCTCGGCTGCCTTCGCGACCGGTCTCGCGCAGCGCGGCAAGAAGGTCACCGTGATCGACTTCGATGTCGGCCTGCGCAACCTCGACCTCATCATGGGGGTCGAGCGACGCGTGGTGTTCGACATCGTCAACGTGATCCAGGGCGACGCGCGCCTGAACCAGGCGCTGATCCGCGACAAGCGCGTGGACACGCTGCAGATCCTTCCGGCCAGCCAGACCCGCGACAAGGATGCCCTGACGCGCGAAGGCGTCGGCACGATCATCGAGGAACTGCTGAAGGACAACGACTACGTCATCTGCGACAGCCCCGCCGGGATAGAGAAGGGCGCGCTGCTCGCACTCTACTATGCCGATCAGGCGATCGTGGTGACAAACCCCGAGGTGTCGTCCGTACGCGACAGCGACCGCATCCTCGGCGTTCTGCAGTCCAAGTCGAAGCGGGCGGAGGACAAGCGCGAGCCCGTCAAGGAGCATCTGCTCGTCACCCGCTACGACCCTGCACGCGTCGAGAAAGGCGAGATGCTCAAGCTCGACGACATCCGCGAGATCCTGGCCATCCCGCTGCTCGGCGTGATCCCCGAGAGCGAGAGCGTGCTGAAGGCGTCCAACACCGGCACGCCGGTCGTGCTGGACACCGACAGCGTCGCCGGCCAGGCCTACAAGGATTCGGTCGGGCGCTTCCTCGGCGACAAGGTCGAGCATCGCTTCCTCGAGGCCCAGAAGAAGGGCCTGTTCTCGCGTCTGTTCGGGGGGAGGGCTGCCTGATGAGCTGGCTCGATTTCTTCCGGGCTCGCAAGCAGGAGACCCCGCCGACCGCCGCGGCTGCGAAGGAGCGGCTGCAGATCGTGCTCGCGCACGAGCGAATCGGCCGCACGCGGGAGGACTTCCTGCCGAAGCTGCAGCAGGAGATCGTCGCGGTCGTAGCACGCTATGTCGCGATCGATCCGGGCCGGGTGAACGTCTCGCTCGACCGCGGCGGCGACATGTCCACGCTCGCGATCGAGATCGACCTGCCGGGACCCGGCGCAGATCGGATGCGGGCAGCGAGCTAGGCTCGCCCGCTTAGATCTCCCACTGGAAGCCGTCCACGATGATGTGCTGTCCCGTGATGAAGCTGGACTGATCGGTCGCGAGGAAGGCGACGGTGCGCGCGACATCCTGCGGCTTGCCCACGCGCTGCAGGGCGATCTTCTTCGCGAGCTCCGCGCCGCGCGACCGCGTCAGCACGTTGCCGATCTCTGTCTCGATGACGCCGGGGCAGACCGCGTTCACTGCGATCTCCGGTCCCAACTCCTTTGCCAGCGCACGTGTCATGCCGAGGATGCCGGCCTTCGCGCTGGCATAGGCGAACTTGCTGACTGCGCTCGTCACGCCGCCGGTATGCGCGTTGAGAGACGACATGGAGACGATCCGGCCGCCGCCGCCCTTGCGCATCAGCGGCACGAAGGCCTGGATGTAGTTGAAGCAGGATTTAAGGTTGATCGCGATCGTGCGGTCGAACTCCTCCTCCGTGCAGTCCAGGATCGTCCTGGGGTTCGACTTGCCGGCATTGTTCACCAGCGCGTCGCAGCGGCCCCACTCGCGCTCGACGGCCGCGGCGATCTCCTTTGCGCGGGCGTGGTCGGCAACATCGGCCTCGAAAGTCAGGACGCGGGCGCCCATGCTCTCGAGCTCGCCGCGCGTGCGCTCCATCTCCGCGACCAGCAGGTCCACCAGCACCAGGTCATGCCCGCGCTCCGCCAGCGCGTGCGCGCAGCCACGCCCGATACCTCTCGCGCCTCCGGTGACGACCGCTACCTCGCGCATGATCCACCCCTCCTGTCGGTCAGAGACCCAGAATGGCCTCGACGATTTCCTGCACTTCGAGCGCCTCGCGAAGCGTCGCCAGGTTCTGCGGCCGGCCCGCTGTGAGCGCGGCGACCTTGTCCAACTGACGCTTCAGCACCAGCGGGCGCATCTTCTCGTTCGGCAGCGCATCCGGTGCGGCGTGCCAGCTGCGATCCGCGCCCAGTTTCTCCGCGAAGGACCAGTCGCGTAGCCGGACCGCCCCGCCTTCGGATTCGAGGATCCAGAGGTTGTGGTCGTCGGCTGTGGTCTTGCCGACCTCGCCGGTGATCTCGACGGGCAATCCACCCGCCTTCAGCGTCGCCGAGATCGCGTCCTCCGAGCCGTCGCCCGCTGGGAAGCGGGCGTCGCGCGACAGCAGGTCCAGCGGCCCAAGCTGCCGCCTGGTGAGGAAGAGGAAGTGCGACAGCACCTCCCGCGTGAAGCCGCCTTCGGCGCGGCGCGACAGCCAGGGTGCGGCCGCCTGCTGCCAGCCGCGCGGCCATCTTGCGAAATCCAGGCGGATCGTCAGCTTGCGCGGCGCGCCGAGCGTCTGGCGCCAGGCCGACAACTGCTCGACGGCGAGGGAGGATGCCATGGGGAAGTTCACGGCTGCCCTGGCTTGGCGTTGCTCCGCTTCGGCTACGAAGGCGCGCGCCGCCGGCAGGTCGGACGCGAGAGGCTTCTCCAGGAAGACCGCCTTGCCGGCCTCGATCGCCGCGCGGGCATGCTCGATATGCGAAGAGGGTGGCGAGGCGATGTAGAGGACGTCGCAAGCCGCGATGACAGCGCCGGGGGAGGTGAGCATCGGCGCGCTCGTCCCCACGCCGGCCAGGCGCATCGCTGCGGCCGGCGAGGGATCCCAGACCGCGGCAAGCTCCACCGCGTCGTGGTCGAGTGCCGCGCGGGCCAGCCGCTCGCCCATGATTCCGAAGCCGATGATGCCGAGCCTGACCGTCATGGGTCGCTCCGGTGATGGCCGGCCTGGCGACCGGCCCTGAGTTGCGAAAGCCGCCACGCCAGGATGACCAGCGAGACCGCGGCCAGCACGGCACAGGCGACGAAGAAGGGCAGCGACCAACTGCCGGTATGCGCCACCAGGAAGGCGAAGACGGAAGGCGCGGTCAGGTAGCCCAGGAAGCACAGCATGATGGCCCCCGAGGTCGCTTCCGCCACGCGGTCCGGTGGCGCGACCCGCGCGACCTCGGCCAGGAAGATCCCGTTCCAGGAGGCGGCGGTGAAGCCGCAGAGAAAGGCGAGGACGAGGCCAAGAGCCCAAGGTGCCGAGGGCGCCATCAGAACGAAGATCAGCGAAAGCAGCGCCGCGAGCAGGCCATGAACCGTCAGGCTGCGCACCGCGTCGCCCAGCCGGTCCGCCGCCCATCCCAGCCCGATCCGGCCCAGCACGCCGGCGACCTGCATCGTCGCGAAGACCGTGCCCGCGGCGGTCAGCGTCAGGCCGTGCGCCTCCACCAGCCAGGTCACGGTGAAGTTGAACAGGCTGCCTTGAAGGCAGGCGAAGGCGAAGGCCTGCACGCAGAGCGGCGGCAGCACCGGGTTCATCTTCAGCGTGGTGACCGGCGCGGCCAGGCGCTTAAGGGTGAGCGCCTCGCTCAGCGGGACGTCGGGCAGGCGCTCGGCGTCCAGGACGTCGCGCATGGGCTGCAAGGCCAAGGCGACGCCGCAGCCGAGTGCGATGCCGACGAGAAGCGCGGCTTCCCAGCCCCAGATGGCGGCCACCGGCGCCGCGATCAGCCCCGCCAGTGCGCCGCCGGCCGGCGCGCCGGCCTGCTTCACCGAGAAGATCAGCACGCGATGCCGCGGCGGCGCCGTTGCCTGCAGGATGCGGCTGCCGGCCGGACCGGTTGGCCCGTAGCCGATGCCCATCAGCAGCGACGCGATTGGAACCAGCCAGGCTTGCCCCAGCGCCGCCAGCCCGAGTGCCGCGCTTCCGACAAGTGTCCCGATCTGCAGCATCCGCGCCGGCCCGAAGGCCGCGACAAGCGGCGTGCCGAACAGCAGGAAAAGGATGGCGCCGAGCGTGTTGATGGAGGCGAAGTTGCCGATCGTCTCCGGCGGCAGGCCAAGATCGGCCGTCATGCTCGGCGCGACGACCGGGATTGTCTGGCTGACGAAAGTGCCGATGGTCTGCACCATCAGCGTGACCGAGAGGGCGGCGACCCAGGAAACGCGCATCTCGGCCCAAGCCTGTCGCGGGAATGGCGCCTCGTCTACCGGCGGAAGCGGATATCCAACCCCGCGGCCATCCAGCGCGCCTCGATCGCGTCCATGTCCGTATTGCCGGATGGGTTGGTCTTGCTTGGCTGTTCGTGCAGCCAAGGCGCGCGCGAGCGCCGCCACAGCCCGAGCAGGCGGCGCAGTTCCGGCAGGGGCTCGGCGTGGTCGTCCACCCTGAGCGAGAGGTCGGGAAAGTCCTCCGTCGTCACCACGGTGAGCGCCGCGGATTGGCGCCCGCGCCGGTCTCCGCCGGCGGCCTCGCCCGCATCCATCGCCGCGAGAAGACGCTCCGGCAATGACAGCGACGCGTGCTTCGACCAGGCCGCCCGTGTTTCCGTCAGCACCGCCGAGCCGGCGAGCATGTTGCCGGCGAAGGACGCGCCCTCGGCCGCGAGGTCGCCGCACCATTCCACGCAGTTCGCGCCGGTGAAGGCGGCGTTGCGGCCATGCCGGTCGATGGCGTGCACCTGGCGCATGCCCTTTCCTTCGTCGCCGACCAGAGCAGCTTCGATGGCGGCTGCCGGCGTCAAGCCGCGTTCCATGCCATCCAGGATGGCGGGCCCGAGATAGCGGTTCGTCATGGATTGCGTGGACACCGCGCCGACACCCGCCCGCACGAAGGGGCAGGACGCGCCAACGGCGAAGGCGCAGGTCGCGACGGCCACGGCGAAGGCGCCGGTAGCGGGGTCATGGGCGGCGATGGACCAGGTCATCCCGGATTCGTCGCGCGGTTGCGCCGGCGGGGCAAGGGCGACTATTCCGGCGCCAAGACCTGCAGGGAGGAACCGTCATGTCCCGCGCCATCACGCGCCGTCTTGTCCTGGCTGGCCTTGCCGTTCCGGCGCTCTGGCCCGCCGGCACGCGCGCGCAGGCGACCTGGCCCGACAAGCCCGTGCGCCTGGTCGTCCCCTTCGGCCCGGGCGGCGCCATAGACACCCTCTCGCGCACAGTGGCCGCGAAGTTCGCGGAAGTCAGCGGCGGGCAGAACCTCGTCGTCGAGAACCGCGCCGGCGCCGGCGGGACGATCGGCGGGCTCGCCGTGTCGCGCGAGCGGCCGGATGGCTACACGCTGCTGATGGCGGATATCGGCGCCAACGCCATCGGGAAGGAACTGATCCCCTCGCTCGCCTACGATCCGCCGACCTCCTTCACGCCGATAATTCAACTCGTGAACCTGCCGGCGGTGCTGATGGCGCATCCCTCGGTCCCGGCCAACACCGTCCAGGAGGTCATCGACCAGGCGAAGGCGCGGCCCGATCGCTTCACCTATTCCTCGGCTGGCAACGGGAATGGCAGCCATCTCTTCATGGCGCTGTTCCTGCGCGAGGCCGGCATCAGGATGGTGCACGTCCCGTATCGCAGCGGCGCGGAGATGGTGACCGCGCTCGTCCGCGGCGACGCTCAGTTCGGCTTCCCGACCGTCTCCTCAGGCCTCCAGCAGATCCGGGCCGGCAATGCGAAGGCCATCGGAATCGGCACGACGGGTGGCACGCCTCTGCTGCCGGGCATCCCAGCGGTGTCCACCGTGCTGCCTGGCTTCGAGGTCGCGGTTTGGCACGGCATCACCGCGCCGGCTGGCATGGATCCCGCGCTGACCCGACGCATCAACGAGGTCTTCGCTCGGATCATCGCCATGCCGGACGTGCAGCAGACCATCTTCAACGGCCAGGCTGGCATGGTCGTCGGCGGCTCGCCCGAGGATTTCGCCAACCACATCCGGAGCGAAGTCGCGCGGTGGACGCCCATCATCCGCGAGGGCGGCATCCGAAGCGAGTGACGTCAGGCGCAGCCGAGCCGGGTTGCCAAGTCGTTGAAGTCCGATGCCACGATGTCCCAGGCCTCGGACGGGGCGAGGTCGGTCGCCTGGTTCGGCCCGTGCTCAGTCGGTCGCGCGACGAAAGCCGTCCGCAGCCCGCATCGCCGTGCCGCGGCGAGGTCGCCGTTATGCGCGGCGACCAGCATGCAGGCGGCGGGATCGAGGCCCAGGATATCCGCAGTCCGGAGGTACGCCTCGGGCTGCGGTTTGTAGGCCTGCGCGACCTCGGCACCCAGGATCGCGTCCCACGGCAGGCCAGCGCGCTTCGCCATGTTCAGCAGCAGCGCGACATTACCGTTCGACAGCGGCGCAATGATGAAGCGGCTCTTAAGTCGCTCCAAGCCGCCGATGGAATCCGGCCAGGGATCGAGCCGATGCCAGGCTCGGTTCAGATCGTCGATCTCGGCTTCCGGCAGCCCAGTCGGATCCACGCCGACCGAACGGAGGATGCCGAGCAGGTTCTCCCGATGCAGCGTGTCGAGCCGCGTGAAGGGCCGCACGCCGCTGCGCACGGCCTGCATCGCGGGCTGGTAGCGGTCGCGCCAGGCATCGGCGAAGGCATGCGGGTCCGCATTGATCCCGCGGCGCGCGAAGAACACCGCCGCCTCGCGCGCGACGCCGCTGCGCCAGTCCACGACCGTGCCGAAGACGTCGAAGAGCAGCGCGCGGACCCCCTGCATGCCTCTCACTCCGCCGCCTTCTGCGGCGGCAGGTTGCCCGCGATCTCCGCCCATTTGCGGTCGAAGTCCCAGACCTCGGGAAAGCCCATGAGCTCGCACATCCGCCCGAAGCCGTAGGAGGCGTCTGCCGGCAGGTTGTTGGAATGCCCATCCTTCTTGAGGGTGGCGTAGGCGCGCTCGAGCGCTGCCGCGACCGTCAGGAAGCCGACCGCCGGATAGATCGCGATGCGGTAGCCCATGGCGTGCAGCTTTTCCGCCGGCAGGATCGGCGTGCGGCCGCCCTCCACCATGTTGGCGAAGAGAGGTTTCCTGATGCGCCTGCCGACCTCGGCCATCTCGGCCTCGGTCTCCGGGCTCTCGATGAAGATCACGTCGGCGCCGGCCTCGGCGTAGATCTGGCCGCGGCGGATCGCCTCGTCCAGGCCGAGCGTGGTGCGCGCGTCGGTGCGGGCGATGACTAGGAAGTCCGGGCTCTTCCGCGCCTCGACGGCGACGCGGATCTTCAGCGCCATCTCCTCGGCCGGGATGACGCGGCGGCCGGGCGTGTGGCCGCACTTCTTCGGCATCTCCTGGTCCTCGAGCTGGATTGCTGTCACGCCCGCGGCCTCGTAGCCCATCACGGTGTGACGCACGTTCAGAAGCCCGCCATAGCCGGTGTCCGCGTCGGAGATCAGCGGCGTGCGGCAGCCCCGGGCGATCGTGCCCATGCGCGAGACCATGTCGGTGTAGGTCGCGATGCCCGCATCCGCGACGCCGAGATGCGACGCCACCGTGCCGAAGCCCGTGGCGTAGAGCGCCTTGAACCCCATGCCGTCCGCGACCTTCGCTGAGATCATGTCGAAGACGCCGGGGGCGAGGATGAACTCGTTCGCGTCGAGCGCGCGGCGAAGGCTGGGGTCGGCCATGGCTGTGTCCTCCGTGATCGGAGGAGGGGTGACGCGGCCGGCGCCCGGCGTCAACGTGGCCGGGGAGCCGAAGGGGTAGGACGATGACCGAAAAGCCTGTGCTGGCGATCACCGGGGCAGGGAAGGGGATCGGCGCGGCCGTCGCCCGGCTGGCGGCGGCGCGGGGGGATGACCTGCTGCTGACCTGGGGCAGCGATCGCGCCGCCGCCGAGGCAACGGCGGCCGCCTGCCGGGCCTCCGGCGCCGCTGTCGAACTGGTCCAGGCCGATGCGGCCGATCCAGCCGCAACGGCCCAGGCATTCGCCGCCGGGGATGCGCGGTTCGGTCGGCTCGACGCCTTCGTCGCCAATGCCGGCATCACCGGGCCGGCCTCGTCCTTCCTCGACAGCAGCGACGAGACCTGGCGGCGGGTCATGGAGATCAACGTGATCGGGCTAGCGACCGCCTGCCGGGAGGCTGCGCGGCGGATGGCCACGTCCCGCGGCGGCCGGGGCGGCGCGATTGTCTGCGTCGGGTCACGCGCGCCGGCCTTCGGCTCACCGTTCGAGTTCGTGCACTACGCCGCCAGCAAGGGCGCCGTGGATCCCTTAGTGCGAGGACTCGCCAAGGAACTGGTCGGCGAGGGAATCCGGGTGAACGCAGTTGCGCCGGGCATGATCGACACTGCCATCCATGCCTCGGCCGGCATCCCCGAACGTGTGGACCGCATCGTGCCGACCGTCCCCATGAAGCGCCTGGGCACGCCCGAGGAGGTGGCCGAGGCCGTTCTCTGGCTGCTGTCTCCAGCCGCATCCTATGTGACCGGGGCGGTGCTGGACGTCAGCGGGGGGCGGTAGCCCGTCGCTGTGCGACTCGGGTTGACGCTTGGCAAGGGGGCGTCGCGAGCGGTATCTCGCGGAGATGCGAACGACCCGCCGACCTCTCCTGGGTGCCGCCCTTGGCCTTGCGGCTGGGCGCCTGGTGTCTCCGGCCGAAGCCGTCACTGCCGGGCCGGCCGCCCTGGCCGTGGATTCCGTGGGCGCCGCGCGTCTGGCGGAACGACTGCTCGAACTCGACCAGGATGGCCTCGACCCCCGGCACTACAACATTCCTGATCCTGCCTCCGCCGCCGGTCCCGAGGGCCGTGCCGCGCTGCAGCGCGCGGCGAGCCTGGCGCTGCACGACCTGCTGGTCGGCCGGGTGCCTGAACTGCGAGGCCGACCCGACCTGCGTCGCGACGTCGCCTCGGTTCAGGTGGAGCGTTGGCAGGCCGAGCTTGCGGGCTCCGCCAATCCTGCAAGCGTCATCGACCGTGCGGCGTTGCTCCCGCCCGAGGCTGCCACGCTGAAGGCGGAGCTGGCGCGGGCGAAGCTGATTGCGCGGCGGGGCTGGGGGACGATCCCGGGCGATGCGACGATCGAGCCTGGCAGCACCGATGCCGTGCGCGTGCCGGCCCTGCGTGCACGCTTGGCGGCAGAGGATCAGGAACTCGCTGCCACGCCGGACAGGGGCGCCTTCTATGACCCCGCGCTCGAGGCCGCGGTGAAGCGTTGGCAGCAGGCCAACGGGCTCGAGGTCGATGGCCGCGTCGGCCGCATTTCCATCGCTCTGCTCAACCGCCCGGCCTCCGCCCGCGTGGACCAGCTTCGCGTGGCGCTCGACATGCGCAGAGCCTCGGCGCCCGAGGGGAATGAGCGCCGGATCGAGGTGAACGTGCCGGACTACCGCCTCTCCGTCACGGAGAACGGGCGCGAGATCCTGGGCATGGCGGTCGTCGTCGGGCGGCGCGACCGGCAAACCCCGATGCTGCGCGTGCGCATGACGTCTATCCAGTTCAACCCGCAATGGGGTGTGCCGGAACGCAACGCCCGAGAGGATCTGCTGCCGCGGCTTCGTCGTGACCCGCAGGCCGTGATGGACCGCGGCTTCCGCATCTACCAAGTCGTGAATGGCGAGCGGGTTGAGGTGGATCCGCGGACAGTGGATTGGTCGCAGTACAACGCCCAGCGCTTCCCCTACCTGATCCGTCAGGATGCCGGGGACGCGAATGCGCTGGGCCGCATCAAGTTCATCATGCCGAACAGCGACGACATCTACATGCACGATACCCCCGACCGCCATCTCTTCCGGCGGCCCGACCGCGCCTTCTCCTCGGGCTGCATACGGCTCGAGAGACCGTTGGATTTCATGGCGATGCTGCTGGAAGGCACGCCGGGCTGGGATGTCCCGCGCGCCCAGCGCGCGATCGAGAGCCGTGCGACGAGCACCATGACGCTCGGCCGCAGCCTGCCCGTGCTGCTGCGCTATCGCACCGTGACGGTGGATGGCGCGCATGTGCGCGTGCGTCCCGACATTTACGACCTGGATGCGGCGTATGCGCGCGCGATGGCCGCGCCGGCGCGTCCGCAGATGGCGTCGCTTTCGGGCGCGCGGTGATGGCACGACTTTTCGGGCACGAGGCCACCTGCGCCTGTTGCGGGGCGGAGCAGGTCATGCCGCGCCGCGGCTTCCTGGCGGCGGCCGCGGGCGCTGCGGCGTCGCTCATCGCCGCGCCCACCCTTGCGCAGGGCGCGACGCGAAGCCTGACCGTGCGGCGGCAGATCACCAACGAGACCTTCTCGGGCGTCTATTGGCGCGACGGCCGCTACGACCGCGAGGCCCTTCGCGAGCTCGACGTGGTCTTCCGCGATCTTTCGGCCGCCGAGGTGACGCCGATGGATCCGCGCCTGTTCGACGTGCTCTTCGCCGTGGCGGATGCCGTGGACAGCGACGAAGGCTTCGACGTGATCAGCGGGTATCGCACGCCGGAGACGAACGCGGCGCGATCGCGGCAGAGCGGGCGGGTCTCCACGGTGTCGCTGCACATGTCGGGGATGGCGGCGGATTGCCGGATTCCGGGTCGCAGCAGCCTGGAGGTCGCGCGGCGTGCGGCCGACCTGCAGCTCGGCGGTGTGGGCCTGTATCGCCGCGACGGCTTCATGCATCTGGATTGCGGGCCGGTCCGTCGCTGGTGAGCGTCAGCCCCACGGGTCGTTGAAGCGCAGGCCGGCCGCGCGGAATGCGCAGCCGACGGCGATCGCCGCCGCCATCGCCGAATAGGTCTGCGCGTTCGGCAGGCGCTTCAGCAGGCAGGCCAGAGCTTCCCGTCGTCGGCCACGCTGCGCGAGGGCGACGGCCAGCAGGATTGGTGCTTCCTCCCCGACCAGGCGGGGACAGAGTTCGCAGCCGATCGTGAGGGCTGCGCTTTGCGCCAGGGCGCGGAGCATCGCATCGAGGGGTCCGGCCGCGGCCTCGGCGCGTTCCGTTGCCAGCAGTCGGCGAAGGGCAGGGGCCGTGGGCTCGCCGCGCCGGCAGGCGGCGGCCCAGGCGCGAGCGGCATCCACCAGCAGGCGTTCGGCCGGGGGCAGGTCCTCCGGCGTCGCATCGGTGTACGGCCATGCGGGCAGTCCGCGTGTCGCCATCGTTCCGGGGTCTCCCTGTGCGCCCGGCCAGTCTGGCTGAATTGAGAATGATTCTCAACTGCAGGACGGCATCACCGGAAGTCACGGGATGGTGGCATGGCCGCGGCGCCCCGCTTTGCCGCGCGGATCGAAGGATCGCGGGGATCGTGCAGATTCGGGCTGCGGACCTCGTCGGCATTGGCCAGCACGCGGTCCCATCTCGCCTCCTCCAGCGTGTGCAGCCCGTCGAGCAGGCGGGACCAGTCGTGCAGGCGGCGGACGACGAGGTGGATGATCGGGACTTCCCTGGTTTCGGTGCGCTCGACGCGGCCCTCGGCCAGCACCAGCCGGGCGCCGACCACCGCGGCGCGGTCGCGTGCGACGATGTCGGGGTAGAGCACCAGATTGGCGGTGCCGAACTCGTCCTCAATGGTGAAGAACACCACGCCCTTGGCGCTGCCCGGCCGCTGCCGCACCAGGACGAGGCCGGGGACCTTGATCCATCGCCCCTGCCGCGCGGCGTTCAGCGCGCGCGTGTCCACGCCGCCGAGCTCGGCCAGCCTTGGTCGCAGCAGCGCGACGGGATGCCGGCGCAGCGACAGGCCCGTCGCGGCATAGTCCAGCACGGTCTGCTCGCCGGCGGTCTCGGCGGGCAGGCTGGGCTTGAGGTCGTCGCGCGCTTCCGACAGCGGCAGCGGCGCCTCGATTCCTGCGGCTTCCCAGAGCGCGTGGCGACGACCATCGGTCAGGGCGCGCAGCGCATCGGCCCGCGCCAGCGCATCCACCGCGCCGCGGTCGAGCCTGGCGCGGCGGGCGAGGTCGGCGACGTCGCGGAAGGGCGCGACGGCGCGCGCTTCCATGATGGCCTCGCCGTCCTCCTTCTTCAGCCCGGCGATCAGACGGAGGCCGAGGCGGAGGGCGACTGCCCCCTCCCCATCCCTCCCCCGCAACTGCGGGGGAGGGAGCAGAAGCTCAGGCGCGGCGCTTTTTCCCTCCCCCGCAGTCGCGGGGGAGGGCAGGGAGGGAGCCACTTCTCTACGACCCTCCAGCGTGCAGTCCCAGTCCGACCACACGACGTCGATCGGCCGCACCTCCACACCATGGTCCCTTGCGTCGCGCACGATCTGCGCCGGGGCGTAGAAGCCCATGGGCTGGCTGTTCAGCAGCGCCGCGGCGAAGGCCGCGGGGTGATGGCACTTGATCCAGGCCGAGACATAGACGAGCGAGGCGAAGCTCGCGGCATGGCTTTCCGGGAAGCCATAGGTGCCAAAGCCCTCGAGCTGACGGAAGCAGCGCTCCGCGAAGTCCGCGTCATAGCCATTCTGCGCCATGCCGGAGAGGAACTCCTCTCGGAACTTCCAGATCTCCCCGGTATTGCGGAAGGTCGCCATGGCGCGGCGGAGTTCGTCGGCGCGGCCGGGCGAGAAGCCGGCGCCGACGATCGCGATCTTCATCGCCTGTTCCTGGAACAGCGGCACGCCGAGCGTCTTGCCCAGCACCTCCTCCAGGCCAGGCGGGATGTCCCGCGGCTCCTCGTTGTTCCGGCGACGCAGATAGGGATGCACCATGTCGCCCTGGATCGGGCCGGGGCGGACGATCGCGACCTCGATGACGAGGTCATAGAACTTCTCCGGCCGCAGCCGAGGCAGCATGTTCATCTGCGCGCGGCTCTCGACCTGGAAAACGCCGAGCGAGTCCGCCTTGCGCAGCATGGCATAGGTCTCGTCGTCGTCCTGCGGGACGGAAGCCAGCGTGTAGCGCTCCCCGCCCGTCCCCTCGATCAGCTCGAAGGCGCGGCGGATGCAGGTCAGCATGCCGAGGCCCAGCACATCCACCTTCAGGATCTTCAGCGCCTCGATGTCGTCCTTGTCCCACTCGATCGTGGTGCGGTTCTCCATTGCGGCCTTGACCACCACCGTGTGCTCCACCAGCGGGCCGCGGGTGATGACGAAGCCGC
The DNA here is from genome assembly GCF_050563545.1 of Falsiroseomonas sp. HW251. Classification (NCBI taxonomy): domain Bacteria; kingdom Pseudomonadati; phylum Pseudomonadota; class Alphaproteobacteria; order Acetobacterales; family Roseomonadaceae; genus Falsiroseomonas; species Falsiroseomonas sp. HW251. Next base: position 90,032 of record NZ_JBNXUM010000026.1, read on the forward strand.
CGACATGGGTGGCGAGGTGGCGCGGGAAGTCCTGGATCTCCTCGGCGATCTCCATGGCGTGACGGATGCGCGGATCGGCGTCGGGGCGCAGGCCGTTGTCGGCGGCGAGATCGGCCAGCGACTTGTCGCCGGAACCCCAGACGGATTTCGCGATGCGCGCGGTGACATCCTCTGTCAGGCCCATGGCCTTGCCGACCTCGCGGATCGCGCTGCGCTCGCGGTAGCGGATCAGCGTCGCGGCGATGGCGGCGCGGTCGCGGCCATAGCGGTCGTAGATATGCTGGATGACCTCTTCGCGCCGCTCATGCTCGAAATCGACGTCGATGTCGGGCGGCTCGTCGCGGGCGGCGGAGATGAAGCGCTCGAACAGCATATCGTGCTTGTCCGGCGCGACGGCGGTGATGCCAAGCGCGAAGCAGACCGCCGAATTCGCCGCCGAGCCGCGGCCCTGGCAAAGGATTTCCTTCGACTGCGCGAAGCGCACGATCTCGTGGACCGTCAGGAAATAGGCGGCGTAGTTGAGCTGCGCGATCAACGCGAGCTCATGCTCGATCTGCTTCGCCACGGCGTCCGGCACGCCATCGGGCCAGCGTTCGCGGCAAGCGGCCTCGACGCGCGCTTCCAGCGTTTCCTGCGGCGTGCGGCCGGGATCGAGAATCTCGTCGGGGTATTCGTAGGAGAGTTGCCGCAGCGAGAACTTGCAGGTGTCGAGCACCCGCTGCACCGCCTCGATCGCCTCGCGATGGCGGGGCAGGCGGCGCGCCACTTCCTGCGGCGGCAGGAGGTAGGCCTCGGCATTGGCCTCGGCGTGGTAGCCCAGCCGCTCGACCGTCGTGCCGAGCCGGATCGCGGTCAGCACATCGGCAACGCGCCGGCGCGACGCGACGTGGTAGCGCACGCCGCCCGCGGCGATCAGGGGCAGGCCGCTCGAGGCCAGCAGGTCCAGCCGCGCCTGGTCATCGCCGCGACAACGGTGATCCACGGCGCAGAAGAGCGGCAGGGCAAGGCGGCGCCGCAGCGCCTGCGCGTCTCCGCGCATCCGGCGCAGGACACCCACATCGGGCCGCGCCGGTGGGATGGCAGCCATCACGCTGCCCTCGGCGCCGGCGATCAGCATGTCGCGGGTGAGGTGGATCTCGCCTTTCTCGCCCTGCATGCGCGCCTCGGAGAGCATGCGGCAGAGGCGGCCCCAGGCTGGGCGGTCGGCGGGCCAGGCCAGGTATTCCGCGCCGTCCTGCAGGCAGAGCCGGATCCCTGCGACGAAGCGCATGCCGGCCTGCTCCGCCGCGACCAGGCCGCGCACTAGGCCGGCAACGGAATTGCGGTCGGCGATGCCGATCGCCTCCATCCCCAGCGCATGCGCGGCCGCGACGTATTCGCGGGGATGCGACGCACCTTCGAGGAAGGTGAAGTTCGACATGGCGGCGAGTTCGATGGGCATCACAGCCGCCCGTGGATGAACCAGCGCGCCGCCGCCCCGAAGCCGGACCGGCAGACCCAGAGCCGCGCGCCGGACGCCAGTTCCACCCGGTAGTAGTCGCGGCCCGGCCGGTCCGGCCGCTCGCGCCACCATTCCGGCTCCAGCCGTTCCGGCCCTTCCGCCGCCAGCACACGATGGGCAGTCCTGCCGAGGCGCAGCAGGGAAGGGGGCGCGTCCGGCACCATCGCGACGGCGCCGATCTCGATGGGGCGGCGCAGCAGGCGCAGGGGGCGTGGGGCGCGCGGCCAGCCCTGCGGCACCACGATGCTCGCCGTGGCGGCGACGCGCATCGCCTCGCGTTCCGGCCAGTGGCTCTCGGCGGGGGCCAGGCGCCAGACCTGCACGCGCTGCGCCAGGCGGTCGAAGAGGCGGGCGAGTTCATCGGCCTGCAACGCGCCGGACCCGCCGAGGCAGGCGCCCTGGGTGCCGGTCATGGGCTCCGTCACCTCAGCGCCGAGGGTGATGCGGTCGAAGCCGAAGCCGGGTTCGAGCTTCTCCAGCTTTTCCGCGAAAAGCCGGGCGAGATGGGTGGGATCGCGGCCGGCAAGGCCCATGCTGATCGCGACTTCCTGCACCGCGCCGTCCACGCGATGCGCGCGCAGCACCACGCGCCGCGCGCCGCGGCCGGCGGCTTCCAGCTTGCGGCAGAGGACCCGCAACAGGCCGTCCACGACGAGGTCGATGGCCTCTCGCGTGATCAGCGGCTCCAGGAACTCTCGCGTAGCGTCGAATTCGGGCGGCGGGCGGATCGGCGAGACCGGCGCGGCGATCTCGCCTGCTGCCTCGTCCAGCGCGCGCAGCAGCGCCGCGCCGAAGCGCCGGGCCAGCGGAGCACGTGGCTGGCGCCGGACCTCCGCGATGCTGCGCAACCCCATCCGCGCCAGGGTCGCCACGATGTCCGGATCCACCGGCAGCACCGACAGGCCGAGCGGCGCGACCGCCTCGGCCTCCTGGCCCGGCAGCACCACCAGCCCCGAGGCGCCGGCGTGTGCCAGGGCCAGCGCCGTGCCCGGCGCGCCTGCCGTCACGCCGCAGGCCGTCACGCCAAGCCGCGCCATGCCCTTCTCCGCCCGGCGCAGCAGCGCGGCCTCGCCGCCGAAGAGATGGGCGGCGCCGGTGATGTCCAGCACCAGTGCTTCGGTCCCTGCGATGGCGACGAGGGGTGAGAAGCGCATGGCCCAGAGGGCGAGCCGCTCCAGGAAGGCGGCATCCGCGGCGGGATCGGCCTCGATCGCTTCGGCATCAGGGGCTATGGCCTGGGCATCGGACAGGGCCTGGCCGGGGCGGATGCCGGCGATCCCGGCGACGGCGACAACCTCGCGCCGTGGGCCGATGGAGTGCCAGACCAGGACCGGGCCCCGGCGTCGCAGTCGCTCCACCGCCAGGCAGGGCAGGGCGAGGGCCAGATGCCGGCGATCGCTGGCGGCGGGCGTGACGCCCACTGCCTGTCTGAAGGAAAAAGGGTCCGATGGCGGGCCCAGTCCCGGCAGCGGCAGGTGGGGCGGGCGGGCGGCGCGGCGCCGGCTCATGCACGGCGCCGGTTGCGCGTGGGGGCGGCCAAGGTGCCGCCCTCGGTCTCCAGCCGGTCGGTCGTGGTGCGCCAAGCCACCGTCCAGCTCCGCGGCGTGCTGCCTCGGCCACGCAGCAGATCGAGCTGCCAGCGTGGATCCCCGAGGCTGTGCGCGGAGCCGCCGCTGCCGGCCAGCGCATCAACCCGCCAACGCGTCAGTGCGGCTGAGGGGCCGGCTTCCTCGGTATCCGGACGCAGCAGCAGGCCGAGTGCCCCGCCGGCCTCCGCGGCAAGCTGCAGGCGCCGGGCTGCGGTCAGGTCGATATCGGACAAGGCCAGCAGTGCCCCGCCAACGGCGGCGCAGCGCAGCGCCTCCTCCATCGCCCAGAGGCCATCGGCCGGCCGCGGTGCCCGGACGAGGACGAGTTCGGCCGGCGACAGGCCATAGCGTACCAGGCCCGACGGCCAGGCATCGGGATCGGGCCCGATCCACAGGACCGGCCCGCCGGTCCGCCCGAGGATGACTGCCGCGAAGCCCGCGGCTGCCCCAGGCTCCGCTGCCAGAACTTCGTGCAGTCCGGCGCGGGCCAACCCGCCCTGAGGCAGATGCGCATCGATGTCTTCGGACAAATGCACGACCCCGGCTTGGCTTCGGGCGAGCGCAGCCGCGGCCCCTGCACGCTCGAGCCGGCCGACCCGAGCCCGCAGCGCGGCGAGCAGGGCCGGACGGTCCATTGGCAAGGGCTCGGGTGGCTGTGGATAGGGGGCGTTGTCGGAGGACATGGGAATTGTTCACTATATGTTCCCATCATGCATCGTCGCCGGTCAAGCTGTTTGCGGGCGAAGCCTCGTGGGAGGCACAGAATATTATATATAATCAACATATTAGTGAATAATTCTGAGATCTGACAAGAGCTTTCTTCCGAGCTCTCGCCTATCGCCAAGCGTTTCTGCGGCTCCCCCTTTCTCAACGCTGCATAGCGCCTCCTGCCACCGCAACCCTCAGCGACTCGTCCCTGATGACACGGCCTCGCCTCCCCTGCGCGTGAGGCGGGCGCTTACGAAGCCGTGAGGAGATCGCAACCGTCATCGTCCTGTCGCGTCTCGCTCGCCATGCCCGGAGGGGGAGGCACCACGGCATTTGGAGACAGGGCAGTGAAATTGAATCTACTGATTGCGACCGCGATGATGCTCAGCCTGGCCGGCCCATTGGCAGCCGAACCCCAGCACCGGCAGGTCCAGCGGGGCACGGCGTCCTACTACCATCCGCAGAACTTCACGAACCGCCCCATGGCCAATGGAGATCGCTTCGACCCGAATTCGAACGCTGCCGCGCATCGAACCCTGCCGCTCGGTACCGTCGCGGACGTGACCAACCTCAGCAACGGCGAAACGCGCCGCGTGGTGATCGAGGACCGCGGGCCTTATGTCGGTGGGCGTGTGATCGACCTCTCGCCCCGCATCGCCGACGAACTCGGCATGCGCCACGCTGGCCTGGCTCCTGTGGAGGTGAGGCCGGTGGGCCAGTTGCCCAATCGCGGGCGCGACGGCCAGAGCGGCCTCGACTGACCCCGATCGGGGCCGCGGGTCACCGCGGCCCCACCACCGATGTCAGCGCCACATCCAGGGAGCATGCGGCGACAGCGTTTCGATGTCCCAGGGCGCGCGGTTTGCCTCTTGATGGGCATCGGCGCGCGAGATGCCGATGTCCTTGAGCATGCGCTCATCCATCCCCGCAATGTGGCGGCGGGTCTCGATCGTGCGCATCATCAGGGCGAGCCAGGCAAGCCAGCCCACCGGTTGCCTCCGCGCCTGGCAGGCAACGGGACGGCTGATCACGGAGCCGGACATCTCTGCGGTCCTTTCCCTCTGCTTCGAACCGCAGGCAGCCTCACCCGATCGCAATCATCAATCCAACGAATTATGTTGACGATTGGCATCATGCGGATTGATGTTGGGCGCATGTTCGGTCTGCCACCGGGGTTGGATCCCGACCTGTTGCGCACCTTCGTGCTGATCATCGAAGGCGGCTCATTCACCCGCGCCGCAGAGCGCGTAGGGCGGACGCAGTCCGCCGTCTCCATGCAGATCAAGCGGCTCGAGGATCTGCTCGGTCAACCGCTGCTGGTGCGCACGCCGCGTGGCGTGCAGCCGACGCCGCAGGGGATGTGGCTGCTGGAGCGGGCACGCGCGCTGCTGACCCTGAACGACGAGATCGTCGGCAATTTCCGCTCTCCGCCGATGGTGGGGACGGTCAGGCTCGGCACGCCGGACGACTATGCCCTGAACTGGCTGCCGAAGATCCTGGCGCGCTTCGCGGAAGCGCATCCGGCTGTTGAGCTGGACGTCACCTGCATGAACTCCGACGTGCTGGCGCAGCAGATCCAGGATGGGCGCCTGGACCTCAGCTTGATCAGTGAAGGTCAGGAGCCCCAGGGCTGGCCGACGCAGCGGATCTGGCGCGGACCGCTGCGCTGGGTCGGCAGCCCGGCGCATGCGTTGCACAAGCGCGATCCCCTGCCGCTCGCGCTGGCTCGACCCGACAATTCCTGCATATGGCGGAACGCCGCGCTGAGTGCCCTTCGGGCGCAGGGCAGGACAACACGGGTGACCTACAACTCGGCCACCCAGACCGGTTGTTTCACTGTGGCTCTGGCGGGGCTCGCGATCACGGTCAGCACGCCCTGCACGCTGCCCCAGGGCCTGAGTTGGCTAGGCGAAGCCGAGGGGCTGCCGCCTCTGCCGGAGATGGGGATCTTGCTGGTACGGCACGAGGCGTCCCTGAACGTGCCCGTCGCCGACGCGTTGGCGGCGCATATCACGGAGGGATTCCGGCGGGCAGGTTCGTCCGACGTGCCCATGGCGGCCTGATCGAGGCGCGCGGCGGTTTTTCGTCGTCGGGGGTTTGACAGCCCAGATCGAGGCGACTAGATACCCGTCACCGACGACGAACGCGTTGGCCACTTGAAGTTCCGGGCAAGACCCGCTAGCTTCTCTGGCCCGCCGAGGTTGGCGGTACCGGGACAGGCGGCCTGAGTGCCCCGAAAGGGGACAGGCTTCTTTGTCCCA